>DBXI01000027.1:54919-64169 GCA_002309255.1 Bacteroidales bacterium UBA1216 | reverse complement strand
ACTCGTTACCCATGAAGTTGAGGTATCCGCCGTTGGTGGTGGTGGCTGTGATGAGTCGGATCATCTTATGCAGAGCTATGCCGCGGTCAACCATATAGGTGGAGTGACCGTGCTCGAAGTGCCAGTACATGTCGGAATCGATCAGGCGGAAGATGATTGTCTTGTCGCCCACGAGTGCCTGGTCGTGGCTCTCGGCGTATGAGATTGTCTTCTCGTGCTGACGGCGGTTGGTCATCTCGTACAGGATATGACCGGCCTTCCAGTCCTCGTCGCGCACCTCCTTGATGTACTTGATCCAGAAGTCAGGTATACCCATCGCCAGACGATAGTCGAATCCCATGCCACCATCGGCAAACGGCGCAGCTATACCCGGCATGCCGGACATATCCTCGGCGATAGTGATAGCATCTTTCTTCACCTCATGGATCAGTTTGTTGGCCAGTGTGAGGTAGCAGATAGCATCGCCGTCCTCGTTGCCATTGAAGTACGACTGATAACCGTTGAAATCCTCGCCCAGTCCGTGGCTGAGGTACATCATTGATGTCACGCCGTCGAAGCGGAAGCCGTCGAAGTCGTAAACCTCCATCCAGTACTTGCAGTTGGAGAGCAGGAAGTGCATCACCTCGTTCTTGCCGTAGTTGAAGCACAGACTGTCCCAAGCCGGATGTTCGCGGCGCGCGCCGTCGTGGAAGTATTGATAGGGCGTACCGTCGAAGTTACCCAGTCCCTCCAGCTCGTTCTTCACGGCGTGGGAGTGCACGATATCCATGATGACAGCTATGCCCTTGTCGTGCGCAGCCTTGATGAGCTGCTTGAGCTCCTCGGGCGTGCCGAAACGCGATGAGGGGGCGAAGAAGTTCGACACATGGTATCCGAACGATCCGTAGTATGGGTGCTCCTGGATAGCCATCATCTGTATGCAGTTGTATCCCAGTGCGGCTATGCGCGGCAGCACGTTCTCGCGGAACTCGTTGTAGGTACCCACGCGCTGCTCTTCGGTAGCCATGCCGATGTGGCACTCGTAGATGAACAGCGGACGGTCGGGTTTCCATGCCTTGGGACCTCGGCGCTTGCCAAAGTCAAACTCCTTCTCGGGTGCCCAGACCTGGGCGGAGAAGATCTTCGTGCGGTCATCCTGCACCACGCGACGTGCGTAGGACGGGATACGCTCACCATAGCCTCCCAACCACTCCACGAGCAGCTTGTAGTGCTGCATGTGGTGAAGCTGCTCCTCGGTGAAGTAACCTTCCCATACGCCGTTGCCAACGGGGTAGAGACGATAGGCTTCGTCTTTCTCCCAGTTATTGAAATCGCCCTTCACATAGATAGCGGTGGCGTTGGGCGCCCATTCGCGCAATACCCATCCGGGGTTCAGGTGATGCAGACCAAAATACAAGTAGCCGTCAGCCCATGGCGCAAGTTTCTTCTTGCCGCCGGTGAGCTCCTTAATCTTGCTCTCGGCATAGTCGTGACGTGCTTGTAGCGCCTGCTCATAGGGCTGCAGGCCAGGCTCGTTTTGTACAATCTGTAGCATAGTTAATATGTCGATTTATTCTACTTTAGCTTTAACAATTATCTTACGGAAAGTGGACGGCGCTAAGCCTGCGGCATGTGCATCCGTGGGGAAGAAAACGGCGAAGTATCCTCTTGGCACGCTGAATCGTGCGGAGGGCTTGTCACCGTAGAACTCTACATCCTTGCCCTCGTCGTACTCCTTGATCACGTTCTGGCAGTCCTCCAGAGAACTCCAGAGCATCGTTTCTGCTGCGGTCAAGGGAATCTGGATGTCGATATAATCCTTGTGGGCTTCAAGTTTGCAGTCCTTCTCATCTTTGGCTGCTTGATCGCGGATTTCCACGATGAGATCCTGACCGTCCAACTTAATTTTACATGCGGGAAGTTCCTCAAGATCGTTGTCGTTGAAGAACTTCATGAATTGCTGAAAGCCGGGTACACAACCAAAGTACCAATCGGCGTTCTCAAGTTTGTCAAGTATCATAGTTTGTTATTGATTAGTCTACCTCAATATGGGGTCCCCGACACAAACCAACGATGTGTTTGTGGTGGGGAGAGCGGAGGCAGCGGTCGCTTTGATGAGCGCGTAGCGGTCAGCCTATGCGAGCCGCTTGCCGAACGCGAGTGTACAAAGATACAAAATAATTTTAGAATCTGCAAATTTTTGGTCATTTTAGTGCGAAAAACTTGCCATGGGAATTGATAATTGGCAAATATAGCAGTCAATTGTCGCTTTTCTGACGCAGAGTGGCTCGTTTGAACCGGCTGCCTTGCCAGTCCTGCTTGATGGTGTCGCAGCACTCCGTTTTGTCGGCACTCTGCTCGTCGTTTTCGGCCGCGTGGATCAGTCCGCGAGGGGTAGGTACGGCGTTCAGGAAGTGAGTCCTAGTCAGTTGTTCGCAGCTGTTCTCAGGCGCTTTGCCGGCGGTGAAGTTCAGCAGCTGGTTTGTGTTGTAGAACATGCTGCCGGGTGCATTGTGCGGCGCATACTTGCGGTTCAGATCAATCTGCAGTCCGAGCTCCTCGGCGCCGAAGCGGTAGGTGGCGTGACTGATATAGACGTGCGTCTGCTTGCCATCGTTGCGGCGTGCGTCGAGTGCGGCTACGCTCTCACACCACCATCGGCATAGGGTCTCGTAACCTTGCCGGGGGGCTTTGGTTGACCAGTAGAGCTGCGGTGCAAGGTAGTCCACCCATCCGCCTTCCACCCATGCCAGCGGGTCGCAATACAGGTCTGCCCATGCATCCGTGCCCACGATGCCGGCGGGTAACGTCAGGTCGTACTTGCTGGCTGCCTGTTGGGTCATTGAGTAGATCCCGAAAGGCGACATCCCAAACTGAATATCTGGCTTGACGGCGCGCAGCGAGTCGTGCATTGTGCGGATAAACTCGTTCACGCAGGCGCGGCGCCAGTCGTCCACTGATAGATAGTCCGGCTGATAAGCCAGCTGACTGCTGAAATCCTCATCCTTCGTGCCACCGTAGGGGTAGAAGTAGTCATCCATGACCAGGCCGTCGATATCGTAGTTACGCACCAACTCCATCAGTACCTTAACTACATACGCGCGTGCTGCGGGATGACCAGGGTCGAGAATGGCACCCTTGTACTGCGTGTTGTTGTAGGTCAGCAGCCAGTCGGGGTGGTCGGCGCGGATAGGATCGGAGTCCTCGCTGGCGATGCAGTCCTCAATATCGGCTATGCGCTCGCCGGCTACGCGCTCGTAGCGGAAGGGATTGACCCAGGCATGTAGCTCCATACCGCGTGCATGTGCCTCGCGGATAGCAAACGCCAATGGGTCGTAACCAGGATCCATGCCGCGGATTCCCGTCAGCACCGGACTCCAGGGCTCGAACGATGACTCATACAAAGCGTCCGACGACGGACGAGCCTGGAAACAGATCACGTTGATATGACCGGCTTGCAACTGGTCAAACATATCCCGCATCTCCTCCTGCTGAACGGATGCTGTCGAGTCGCAGGACGTGAGCGTCTTAGGCCAATCGATGTTCTTGACCGTGGTGAACCACGCCGCACGGAACTCGCGAGCTGGCTCGACTGCCTCCGACAAATGAACAAAGGAGAGGCTGAGAAGAACTATGAATAGAAGTCGCTTCATGACTGATCAAACGATTTAGGCTACAAAATTACGAAAAAAAAAACATATTTGCAAATAAATCGGCACTTTTCTGCAAAATTCCCTACATTTAGGTATTGTATATGTCAAAAAAATGTTGTATCTTTGCAGTCGCAATTAGCAAAACAATGTCAGAACAGCTTCACATAACGGTCGTAGGTTTGGACGGTAGTGGTAAGAGTGCCGTTATCGACCGGCTGCGTCAGTCGGCTATAGGCAGCGAATGGGCATATGATGAATGTTCGTCGCACGAGCAGATGGACACCCTGACCACACCCACCGATGTCGTCCTGCAGGTGGTGGATGCGATGCGGCTTAGGGAGTGCTTGCAGATGACTCCGTCGTTCATGGAGCACGGCCATCCGATGGTGATAGCCATTAATAGGTACGATCTGCTGCTTAACACAGGTCACCGTCTTGACCTGGCTACGTTCCGCGAGCAGACCGGCGTGCCTGTGGTGCTGGTCAGCACGCTCACCGGCGAGGGGCTGCTTGAACTGAGTCAGACCATCCGACGCGCGGCTATCGCCCCCAATCAGCTGGCTCGCGAACGCTTCATCGTCCACGGATGGGAACAAAGCGACGAAGATGCATGGCACGCGTATATGGAAGGTTTGCTCTTGCAGGTACTTGTCCACCCCGATGCAGATACCCGCACATGGGAGGAGCGCATCAATCGCCTCTTGACCAACAAGTGGACAGGCTTCCCGATCTTCTTCGCCGTAATCGCCTTCATCTTCTGGGCTACGTTCGCTATCGGCGGGCCGATTCAGGACTGGATGCAGGGGGGGGTGGACTGGTTGTATGACCTGATCGTCAGCCGTATGCCCGATGGCTGGCTACGCAGTCTGCTGGCGGATGGCGTGGTGCAGGGCGTAGGATCGCTCGTTACCGCCTTGCCGAACATCATCATCCTGTTTACCTGTCTGAGCTTGATTGAGGATATAGGTTATACCGCTCGTGTCAACTTCCTGATGGACCGCTTTATGCACCTCTTAGGCTTGCACGGACGCAGTTTCTTCCCGCTGCTCATGGGCTTTGACTGCAACGTGCCGGCCATCATCGCCGCCCGCGATACGATCCCCAACCCCAAGAACCGCGCTGTGACCATGCTCATGGTGCCGTTCATGAGCTGCTCGGCACGCCTACCGGTGTATATACTGCTGATCTCCACGTTCTTCCATAGCCACCACGCGCTCATCCTCGGCTCGCTGTATGTGCTTGGTATGTTGCTGAGCTTTGTGATGGCGTTCATCTTGAAGAAAACAAAGTGGTTCCGCACTCATGAGGACGACACGGTGAACGAGTTGCCGGACTTCAAGTTGCCGTCGCTGCACTCGATAGTGGGCCACGTGTGGTTCCGAGTGAAGGATTTCCTGAAGAAGATCACCACCGTTGTGCTGTTTGCCTCGATCATCATCTGGGCGCTGGAGTTCTTCCCCAACGGCGACATCAACGAGATGGAGACCAGCTGGCTGGCGGCTATTGGCCGATGGCTTGAGCCGCTGATGGCACCGTTAGGCTTTGATTGGCGCATGTGCGTTTGCCTAATGACCGGTATCCCTGCCAAGGAGGCGATAGCTGCCACGTTCGCTATCCTGTTCGGATATGACCTGACGACCATGGCACTCACCGCCGGTACGGCCTACGCGTTCCTTGTATTCATATTGCTGTACTTCCCCTGCGTGGCTACAGTCTCCACCCTGCGCAAGGAGGTTGGCTGGCGCTGGGCGATGTTCTCCGTAGTTAACTCCCTGCTAATAGCGTGGGTGGCTGCATTCATCTGTAATTTACTATTATGATTCAAAAGATTCTTACGATACTGATTGTTCTGGCTGCGGCTGTGGGCATGTGGCTTGTTATCCGCCGGCAGCGTCGGACGGATTGCAGCAAGGGCTGCAACGGGTGTCCGTTAGGCTCATCATGTGCCAAATACCTGCTTATTCTATGGTTTACTTGCATTTCTATGCCCATTTTTGCCCACTTGCAAGGTGTTGTTTTGGACGATAAGGGCGAACCGCTCGTAGGTGCCAACGTCTGGTGGGCAGAGACTACTGTCGGCACCACAACCGATGCCGAGGGAATGTTCGAGATCGAACCTATCCGTAAGACGAAGCTGCTCGTCACCTCGTTCCTCGGTTACCGCAACGACACCACGCGCGTCCGTGATCGCTCCACGCTGATGATCGTACTTATACCCGACGACCGGCAGCTGGATGAGGTGACCATAGAGGCGCGTCGGCAGTCGGTGATCAAGTCGCACTTCTCGGCGTTCAATACCGAATCCTTCGGCCAAGCCGAACTCTGTCGTGCAGCCTGCTGTAACCTGAGTGGGAGCTTTGAGACTACCGCATCGGTGGATGTGTCCTACGCTGATGCCGCCACGGGGGCCAAGCAGATTAAGATGCTCGGCCTGAGCGGCACGTATGTGCAACTGCTGACCGAGAACACCCCGGCTGTTCGCGGACTGGCGCAGTCCTTCGGCATGGAGTATATCCCGGGTTCGTGGATGGACGCCGTGCAGATCAGCAAGGGTACCTCGTCCGTGATCAATGGCTACGAGGCTATCACCGGGCAGATCAACGTCGAGTACCTCAAGCCGCATAAGCAGCAGCCCATAGCTGTCAATGTCATGCTTAACAAGGAGTTGCACGCCGAGGCGAATATCACCGGCGGATGGGATATACCTATACCCGACGACCCGATGCTCGGAACGCTTTCCACTAGTGTCCTGGCGCATTACCAGGAAGGCGCTTTCCCCATGGATGACAATATGGACGGTGTACTGGATATGCCCACCAACCGCAATCTCAACCTGCTCAACCGCTGGCGCTACAAGAACGACAGTTATACGTTCATGTTCCTTGTACGCGGTCTGCACGACGAGCGTCACGGCGGACAACGCGAGACCCTTATGGGCAAGCGGATGGGTATAACGCCGCCCGCCAACCCCTATCTGATTGACCTGCGCACCGACCGCGTTGACGGATACATGAAGAACGGCATCATCCTCGATGAGGAAAGCGGTATGTCGCTCGGAATTATCGCCGCCGGTTCCTACCACGACCAGATGAACACCTACGGTCCGAAGGCATGGAAAGCCTCGCAGGCGAACGGTTATCTGAATGCCATCTTCCAGAACACCTGGTCGAACGAGGAGCACCACCATCATCACAGCCAGAATGAATCGACCAATCTTGGTCGATCCGAAGACCACGAACTCTCCCACAAACTCTCCGCAGGCCTCTCTGTCAACTACGACCAATACTGGGAGACGCTGAAATATCAATTGTCAATTGTCAATTGTCAATTATCGCGAAGAGAGTTCACCCCCGGCATCTTTGCTGAATACACGTTCACCCACGGCGAGAACCTCTCGCTCATAGCCGGCATCCGTGGTGACTACTCAACCCGTTACGGCTTCTTTGCTACCCCGCGACTGAACATCCGCTATGCGCCGTTCGAGTGGTGGACGCTCCGTGGCAGCGTGGGGCTGGGCTACCGTTCGCCGAACATCATCGCCGATAACGCAGGTTTTCTTGTCAGCACTCGCACATGGAACATGCCGACCAATGCAGCACAAGAGCGCAGCATGAACACCGGTCTGACCACGACCTTCGATATACCCATCGGCAAACGCAACCTGCAATTGTCTGCCGAGTATTACTTCACGAACTTCTTCGACGGCATACTGGTTGACCTCGATGCCTCGCCGAGTGCCGTCACCTTGTATAATATGCGCGACGTAACAGGTGCCCGCTCGTTCAGCCATACGGCGCAGATAGAGGCTTCGATGGAAGTACTCCGCGGCTGGACGATCACCGCCGCCTTCCGCTACAACGATGTTCGTCAAACCACCTTCAATACCGCCACCGCGCAGTATGAGCTCCGCGAGAAAGCGTTGCAGAACAAGTTCAAAGGCCTCGTCACCATGAGCTACGTCACCCCTCTAAAGAAGTGGCAGTTCGATGTCACGGCGCAGTTCAACGGCCCCGGACGCATGCCTGATAACCTTGATCTGGGTGACCGTAACCAGTATTACACCCGAAACGGAAGCACCTACCACAAGTGGTATCCGCAGCTCTTAGCCCAAGTTACCAAGTACTGGCGCACTTGCTCGCTCTACCTCGGCGCGGAGAACATGACTAACTTCCGCCAAGATCGACCTATCCTCGGCACCTACGACGCACAAGGCCTCGTCTCTATGGATGGTGCGCAGCCCTTCGATGCCTCGATGGTGTGGGCACCTACCTCCGGCTGGAAAATCTATGTCGGCTTCCGTTGGGCACTCGACCGACCCGAATAACAGCAGATGTGAAAGAAGTCAACAATGGACACATCTTTTTGTCAAAAATAAAAATTTTTCCTGTCAGCTTTGTCAGTTTGGACGGATTAAGTTAAAATTGATGTGGGATTTTGGGACTATTGGAATTTTGAATGTTTATAAGTTTCTGTATATCTATTAGTTGCGCGAAAGTCCCAAAGTTCCATAACAAAAAATTACATGAGACACTTGAGACAGTTGAGACAGTTGTTGAGCCAGAACTATAAGTGTCTCAAGAATCTCAACTGTCTCATGCAAAAATTTGTTGTGACCAACTTTCCGCCACTTCCGCAAGTGCATTTTTTTATACATGCATAGTCACTTTTTCAGGTTTAGTCAAAGTAATGTTCAAATCCGAACGTTAGTTGTTCGTTGGATGTTCTTTAGATGTTCGTTAGTAGTTAACCCGACTTCGCTATGACTGTCACTTACCTATGCAGAACCGCTCGAAGATGGTATTCAGCACCTCCTGCGAGGACACCTCGCCGGTTATCTCGCCCAAGGCATCAAGTGCGTCGTGCAGGTCGAGTGCCAGCAGGTCGCCACTGAGTGCCGCCTGCAGGCCTTCGCTCACACGCTCAAGAGCAGTCTGTGCACGGCACAACGCTTCGTAGTGACGGGCATTGCTGATCAGCACGCTGTCGGTATGTGCAGTCAGACGCGCTACCTCACTCTCCAGACGCGACAGCAAGGGCTGTATATCCCCGAGTTTGGCGCTGATGTATATAAGATTTGAAGATTTGAGGATTTGAGGATTTGAAGATTTGAGAATTTGAGGATTTGAAGATTGCAGATCAACCTTGTTCAGCACGCGCAGCAGCACTTGGCGCAGACTCAGGTCATCGGCAGAGAGCACAGGTTGCGGGTCGGTGCTGTCCAGCAGTTCGATTACAATGTGTGCTTTACGGATAGCCTGCCGGCTGCGTTCTATGCCCTTCTGCTCGATGATATCCTCGGTGGACTGAATACCGGCGGTGTCGGTGAGCCGCACCAGCACGCCGCCGATGATTATTGTGTCTTCAATCGTGTCGCGCGTCGTGCCGCGGATATCGCTGACTATAGCGCGCTCGTCGCCCAGCAGGGCATTGAGCAGCGTTGATTTGCCGGCATTGGGCGCACCTACGATAGCCACCTGCACGCCCTGCTTGATCGCATTGCCTGCCTGGAAGGTGGCAATCAGGCTGCTGATGGTCTGTGCGGCGGAGTTCAGCAGAGCGGTCAGTTGCGAGCGGTCGGCAAACTCCAGTTCCTCATGGTCGGCAAAATCGAGTTCGAG
>DBXI01000027.1:51610-54836 GCA_002309255.1 Bacteroidales bacterium UBA1216 | reverse complement strand
GAAGAAGCGGCAATCAGATCCGCCACGGCCTCAGCCTGCGCCAGATCAATCCGTCCGTTGAGGAACGCACGCTTGGTGAACTCGCCCTTATCCGCCATTCGCGCACCGGCATCGATGAGCAGGCGCACCAGTTCCTGTTGGACAAAGAGGCTGCCGTGGCAACTGATCTCCACCGTGTCTTCGCCGGTGAAGGAGTGCGGTGCACGAAACACGGTGCAGACCACTTCGTCCAACACATTCCGGCTGCTGCCGTCTAAGGCAGGTGAACCGATCGTACCGTAATGAGCAGTATGAGTAGGCACCTCGCATAGCGAATGCCTGCCGCGGAACAGACTGTCCACGACACGTATAGCATTCGCACCGCTCACACGCACTACGGCTATACCCGCTGCGCCGAAAGCTGTGGCTACGGCGCAGATCGTCTGACGGCTATAATCGGCGGAAAGTTCCATTCAGTACGGGTATATGTTTATCAGGGCTCGTTGCGTCACATACGCCCAATCGCGGCTGTTGGCGGGCTCGGCGCGGAGCATTGGATGCGCCCCAGTTCTGAATAGTTGTGCTACCGTACAAACTGATTACAGCACCGTTGCGGGCATGACCTTCAAGTTTCCAGCTTTTGCTGCTGATAGTGAGTGTGCCATCGGCAATCAGCCACTCTACCTCGGGTACCAGATACCCCTGCTCCAGATAACTGCTGGAGGTATAGTAGAACTGCGAGCCGTCAATAAGGAACTGTTCATCGTCACGGAATCCGGCATACGCGGTGCCCGGCTCGAGAGTCGTGAGTAAGGGATAAGTGCCGTTAGGTATAGCTGTATCCGTAAGCGGAGTGAACAGCATGATGTTTGCAAACGGAACACAGGGCGTATTGTTGACCGTAACGGTAGTTGAAGGATTATACGCCTGTAATTGCCAAAGATTGAATCCGTAGTTGGGATACGGGGTGTAGTACGCTCCGGCAGCATTCAGCGTGTCAGTGGCGACACCGGAATAGTCCTGCGGAGCAGTCGTAGCACCCGGTTCGGGATAATAGTCACTGACCGGCACAGCCGTTATACCGCCATGACGGATATCTGCACCGCCGGCGGTGTTCGGTACTACCGGACGCTGCTCGACTTGTACTACGGGCTTGAAGTCCTGCGACAGCAATGCAACCACGGCACAGTTGTCAGCCACCCAGGCTGCAGGTATATCCAGTTCGTAGTCAGCCTCGTACGCATGCTTGCTGACCGTAACGGCGTCGCCTAACGGATCAGTCAGGAACGCACGCACGGCATTGCAGTGGCGGAACTCCTGCCAGCCTTCGAAGGTCGCATAGAAGTCCTGCTGGTAATCAATCATACCCGACTCCTTGACGAGTGCGGTGAGTTTGAGTGCCGGCGCTTCGCTGCCGAGCACATAACCGCTGATATGCACCTGCAACTTGCGTGCCGAAGCATCGTAGGTGTTGGTGATCACGATGGAGGCGATCGTCGAGTCTTCAAACTGCGTCTTGCTCACCGAGGGCAGATAGCCCGGGTGGAAAGTGATCGTTCGTCCGGCATCGCTCTTGGTAGCATTACGGTCAACGGTTATGGCAGGTGCACCGTTAACCGACAGTTTTCTGGTTATGCTCTGGCTACCGGCTACAGAGAAATGATCCTTGCTATAACCGTAGTGGTGCAGCACAACCACCCAGTTTGTATCGTTATCAACAAACTGGTGTACACAATCCATACCGTACGGGCAGTAACCGCAATCCTGACCGGTGAACTCCTCAATCAGATGTTTCTTGGGGAAGGCGGACGGCAGTTGTACCTCCGGTTCGTCGGTCGCCGTTGTATCGGCGGCAGGATCGTCCTGAGGTACGGGGTCGGGTACATTCTTAGGTTGGCAGGCTGTCAGCCAGCCGAGCATAAGGGCGCAGACGCCCAATGTGAGATTTCTGGTTTTCATATCAAGTTTTGTATTTTATTTGTCAATCAATGTTCCGTCAACGGTGTACCACTGTCCGTTATGCAGCACACGCAGTTGTCCGTCGGTCAGCCGTTTGACCGCACGCTGTTCGGCGGCGCTGACCGATTCCACAGCCGAAGCGCTGTAGATGTAGTGCACCGTTATGGTGCGGCTGTCGCTGCCGTCGCTGAAGGTATAGACAATCGTTTCTTCCGATCCGGCTACAGGCACATAATGTGCGTACCAGTGCGCCAGACCGCTGAGGCTGAACTGCTTCGTTTCGGTTGTCTCGCCGTTGCCCGCCGTGCAGTTGTCGGCGCAGCAGAACTCGTCGGTGAGCCCTGCCGCCGAACGGGTTATTTGCACGGTTACCGACCCCGCATTAGTGAGCAGGTCGCCCTCCAGCTCCATAGTATATTGCCCGGTGAGTATATCCTCCACACCTTCGGTAATGGTCAGTTCCATTCCCTGCTCGGGCACCTCGCCCTCGCCTCGTACGCTCACGATCAGCGCGTGAGCCTGCTGCAGCATACACAGTGCTACCAGCAGTACACCTAATTTCTTCATTCTATTTTAATCTGTTTAGCGTTAATTATCGATTTATTTTGATCCATTGCCACCACCACTACCGAGCAATGCTTTGCATCGCAGCCCTCGGGCAGAGCGGTATCAAAGATCAGTTCTTCGGGTTGCGGTTGGGCGGTTACCGGCTCTCCCCACTCGGCACTCAACGCGGCGCGGAGTACATGGTTGTGGCAATACTGTGTGTCCACCGTACCGTCTGGCAACGCCTGCGCACCGATTATACTGTCCTCTACGAGCCAGACTGCCATCTGCAGATCCTGCCTGTCGATAGCAAAGCAGCGGGTGCGGACGGTCAGTTGCCGTGTAGCGGGCTTCAACGATGCGGAGGCTGCGAGTTGCACCGATGCCGGTTCGTTCATCCGCTCGGCAAGCAGAGTTGCCCACATGGAATAATCGACCAGATAATCATGGTCATAAGCGAGCATGTCAATGTTTCCCGTCGGGAACGGCGTGGTGGCATTGCCGCCCATATACAGGTAATACGTATCGGCAGCCGGGCAGGTGTAGTCATACTTGTCCGCACCACGGGTAAACGGGTTCGATGCCGGGTGCATGGCTACGGTTATCAGCCGCTCGCCGTATGTATGGTGCAGTTTGTCTGCCACGGTAGCAGCTTTCGGGCAGTTGACGCAACGGAATCCCGTGAACTCGATGAGCACATGATTGCGTCCGGCACTGTCCACAGGCAGCTGAACGGCTATCA
>DBXI01000027.1:50757-51478 GCA_002309255.1 Bacteroidales bacterium UBA1216 | reverse complement strand
ACCATGTGTAGTTATAACTCATTTTTACACCTTCCTGTTCAGGTTCCATACGGCACACGCCGCCCGAACAGTTGAATCCGCCGCTGGACTTGACGTACCCGGCTGACAGATGGTGGGCACCGTTGCTGTACGTCGCACCGGCGTAGTAATAATGCTGCTTCAGTTCGTTGGGCGCACCGCCGATGTTGTACTCCCACGAGCCTGTCAGCGTGACGCAATGCCACAAGTCCAGTTCGAGCAATGCCGCCACCCACTGGCCGTTATCCTGACGGGTGAACAGGTATTGCAGTTCGTTGCGCAGAATAACGTTCTTGTTGATCTTCACTTTGTTCTCCAGCACCGCTACGCCGGCACGCACCAGGTCGCCTTCGCCCTCTATCACGCGCTGGTTGTACGTCTGGTACATCAGCAGGGCGTTCAGGTTCCATATCTTGTTAATCTTCTTGTTCAGTTCGAGATGTATATCGGTGTAGTACGTGCCCGATCTGCTCATGTCTATCGCCCACGAGCCGGGTTCGCGCAGCCCGCGCACATGTGCGGCACTGAGTTTGAATGTCGTGCCGTAGTGTCCGCCCATAGGCGTCTTGCGCGGCCAGGTGTAGCACACCTCAGCCTGAAACGCCCACTCGCCTTCGACATACTGCGTAGCGTACGGATAAAGCGCTGCCAGCGAATACGTGTGCTGCGGAGTGAACACGGGCAGCAGGTTCAGCCTGCCTAC
>DBXI01000027.1:49784-50711 GCA_002309255.1 Bacteroidales bacterium UBA1216 | reverse complement strand
TGCACCAGCACCGAAAATCCCTTGCGCGAGTAGCCGGCGGATAGCAGCAACGCCTGCCCGGGACGGTAATCCATAGCGTTTTCAATTGTAGGGTCATTCGCCTTGTAGGCATATTCAGCCATCACATCCCAGCCGTGCGCCTGCAGCTCCGCACGCACCTCGCCTGCACCTACCCAGCGTGGTAGGTTGTACATGTACAGCATGCCGTCTATAGGCCGGAGTATCGTGTCGCGCTGCTCGTACTTGCTCACGTAGCTGCCGCCTACGGTCAGGTCAATATTGTTGTCCTGCAGCGGCTTGATCCAGTTGTGCAACTCGAGGTTGAGATCAGCACCGAGTGCTGCGTCCTGCGTATAGTTCCATCCCCAGGCGCGGTCGGCGTAGCAGTTCCAGTAACGCCGCTGCTTGCCGCCCAACAGCGTGAGGTGTATACCTGTGTACGGGTCGGCGGAGATCTTTGCGCCGCGCAGCGAGTTGTCGATACCCAGGTCGCGGTTCTCGTACAGGTTAAGCAACATTCCCGAACCGAACTGCCCGTATATATCGCCTACACTGACGTGTCCCCAGTCGAAGTCCGCTCGCAGACTAAGGTGACCAATGCCGTGTCCGGCGAACCCTGGTTCGTAGCCTAACAGCGGCCACTGGTTGAGCTCCACACGTGTGGCAGCCGTCACACCGCGAAAATGCGACTTGTTGTCGTCGGAGGTGAGATAGTGCACCGACAGGTCGATGTAGTTGTTGCTCAGGTGGTCAATCTTCGCCCACTTGGCACGCGGCCGGGCACGGTACTCCGACACGTCACGCGTCGGAAAGAGCCCGTCGTGCTGAACACTACCGCTCACATACACCGTGTCCCTCGCCGCGCACAGCGATGAGCAACACAGTAGCACACCAATCGCAATATATAGAATTTTAACTCTCAATTTC
>DBXI01000027.1:21763-49712 GCA_002309255.1 Bacteroidales bacterium UBA1216 | reverse complement strand
TCAACTTACTCAGTATCTCCACCTCGCTGCCATCGGTATAGCCGGTGTGGTTATACACGGTCTTGCCATGCTTGTCAATCACAAACAAGTGGGGAATGTTCTGCACGTTCATAGCGCGCTTGAACTCGCCGTTCGGGTCGAGCAGCACGTGGTACTCCCATCCGTAGCCGTCCACCAGAGGTTTGACTTTCTTTATGTCCTGCCCTTGGTCGATGCTCACGATATACATCTCCACGCCTGTCTCCTGCTGCCAGTCGGCATACACCTCGCTGATAGCCTGCAACTCGCGCATGCAAGGTTTGCACCACGTGGCAAAGAACGAAATGATGATCGGCTTGCCTGCGGCTGTGAGACTCTCGGTATGAACGGTATTGCCGTCCACATCTTTCAATTCAAGATCGGGCAGCACCGCCCACGCGCGGCTGACGCATAGCGCGCACAACACAACTATTACTATTCGTTTCATAGCTTTGTTCTGTTATTTTTTCCATTTGCCTGCAAAATTACAAAAAATAAATGATATTTGCAACACTTTGCAACATTTTTTGCAATTTTTCTGCCCAATTGCTTGCATTTATGCAAATTTATTTGTATCTTTGCACCGTAAAACATTCGACTTTCGACTTTCGACTCTTGACATAACATGAAACTCACTCTCTTAGTAGTTGGCAAAACTGTCGGCACGGAGTTGCCGAAAATGATTGATACGTACGTACAGCGGCTCAAGCATTATATCCCGTTCGATATTCAGGTTATTCCTGATCTGAAGAACACCAAGAACCTGAGCGAGTCGCAGCAGAAGCAGCAGGAGGGCGAGGCTATACTTCGCGCCGTGGAGGGCTGCTATGTTGTTCTGCTGGACGAACACGGCAAGGAGTACCGCAGCCTGACGTTTGCCGGCCAACTGCAATCATGGCTGAACACCTCCACACGCGGTCTGACGTTCGTTATCGGCGGGCCGTACGGGTTCAGTCAGGAGGTCTATCAGCGCGCCAACACGATGATTTCACTCAGTCAGATGACCTTCAGCCATCAGATGATCCGCCTGCTGTTCGTCGAACAGCTCTACCGCGCCATGACCATCCTGCGTGGCGAACCCTATCATCACGAGTAAAATCACATTCGCCGGCTTTATGACATAATAACATAAATTACCCATAAATGAATCCGTAAATTCAATGAGTTCAACAATAATTTATGAATACTACTGATGCGTTAACTTTGTTAGATGTTTGTGTAACATGCTGATATGTAGTGTGTTTTGAGCATCCTTTCACTTTCAAATTTGATCAGCATTTGTTTTTTATTGTCTATAATTAGCGCATCAGTACTAATTTATGAGAAATTTATGGTATATTCGTGGTAATTCGTGTTAAGGTATAAAGCGATGCAATGTAAAGGTTGCAAAAATTGGGGTGTTTTTGAAAAAGTGTTGCAGAAATGTCAATCTTAAGTAACAAAATTTGCGAATTTTATGCTTTAAAACATGTTTTTTGTGCAAAAATTTGCATAATTGAATAAATTGTTGTACTTTTGCATCGTGTTTTTCATGGTATTAGATTTAAGGTTAATGAAGATTGGGTTGCCGGGAGGCAATCCTTCTTTTTTTTGTTCGTCAAGAATCCCCCAAAATCTTTCCATTCACAAATTAACCGAATTAAACGAATGCGAGGATCAAGGTTCTGTCAACATTTACCCAAATGATCCAAGATTTTTTCTTTCAACAAATGCGTGCAGGTGATATTTTGACAACATTTAAAAGAATACTACTGTTGCGATATTTCTTGGACGGTCTCTTTTAACATGTAGATATATTGATAGTTACGGGTGTTTTGGCGTTTTTTGATTTGATTAGACGATGTTTTTTATGTTTTCTCTTTTGAATGATATTCTCTATAAGAGTACGAGATTTGATGATAAAAACTATCTAAAAGTTCACTTTTAAGGAGTTTTTAGCAGCAAATATCGTGTGGAGCACAGCTCAAAATCATTCAAAAGCGGTTTTTATTGTTGTCTAAAATTATCGCATCAGTACTATTAAAAGAAAAATCACAAAATACTTCGTGGAATTGCACGCCGCGTTACGAAACGTTCCGAAATATCGGTACTAATTATTCGAAACAATGTAAAGTGGTTGAAAGTGTGATAGTTGATAGGTCTATGGAAAAGAGGTCCCGAGTTTTATGTTTCAAAACATAATAGGTACGCGTGCGTATATGAAAATTTTTTTGTACCTTTGCATCGTCATTTATGGGCTTAACCTTATTTCCGCCCCTAAACGACACCCCACCACCACGAAAACATTAAACACACGATATTATGAAAAAAACTCTTCTTCTTATCCCATTGTTCCTCATCTCGCTGCTGGCGAATGCTGCAACGATTAACATTAACACAGGAACAACAGACGCTCTGCGCAAAGCACTTGCAAGTGCCGCTAATGGTGATGAAATCGTCATGGCTGCCGGTACCTATGTTGAATCCAATAGCGATTACATCGCTTTCACAGGAAAGAGCGTTACCGTTCGTGCTGCAACTGGTGCAAATGTTATTCTTCAACCACAAGTGCCAATTATCATTTCTGAAGGCGGAAAAGCAATACTTAAGAACATTAAGATTGACGCATCAGAATTGTGTACATCAGGTTCATATAGTCACCTGATGTATGCGTCAGACAATGCGGATAACAATCGTCTTATATTGGACGGCTGTGAGGTGTATGGTTATACTGTAGGTAAAGCCATTATTGCAAGCCGTAGCTCAAATAAGTTAGACTCTCTTATCATCAACAACTGCAAATTCTATAACCATACAACGAGAAGTTGCGTGTTTTTGGAGAATACAGAAAATAAAGGTTTGATTATAACCAACTCTACTTTCTATAATATTGCGACAGGTACTGAAAGTTTTAGTGCAGGTGTTATTGATGACAGAAGTTCAACTGCGAAAGTTCGTGTTGACCATTGTACATTCTATAATGTTGTAGCCCAAAACACTGACTATGCAGCTGTAGGTAAAATTAACATTACCGATGGTATTGTTTCTAACTGTATTTTTATGTTGCCCGAAAATGTGGATGGCGAAAGAGCAATCCGCGGCCTCGCGCAGGCTAATAACTGCTTAACATACAATTACATAAAAGATTCCAACTGGGGTATTCATAGCAGTTCCACAAAAACTAATTGTATCAACGGGAAAGACCCTCTTTTCGCCAACGCAGCAAGCGGCAACTTCACAATCGCCAACGACTGGACTACTATGAGCCTTTCGCCTGCATGTTGTGCTGCTACTGACGGTTCCGACCTTGGCGACCCGCGCTGGTCTAATCCGACACTCCCATCAACCAACTTCGCGTCACCTTACGTTTTCTTGGGAACGAAAGCTCTATTAAGCGGGAGCTTTGCGCTCAATGGGGATAATTACATTCAGTCTCAAAATAAAGCATACGACGGTGTGGCTGTATGGAAGATTCACGCAGAACGCAGAAGTATCATTCAAGTGACTCTCAATATAGCCGCAGGCAATACAAGCGGCCATAAGTACAAAGTAGAGTTGTTCGATTCTGACAATGCAATAGTCGGAGAGGCACTTGCTGAACCTGCTGATGCCTGGAGTGCAGGCGACTTGGTCCTTTCCGGCCTTTTGGAATTCCCCAAGGCGGGAGATTACAAGGTAAAATTATCGAATCAGACGAACCATTCACAAACGATAATTGAAGGCGTCACATTTACCTACATTGGTGGCGCAGTTCAAAATATGCCGGGTACAACTGATATTGATGACGCATGGTTCTCGTCTAACGGTACACGCGCGGATAGTAAGATTACTTTCCCGAACGGCAAACATGACGTAGGTTGGGTAAAATGGAACGTCGCTTTTGCTTCTGCAGGTAACTATAATGTGACTGTGAATGTGAATAACACTGACGGACACAACTTTACGGTAGCCCTTTATCGTAGCGAATCAGACGAATCTCCAATCACCGTAAGCGAAGGAGGTAACCAATACAGTAGCGGTACACCAAATGCCATTGCTCTGGGGGCAATGACCGTTCCGGCGGGTAACTATATCATGAAAGTAACCGATGCTGTAGCATGGTCTGATGCTGAGTTGCTGAGTGTTACATTCGCTTACGAAGGTGGTGCTGTTGTTAACATTCCTAACAATAATATTCCTCGTACAGAAGCCATCCTCGAGGGTGGCGCAACACGTGACAATGATGGTCTGCATTTCAAGAATGCGCAATATGTAAAATGGAATATTCACGCTACAGAAGGTTTATATACCTTTACCGCTCATTGCACGAGTCCGAGCACAGATAACTACTCCAATTTGATGATAAAAGTAAAACAAGGTAATACTGAATTGTATTCCTATGCTCCGCAATATTATTACAACCAAGCAGATAACGAAATTCAATCTCCGGCATGGCTGTTAGATGCAGGCGACTATACGCTTGAATTATCTAACCCAACATCGGGAAACGGATATTTAACATCTCTCGCTGCTACCGCTGCATCCAATATGTTCATCCTCGATGACAACAAAACAGACGATGGCAGTATCGCAGCCGCAGCCGGTGAGACCTACAAGTTCCTCCTCAAACGTTCTTTCACCGCTGGCAGATATTATACCATCTGTATCCCTGTCGGCTCATGGAACGATGAGTTAAAACTTGCATTCGGTGCGGATTATGAATTGTGGAAGATGACGTCGGCAGTGCAGAACGGTGATGCTATTGATTTGAACTTCGAGCAAATCAACGGTCAGAGTTTCCACGCCGGATGGCCGTATATCATCAAGCCGTCGGTAGATGTTCAAAACCCTGTCTTATACAATGAAAAGACGATAGCCAATTCTACCTATAACAACACCCAATCATTCGATGCTGCTGACTTCATAGGCACGTTCTATAAGAGTGAGATCCCTGCCGGAGAGAACAATCTCTATCTGCAGAATAATAACCTCTACTACTCAGCGTCGAGCAATACAACTATCAAGGGTACGCGTGCATGGATTCGTCTCACACAGCAGGAAGGCTCTGCACCGGCAAGAGCACGCATCGTATTGGGCGGACAAGTAGCTACGGATATCAACCTCGTGAACGGCGAACTGATTAACGGTACCGTCAAGACAATCGAGAACGGACAACTCATCCTCATCCGTGACGGCAAGAAGTACAACGTAATGGGTACACGCCTGCAATAATTTATGTTTATTTTCTTAAAATAATTGAATTATGAAATTATGAAAAAGAGCTATATCATACCAAGCACAGAAAGTGTTGCCTGCCAAGCAGGTTCTGTATGCGCAAGTTCCGGCGCAGGACGGAATGTGACTTCTGACCTTCCCGGCTTAGGAATCGGAGGAGAACTGGTCGGTGGTAATCCCGATTAATCCCCCGAGTGCCCTGCACTCTCCATACAAGCATGGCGGGTCGCATGACTCGCCATGCTTGATTTTGAACAACACACTTTTTGAACTTATCATGAAACGCATAGTCCTATTCTTTTCTTGTGTATTCTTTTACGCGGCTACCCACGCCGCTACGGTTAATGTCACCCCGGGTTCCGGTACACTCAGAACGGCTGTCACCAACGCCACAGCCGGCGACGTACTCATCCTCACCGACGGCGAATACATTGAGTCATCATCCATCAAACCGACTGTTGCACTGACCATCCAAGCGACAGAAGGCACGAAACCTGTTCTGAAGATGAGTGCACGCTTTGAAGTTAATGCTGACTTTACAATGCAAGGCGTTACGATTGAGGGCACAGCCGAGGCCGTCCGCTTCGTACCCGGCAGCACACCCTATAACGTCACTCTCCGGGACTGCGAACTCAGCGGCTGCCCCTCGTACTTCCTGCGCGTCTATGCCACCGATCAGCAGGCTCCGTACATCAACGCTCTGACCATCAACAACTGTCTCTTCCGCATGGGCGGTGAGACGGCTAACACAGCACGCGGATTGTATGCAGAGAATGCACCCAAACAGCTGAACAGCGTGAGCATCCGAAACAGCACCTTCGATGGCGGCGCCAACGGCACAGGACGCATGATATACATCTATTCGGGCAGTGATGAGGTTGTGGCACTCGAGGGCGCAGTGGAGATTGACCATTGCACGTTCTACAACAGCACCAACGGACGCGGCGTCTATCCCGCCAACATCAACAACTGCCACATCACCAACTGCATCTTCATGAACCCCGAAGAACGGGAGAACACCAACAGTTTTGCGGTCTATGGCTCCAACTCGTATGTTCACAACTGCCTTGCGTTCAATGCGCCGGTGAAAGTCGGTACAGGCGGTTCGCAGGCCGACTGCATCAACCGTAACCCCTACTTCGTTGCCCCTGCAGAAGGCAACTTCCAACTCTACAAGAACAGCCCGGCCGTAGCTGCAGGAACAGACGGCAGCAACCTCGGTGACCCGCGTTGGGGCGTTTCTGACGAACTGTACGACAATAGCCATGACCCGTACATCCCCTACAAGAAGCCGTACTCCATGGCACCGACCACCAACTCCGTTAAGATCCTCTGGCAGATGAACGAAGAGACCGAACCTACCGACGCACTCGTCTACTACGGCACGGATCCCGACAACCTCAGCCGGTCCCTAACCACCGATGACGGCTGGAACGTGGAAGGTGAAGGCTATGTGCACGTAGTTACGCTCACCGGCTTGCAACCCGACACTCGCTACTACTTCACCGTCGGAGCAAGCACCATCAGACGCTTCGAGCATGTATGTAGCACCAAGACCGCGCCCGAGCAGGGCACCGGCTGCCGCATCTTCACTATCAGCGATATACACGGCAATGCGCGCAGCAACTGGTCGAACATGCAAGACTTCATCTGTGACCTCGGCTGCGACATAGCTCTCATGAACGGCGACTTTGTATCAAGCAAGGGCAACGACCGCAACTGGAACAACTACTTCTTTACGCCAGGTGCCAAGTTCCTCAGCCAAGTGCCTGTTATGTCATCCGCAGGCAACCACGAGACAGGCGATCCGTTCACGTTCCGCTGGTCGTCGTTCTACGACTACTTCCATCAGTTCAGCCATGATGGCATCTCAGAAGGTGACACCATCGACCCGCGCGGCGAAGCGTACTTCCACTTCACCTACGGCAACATGGATGTCGTCGTCCTCAACATCAATGGTGACCCATCTTCACCGGCCTTCCTCCCCGACAGCCGGCAATATCATTGGGCGGACTCTATATTAGGTACGTGCACGCGCCCGTGGGTCATCGTCTGCCACCACGTAGGCATCCACACCACCGGCTATCACGGCCAGTGGGCTGACGAACCCCGACAAATGGGTGCGCTCCTCGAGAAATACGCTGCAGCACCATACAACAAACGTATCATCTCCCTCTCCGGCGATGATCATTCGTTTGAGCACCTCTACAAGGACGGCGTGCACTACCTGCGCCCGGGATGCGGACGAGACGCGAACTACGACCAGCAGAAGCAACTCAATGATTACAAATACTCGATGTTCTACCGCCGCATATCTTGCTTCTCTACGCTTGATGTGTCTGCTGATGCATCAACAATCGCTCTCACCGCCTACGACTCCGTCGGAAACATCTTCTATACTTACAACTTCCTGCACGACGGCGAGGTGATCTCCCCCTCCGTCAACTTCACCTCTCCTACTGTTGAGGTCAACGCCGAGGACTCTATCCTGCTGCGCTGGTTCACCTTCGATCCCGCAGGCGATGCAAGGGTGTCGTTCTACTATTCGCAGACGGCCGAGGCCACAAGCATCGAGGGCTTGACTCCCCTCATCACTGACCTGCCTGGTTCAACGGAGAAATACATGTGGCACACACGTAACATCTTCCCCAAGGGTAAGTATTACGTTTATGCCGCCATCACCTCTGCGGGCAAAACCTTCATGGGCAGTAACTCCGCCGTCATCAACCTCCTTGACGACTCCACGCCTCCACCCGCACCAACCGATCTGACAGGATTTATCTGCAATAGTCAGTATCACCTTACTTGGCGTAACCCCACACATCTGGTGCATTTGAATAACTTGCTCACCGACTTCAGCGATGGCCTATCGCCCATGGAGGCGGTGAACGAGGAGGGTGGTGCAAGCATGGCACTCAGCCTCAACGATGGTGCGCTACGCTGCGACTACGCTATCACCTCCGCTTGGGCTACCGCAGCGGCGGATTATGTGTTTGATGCCGCCACGGATATGCATCAGTCGCCCGTTCTCACCTTTCGCCTCAAGGGCAATGGTACGGATACCGACTTGCGTATCGTCTGCAAGAACATCTCATCCACCGGTCACGAGGATTGGTGGTTCACCGAGCAGTTCAACCTCAGCAGCACCGACTGGCAGGACAAATCGCTTGACCTGAGCCGCCTGCAGACCTTCGACTGGTACGCCAACTCCGATGAGCGCAACCAAGCAGATGGCGTCATTCGCCTCTCCTTCGGTGTATCCACCGGTGAGCCTACTTCCGGCACGTTCTACCTCGACGACCTGCACCTGACGGGTGACATCTACCCTGCACCTGACTACTCGCACACCATCATCGTCCGTAAGGAGATCGACTTCCCTGCTTCACCTACAGATGGCTTAGAGATCTACCGCGGCACCGCCGAGACTTGTGCTGATCCCGATGCAGTAGTCGGGCAGATCTATTACTACACGGCTTTTGCCTTCGATGACCGCGGCAACAGCTCGGCTGCCGATGCCTCTGCAAAATGGATATCCGAAAACGTGGAAGTGATCACTTCAGCGGACACAGAAAAAGGAACTCCGGACTGTTCGCAGAAGTTCCTTTATTGCGGTCAATTGTATATCCGCTGCTCATCCGGCACCTATACGGCGCTGGGCAAGAGGGTCACTGACTGAACGGATCAGGATTCTTGCATCTCGATGAGGCGGCTGTAGTAGCCGCCTTTCTTGATGAGCTCGTCGTGCCGCCCTTGCTCGACGATCCGTCCGTCGTGCAGAACACAGATGAGATCGGCGTTACGGATGGTGCTCAGGCGATGCGCGATAACGAGTGTTGTCCTGTCGCGCATCAGTTGCTCAAGCGCCTCTTGCACAAGCTTCTCCGACTCGGTGTCCAGCGCCGATGTAGCTTCATCAAGCAGCAGGATAGGTGGGTTCTTCAGTATGGCGCGCGCTATACTGATGCGCTGACGCTGTCCACCGGACAGACGTGAACCGCGATCGCCAATGTTCGTCTGATAGCCTTCGGCGGTGTCCATGATGAAGGTATGCGCATTGGCTATGCGAGCTGCACGCTCTACCGCCTGCTCCCAACTCAGTCCGTCAGGTGCAGGCAGGGAGGTATCCACGCCGAAGGTGATATTGTTGTATATGGTGTCGTTGAACAGAATAGCGTCCTGATTGACATAGCCGATCATCTCCCTGAGGTCATGAATACGCAGGCGCCGGATATCCTGTCCGTCGATGCGTATAGCGCCCTGCTGTACGTCGTAGAACCTCGGTAGCAGATCGGCCAGGGTGGTCTTGCCGCTACCGGATTGTCCGACGAGTGCTACCACCTGTCCCTTGCGGATAGTCAGGTCGATGTCCTGCAGCACCGGGCGGAGCGCGCTATAGCCGAAACTGACCTGCTCGTAACGGATGCAGTCGGTGAAGGTGCTGACGGCCAGTGCGTCGTCTTGCTCCAGAATGTTCGACTCGGTGTCCAGCACACGGTCAATGCGCTCCAGTGAAGCCAAGCCCTTGCGCACCGAGTAGCTCGCCTTGCTCAGATCTTTGGCGGGGTTGATGATGGAGTAGAAGATCACCAGGTAGTAAATGAATGTTGCGGCATCAATCGTGCTATGGTTGCCCAATATCAGCATACCGCCGAACCAGAGGATGACCGCGATCAGGCAGGTGCCCAGGAACTCCGAGACGGGGTGGGCAAGGAAGTAACGGCGGTTGATGCGGTTGAAGGTGAGGCGTGTGGCATCGATCAGGTTATTGAAGCGCACGCGCAGCTTATCTTCGGCATTGAAGGCCTTGACTACTCGCAGCCCGGATAGCGTCTCCTCGATCTGGCTGAGGATGTCGGCGTTCTGCTCTTGTCCGTGCTTGGATGCACGCTTCAGGCTGCGGCCTATACGGCCTATCAGCAGTCCCGCCAGCGGTAGCAGAACGAGCACGAACAATGTCAGCTGCCAGCTGATCATGAACAACGTGAGCATATACACGGTGATCATGATCGGATCCTTGAACAGCACATCCAGTGCGCTCATGATGCTGGCCTCCACCTCGTTGACATCATTGGTCATCCGCGACAGGATATCACCTTTCCGCTCTTGCGTGAAGTAACCTATCGGCAGAGCGACTATCTTGTCGTAGAGCTGCCGCCTCAGGTCGCGCAACACGCCTGTGCGGATAGGTACCATGTAGTAGTTAGCCAGCCACGCGGTGAGGCACTTTAGACCCGTCATCACTGCCAGGAACACCCCTAATCCGGCAAGCACCACGCCTGCGCCATGTGCTGCAATCGTCTCGCTCAGTAGGTAATAGAGGTTACCCTTGGCGGCTGCCAGCCAATGCTCGATACCCGTCACGCTGCTCAAATCAACATGGGTGGTCTCCACCTGACTGATGCCGAACAGGATGCGCAGCACAGGGATGATAGCCGCGAACGAGAACAGCGACAGGATGGTTGACAGCAGGTTGAACAGCAGGTTCAATCCCACCAGCCACTTATAGGGCGAGGCAAAACGATGTATGAGGCGGAAGAAGGGCATCTTTTTCGAATTGAAAGGTGAAAAGTGAAAACTGAAAGGAGCTATTTAGAATGCTGCTTGTGAATACATTCGCGGACGTAGGTGAGCACATCATCATCGAGTGAGGTGTTCTCTTTGTCCACCGTGATGCGGATAGGCAGGGGGATGACGGGCTTGCTACAGGTGGCGAGCAGGTCGGTGAGTTCAATCCGCTGCATGTCTTTCTCCGTAGTGATGATGCAGTCGCATCGCTCAGCTTGCTGCAGGATAGTGCGGATATCCGCCGGTGTGAAGCGATGATGATCGGGGTAGGTGAGCGCCACTGTCTGCGGCTCGATGGAGCGAATATGATCGATGATATACTCCGGTCGCGCGATAGCTGTGACCACCAGCGGCACGCCTGTAATAGGTACATCCTCGTACTGCATGCGCGAGAAGTAGAGGTGCTGGAACGTGGCGAGATGCAGATCACTGTCCACTACGCGCTTGTCGATGGGGCGAATGGTGTCCGGGCACTTGGTTACCACCACGATGTTCGCCTTGGTGGCGCGGTAAGGCAAGTCGCGCAGGGTGCCCCAGGGCAGCAGGTGGTCGTGGGTATAGAGATGGTCGTAAGCCGTTAGCAGGATGGTCAGCCCGCAGGTAACACTGCGGTGCTGGTAAGCATCGTCAAGCAGGATTACATCGGGCGGAGTGTGCATCTTCCGGATCTTGCGGATGGCACTTGCTCTGTCCTCGCTCACCGCCACCAGCACGTCGGGGAACTTACGATGTATCTGCATGGCTTCGTCGCCTATGGTGTCAACCCTGGCGTTGGCATGCGCGAGCTGAAACCCGCGCGTTCGGCGCTTGTAGCCGCGTGATAGTACGCAGATCTTGTAGCCATGGCTCATCAGCAGGCGGATCAGATACTCTACCATGGGCGTCTTGCCTGTGCCGCCCACAGCCAGGTTACCCACGCAGATGGTGGGTATATGCGGCGTGTAAGATGGCAGGAAGTGCTCGTCGTAGAGCAGGTGCCGCAGTGCCACTGCGCCGCCGTATATCACCGCCAAGGGGGCAGCCAACCATCGCAAGGTATTCATCTTTTATCTTTGAGCAAAGCGGTCTTTGTTCTTTCAGCAGCCAAGCATGGCTGCGGTCTATTTTATCTCCACGGGCTCCATGAGCATGAGTACGCGCGGCTCTTTGGCGTAGGCCTTCAGGCGTGCAACGATGCGCTCCTCCTCCGACTGTTCGCCGCGGAGCATCTTCATCATCTCATCCATAGGGCTCTTCTTCTCGGGGTAGTAGTTGACATCATAGCTCTCGATGCCTGCCAGTTCGGCGGCTTTGGCTATCGCGTCGCTGATGTTACCCAGGCTGTCTACCAGTCCGATGCCTACTGCATCCTTGCCCAGCCATACGCGTCCTTCGGCTATCTTCTTGATATCATCCTGCGTCATCTTTCGGCCATCGGCGCAGCGGCGTGTGAACAAGTCATAGCCGCGCTCGATCATCGTCTGCATCATGGCTTGCTCCTCGCTGTTCATGCCGTTGAAGACCATCGAGCGGCTCATGGCGGCGTGCTTGTTTGTGCCTACGGCATCAACATCCACACCGATCTTCTCGCGCAGTTTCTTTACGTTAGGGATCGTGCCGAAGATGCCTATCGAACCGGTCAGAGTAGTCGGCTCGGCGATGATGTAGTCGGCGGCGCACGAGATGTAGTAGCCTCCCGATGCAGCCAAGTCGCTCATCGAGACCACCACGGGCAGGCCTTTCTCCTGCAACTTCTTCACTCCGTGCCAGATCTCCTCGCTGGCGTATGCACTGCCACCCGGGCTATTGACGCGCAGTACGACAGCCTTCACCTGATCATCTTTGCGGATAGTCTTCATCTGCTTGAGGATGTTCTCGGCCGTGATGCCATCGCCATCGTCGCCTACTATCTCACCTTCGGCATAGATTACTGCCACGCGGTTGGGCGACTTGGCTTTCGGGCGCTCTACCAGCGCCAGCTTGGAGGTGCCAAGCAACTTATAATCCTTCGAGCCGCTCATGATGCGCAGGATCTCATCCATATCATCGCGATAGACAAGTGTGTCCACGAGCTTGTACTCCACGTACTTGTCCGCAGCCTGCAGGTTGATGCCCTCGTCAGCATAGCGGTCAAGATCCGCCTCGCTTATGCCGCGCGACGCACCTACAGCAGCGCGGTACTCGTCCCATATACCTTGCAGATAGAGCAGCGTCTGCTGGCGATCTGCCTCTGACATCGATGTGCGGAAGAACGGCTCAACAGCGCTCTTGAACGTGCCTACCTTCAGGATCTGCATCTCTATGCCCACCTTTTCCATCAGGCGAGTGAAGTACATCTTCTGCGCTGCCAATCCGTGCCAGCCTATCTCGGCTATGGGGTTGAGGTAGATCTTGTCGGCTGCGGAAGCCATATAGTAGTTAGTCACATTGTAGTTATCGGCGTAGGCGATGATCCACTTACCCGAGCGTTGCTTGAACAGGAGCAGACGGTCGCGGATAGCCTTGGCCGAAGCGGGCGATAGCGACATAGCACCTCCGTGCAAGTAGATACCTTTGATCTTGTCGTCCTGCTCTGCCAAACGGATATTATCCAGGATCTGGTCAAGACCGGTGGTCTTTGTGTTCGTGTATGACGACATAGGCATCTGACCGAGCATGTCGGCAAAGGGATTAGCCTCTTGTGCTTGCTCAACGAGTTCACCTTCCAAGTCAATACGGTACACACTGTAGTCCTCCAACTTCACCTTGCTGGGGCCAAACATGTCACCCAATAGCAGGCCGCATAGAAAACTGAGACCAAAATAGATTGCCAATCCGATCAGGCAACCGCGCAGGCACCCACCGCGACGCTGGGCGGGCTGCTGCTGTGAATTGTTTACAATTTGCATAGTTGTTTATGTTTTAATTGTTATGTTATTTGTGTCTTCAGATTAAAACTCCGCCTGTGATATGGCGTTACGCCGTACTGCCGGATAGCCTCGTAGTGTGCGGCGGTGGGGTAGCCCTTGTTCTCGTCCCAGTGGTACATCGGGTACAACTCGTGCAGCCGGAGCATGTAATCGTCTCGGTAGGTCTTTGCCAGTATACTTGCCGCCGCTATGCTCATGTACGTGGCATCACCCTTCACGATCGTTCGTGCCGGTATCTCCAGCAACCCGCCGGTAGGAATATATGGCTTCCACTTGTTGCCGTCCACCAGTATATGCTCAGGTACGATGTCCCCTTTCCCGCCACGTGCCACTAACCGCTCACCGCTCACCGCTAACCCGTTCAGCGCGCGATGCATACCTAAGATAGATGCCTGCAGGATATTGATCCGGTCGATCTCTTCGGCAGTGACCTCCGCCACCGCCCAGGCTACGGCTTCGCGCTCAATCACCTCGCGCAGGGCATATCGCTGCCGCTCGGTGAGTTGCTTCGAGTCGTTGAGTACAGCATCGCTGAAATCCGCCGGCAGAATGACCGCCGCAGCAAACACACTGCCTGCCAATGGGCCTCGTCCCGCCTCATCGCAACCTGCCTCAAGCACACCCGGTATCATGCATGGCTTTAACATCCTTTCGTCACTTGACTGAATGATGCTACAAAGATACGCAAATTTTCTGAATTTTGCAAGAGAAACGCCGAATATTTTGCAAAAAATGCACTATATGCCGAAAAAGTGTGTTCAAAATTTGCATTTATCAAATATTTTTGTTAACTTTGTAGGCTTTTTATGCGCGCTATGCAAAATTATGCACGCGCGCGAACAAGAAAACGAATGATAACAATGGCATTGGATAGTTCGACCGACGTATGCTCTGCTGCGCTTGTCCAGAACGGCGCGGTGTTGGACGAACGACTGAATAGAAACGGAAGTAACCATGCAGCTCTGTTGCCGAAGTATGTGCAGGAGTTGCAGGCTGAGGCTACGTCCCGCAGCTTGACAATCGACCGTATTGTGCTGTCAGAAGGCCCCGGGTCATATACGGGGCTGCGCATCGGCGCCTCGCTCGCCAAAGGATTGTGCTATGGGGCTGATCTGCCGCTGGACGCTGTGCCTACGCTGGCGGTGATCGCTTTTGCTGCAAAGACCGCTATGCTGAAGGAACAAGAAGCAAAGAACAAGAAACAAGAAACAAGGACGAGTTATTTGATCTGCCCGATGATCGATGCGCGGCGGATGGAGGTGTATTGTGCGCTGTACAACGCTGACTTGCGCGTTGTGCAGGAGCTGGAAGCTAAGGTGATTGATGAACAGAGCTTTTCCGACGTGCTCAACGATCATGAGATCTACTTCTGCGGCAACGGAGCGGAGAAGTGCAAGAGCGTGATTCGTCACCCCCATGCGCACTGGATAGACGATATAGTGCCCACCGGCGCACTGGCAGGACAGTTAGCAGATGCCCTCAACGACAGAACGGATCTGGTGCAGACAATCAGCGGCAAGCAGATAGCGTACTTCGAACCGAACTACCTGAAGGAGTTTATAGCTGCTCCCAGTCATGTGAAAGGATTACATTAGATGACAAGAAAGACATACATACTACTTCTCGCCTTAATGGCACTGATCTGCTCCTGTTCTACGCAGCAGAACACGGGCGCTACACGTCTGTATCACCAGACGAAGACGAAGTATAACATACAGTTCAACGGCCGAAACGCCTTCAACGAAGGCCTCCAGCAGATAGCTACAGCGCACGAGGATAACTACGGCGAGGTTCTTCCCCTGTACCCCGTGTCCGACCATAAGGCCGCCGAGTCGGCGACCGGTAAGATGGATGTGACCATCGAGAAGTGCCGCAAGTGCATCAAGCTTCACTCCATCAAGACCAAGCCCAAACCCGATCCCAAGCGCAGCCGTGATCCGAAGTACAAAGAGTGGCTCAAGCAGGGCGAGTTCAACAAGGAACTCGGTGACGCTTGGCTGCTACTCGGGCAGGCTGAGTTCCATAAAGGGGATTTCTTGGGCTCGGTAGGTACATTCAACTACATCATCCGCCACTACAGCTACGATCCGGACATAGTAGCGCAGAGTCAGCTCTGGGTGGCGCGCGCCTACGCGGAGATGGGCTGGCTGTACGAGGCGGAGGATATGCTCAGCAAGGTGCAGGCGGATAACCTCAAGCGCAAGCATGCTCCGCTATATGCGTCCACCACTGCGGATGTCAAGCTCAAAACCAGACAGTACAAGGAGGCGATCCCCTTCGTCAAGTTAGCACTGCCGGAGGAGAGCCGCAAGGGCAATCGTGCACGCTTCGCCTATGTGCTCGGACAGTTGTATGAACTCGAGAACCATCCGCAGGACGCATATGATGCCTACAAGAAATGCACACGCCTCTATCCGCCGGTGCTGATGGATTTCAATGCCCGCATACGCATGGCACTCATGTCCGGCGACAAGAAGAAATCCGTGCGCCGACTCAGGAACATGACCAAGAACTACAAGTACCACGAGCAGCTGGACGTACTCTACGGCGCGATAGGTGATATCTACATGTCGCAGCGCGACACCGCCCACGCGCTGGAGAACTACGAGCTCGCCATCGAAAAGAGCGAGAAGAACGGTCTGGACAAGGCGGCCGTGCTGCTCAAGGCAGGTGATCTGTATTACGAGCAGCGCAACTACGCTAAGGCTGCACCGTGCTACTCGGAGGCGATCACCATCCTGCCGGCGGAATCCGATGGCTACCAGCGCATCCGCGTGCTGGCTGAGGTGCTGGACGAATTGAGCACGGAGTACGGTACAGTGCAGCTGCAGGACTCGCTGCAGCGCCTGAGTACGCTCAGCGAGGAGGAGCAACTGAAGATAGCCGAGCAGGTCGTGGCAGATCTGCGTAAGGCTGAGGCGGAGGATTCGGCGCGTGCCGCACAGCGCGAACGTGAGGATCGCGACAAGGGACTCAACAGCGTGAACACATCCAAGCTGATAGGTGGAGCCGGCGCTACCGGAGAGTGGTATTTCTACAACGCCCAGCTCATGCGCAACGGCAAGCAGGAGTTCACCCGCAGATGGGGCAACCGTCCGCTGGAGGATAACTGGCGCCGGCGCAGCAAGGCGTCATCAGGCGACTGGTCACCCGCACCTACCGATGAGGACAGTGAAGAGGGACTGGAAGAAACAACAGACAGCATAGCCGCAGACAGCACAATGGTGGAGATACCCCGTGTGACGGATGTGTATGACCCCGCCTATTACCTGCAGCAGATACCCCGCACGCCGGAGGATTTTGCGATGAGCGACTCTACGATAGCCGACGCGCTGTTCAAGATGATCTTCATCTATAAGGATAAACTGCAGGACACCATTCAGGCCGATGCAACCTTTGATGAGTTCTGCCGCCGCTTCCCGCAGGACAAGCGCTGCGTGGAGCTCTACTACATTCGTTATCTCGATGCGCTGAAGGATGATCAGCCCGCTGAAGCGGAAGCGAACAGGCAGGCCATCCTTACCAAGTACCCCGACAGCAAGCAGGCGCAGATAGTGGCCAACCCGCAGTACTTCGCGCAGCTCAGGCAGATGGCTGCAGAGCAAGATTCGCTCTACGAATCAACATACAACGCCTTCCGCTTTGGGCAGTTCACTACCGTTAAGGCCAATACCCAACACGCCGAGCTGAACTACCCACTGTCGCCGCTCATGCCGCGGTTCTTGTTCCTGAACGCGGTAGCCAAAGCGCGCACCGAGGGCAAGGAGGCTTTCGCTGAGTCATTGCGCGACATGATCGCCCGCTACCCCGACTCGGAACTGGCAGCCATGAGCCGCGATATGTTGGCGATGATCGGACAAGGCATGGAGAGCCAGAAGGGAGGCGCTGTGTCCACCCTGACCTCCAAGCGCGAGGATCAGCAGGCGGAGGAGCAAACGACGGACGAGTCCATGCAGTTCTCCGCCGAACGTGACGAACGGACATACGTCTTACTCGTTTATCCCACAAGTACTACGCTCACCGACGATGAGATGCAGGCCGAACTGAACAACCTGCTCTATGAGGTGGCGCTGTTCAACTTCACGCGTTTCCTGATACGTGACTTTGACCTCACCGCCTTGCCGGCCTATAGCGCCGGCGCCACGCTGCGCATCAGCGGCTTGGACAACATGGACGAGGCAACATGGTACATCGGCCTAATCATGGAGAGCGAAGAACTGAAAGCCCTGCTGCTGAACAGACAGATATCCATCGTACCCATCACCGAAACCAACAGCAACCTGATTGGCAATGGCAAGACGATGGAGGATTATAACGAATTTATGAAAAAACAACAATAACCATGACAAAGAGAATCCTGTTAACCACCCTTATACTGCTCGGCACACTGCTACCCATGATGGCCGACGATGTGACGTATCTAACTACGGAGGAGTTCAAGACCCGCGTGTTCGATTACACCCAGCACAAGAAGTGGAAATACAATGGTGACAAGCCCTGTGTGATAGACTTCTACACCACCTGGTGCGGACCCTGCAAGCGTCTGGCACCTATCATGGAGGAGCTCAGCCAGACCTACTGCGACCAGGTTAAGTTCTACAAGGTGGACACCGAACGTGAGCGCGAACTGGCAGGCGTGTTCCGAATCAGCAGCATCCCGCAGGTGTTGTATATACCCGTCAAGGGTGAACCCGTGCTGCTGAAGGGACTGTATCCCAAGGAGAACATCGTTGAGATCATCGATGAGTTCCTGCTCAAGAAACCCAAACAGAAGAAATAAGTAACATGCAAGTAGAACTTGTTTTATTGGTACTATCGTTGCTGTTCTTCGCCAGCATCTTTACCGACAAGATTGGCTATAAGTTCGGCGTACCGGCGCTGCTGCTTTTCTTGGCAGTTGGTATGCTATTCGGCCCCGATGGTATTGGCGCGTTGTTCAACGACGACGGGGTAGGATACATGATTAACACCGGCACCGCCGAGGCGCTGAGTACGATAGCGCTATGTATCATCCTGTTCTCTGGCGGCATGGATACCAAGCTCTCGGATATACGCCCCGTACTTGCACCGGGTGTGACGCTGGCTACACTGGGCGTGCTGCTCACAGCCGTGATCACCGGCACGATCATCTTCTATGTATTTGGATGGCTGCACGCCATGGCCGGGATATCTATCGGCGCAGCCATGCTGATGGCCGCCACAATGTCATCTACCGATTCGGCATCGGTGTTCTCGATCATGCGCACCAACGGCATCGGACTGAAGCATAACCTCCGTCCGCTGCTCGAACTGGAGTCGGGTGCTAACGACCCGATGGCCTACGTGCTCACCACTGCGCTCATAGGTGTGGTGACTGCAGCCACGCAGGTCACCGCGCTTGAGATCGTTCAGACCATTGTCATCCAACTGGTGATGGGTACGGTCATCGGATTCTTCTTCGGCCGCGGACTGGTGGAGCTGATGCGACGCACCCGACTCTCAAATGAGTCGCTTTATCCAATCATGGTGCTCACGGCATGCATCTTCATCTTCAGCGTAACGTACTTCATGAAGGGTAACGCCTATCTGGCAGTGTACGTGGGCGGGCTGATCATCGGTAACAGTAAGTTCACCCGCAAGCATCAGACCAAGTCGTTCTTCGATGGCCTGACATGGCTGGCGCAGCTCGTCATGTTCCTGATGTTGGGTCTGATGGTTCATCCCAGCGAACTGCTGAACTGGCAAGTACTGGTGTCCGGATTGATCATCAGTGTAGTCATGGTGGGTATTTCCCGCCCGCTGGCTGTGTGGCTGTGCATGGTGCCGTTCAAGAAGTACACGCGAAATGATAAGGCGTTCCTCAGCTGGGTAGGACTGAAAGGCGCGGTACCAATCATCTTCGCCATCATGTGCAAGGCGGAAGGTGTGCCGCATGCGGATGTGCTCTTCAATGTTATCTTCCTATGCACCATCGTTTCGCTCATCACACAAGGAACGACCTTATCAACAATGGCACGTAAACTCGATGTAGCCACTAAGCCAATCAAACTGAAGAAATTGGAGCACTTTGACATCGAACTGCCCGAAGAGATCCAGTCCTCTGCCACTGAGATGGAGGTTACTGAGAAAACGATAGCCAAAGGTTGCCATCTCCGCGAGATAGAGATTCCCAAGCAGACCCTCATCATCATGGTGCGCCGAGGCGAGGACTTCTTTGTACCCACAGGTCAAAGCGAACTGCAGGTGGGCGACCAACTGCTCGTGCTCACCGACAACGATGTGGAGATGGCTAACCGCTATAAGGCGGAGATGATGGAGGAGGAACGCGAACTGCTGGGCGTGCAACTCGTGGAGAACACCCGCTCGTTCGTCGTACGCGTCTGGGAACGCATCCGCGACAACAAACCCCTCACCGTCCGCCGACGCCGTACACCCAAGCAGGAGCCTGACAAGCAGGAAGTAGAATTACCATCCGATAACGAAAAGACTGAAAACAAGATATGAAAAGAACTGTATTCCTAACCGGCGCCACAGGTACGATGGGGCAAGCCGGTATGAACGAACTGCTGCGTTACCCTGAGCGCTACGATGTACGCGTACTGGCTCGTCCCAGCGCCAAGAACAAATCGCTACTTGAGCCGCTCACCGCTCAACACCCGACGCTCACCATCATCTGGGGAGACCTCACGCGCTATGAGGATGTGCTCAAAGGTGTGACAGGCGCCGATATAGTGCTGCATGTAGGCGGCATGGTTTCGCCGGCGGCGGATTATCAACCCAAAGCCACCTATCGCACCAATATCTCCGCTGCAATGAATGTGCGCGACGCTGTGCTCGCGCAGCCGCAGGACAAGCAACCGAAGGTGGTGTACATAGGCAGTGTGGCACAGATGGGCGACCGCCGTGAACCCCTGCACTGGGGCAGGGCGGGTGACCCAATATGCGTGTCAGCTTACGACCACTACGGCATCACCAAAGCATTGGCGGAGCGCATCATCACCAACTCGCCCATCAAGCAATGGGTGAGTCTGCGCCAGTCCGGCATCCTCTATCCGGCTATACTCAAGAACTACGACCCGATTATGTTCCACGTACCTATACGCGGCGTGCTCGAATGGGCAACGGTGGAGGACAGCGGACGACTGCTGGAGGGCGTGTGCCGCGACGAGGTGCCTGAACAATTCTGGAAGAAATACTACAACATCGGTTCGGGAGAGGAGTATCGACTCTCGAACTACGAGTTCGAGTGCCTGCTGCTGGATGCCATTGGCTGCCCCAAACCCGAGCAGATCTTCGAGGCCAAGTGGTTCACGACACGAAACTTCCACGGTATGTGGTATCTGGATAGCGACAAACTGAACGAACTCATTCCTTTCCGCGCGAACGTACCCGTCAAGGAGTACTTCGCGCAGATGGCCAAGTCGCCGAGTGTGCCCAAAGGTATCCGTATCGCCCGCATCACCAAGGCTGCTAAGCTCGTGCCGCATATCGTTAAACTCGCGATGCGCAAGATGGCGTATTGCAAGGAGCACGGCACACAGTGGTGGATCAAGAACAACATCCAGCCGCGCATCCATGCCTACTACGGTAGCCTGGAGGCATACAAACGCATCCCCAAATGGAAAGACATGGATCTGAGTCATAACAGCCGTGAGGCTATCGTGCTAGATCATGGCTACGATGAGTCCAAACCGATGGACAAGCTGACCATGGCCGATCTGCAGAAAGCTGCGGCCTTCCGCGGGGGCAAACTTCTAACAGGCGAAGCCGATCTAACAGCGAAGCGCTCAAACAGCGAAGCGGGCAAACAACTCAGTGGTCTCGCGCTCTGGGATGCGCCGCTCAAGTGGCAATCGGCTACCGGAGAGGTCTTTGAGGCTACACCTCGACTCATCCTCCTCGGCGGACACTGGGCACCGGGTGAGATGCCCTTCCCCTACCGTGGAAAGGAAGGTGAGCGACCCTGGCACTGGGACGAGGTAGCCAAGCAGAACCCCTTCTTCGCGCAGATCTGGACACCGCTGCACGAGCCCGACGAGAACAACGTATATGGCACCGAGATCTTCGACGGATGGGAGAAATAAACATGAATCGACCATGCTTGGTCGATAAACAACACTACTTATGGTTCTAAATTATATTTGGGTTGCACTTATCCTGCTCGCCGTTCTTGTCGGCTGCATACAGTGGCTCGTGTTGGGCGATGCGGCCGTGATGTCTGCTATCCTGGATTCAACCTTCGCAAGTGCCAAGACCGGCTTTGAGATCAGTATAGGTCTTACCGGAGTGCTCTCGCTCTGGATGGGGATCATGAAGATCGGCGAGCACGCAGGCGTGGTTAATCAACTCTCGCGCGGCGTCAGCCCGTTCTTCACGCGCATCTTCCCCGACCTGCCTAAGGGGCATCCGGCCTTTGGCTCCATGCTCATGAATATCAGCGCCACGATGCTCGGTATCGACAACGCTGCAACGCCGCTCGGCCTGCAAGCCATGCGCGAGATGCAGGAGACGAACTCCGACAAGTCGCGTGCATCCAATCCGATGATCATGTTCCTCGTCCTGGTAACCAGCGGACTGACGCTCGTCCCTGTCAGCATCATGACCTACCGCGCTCAGCTCGGCGCTGCCAACCCCGCTGACGTCTTCCTGCCTATATTGCTGGCTACGTACTTCGCAGCCATCACAGGCGTGGTGGCGGTGGCTCTCATCCAGCGCATCAACCTGTTCGACAAGGTCATATTAGGCACACTTGGCGGACTGACACTGTTCGTCGCAGGAGTGATAGCTGCGGCTATGTACTTCCCCCAAGAGGCTGTGAGCCGCTGGTCAGCCGTACTGGCTGCCGTGCTGCTGTTAGGCGTCATTTGCTGGTTCATCATTGCCGGTTTGGTGAAGAAGGTGAACGTCTATGATGCATTCATCGAGGGAGCCAAAGGCGGCTTCAGCACTGCGATAGGCATCGTCCCCTACCTGATTGCCATGCTCGTGGCTATAGGAATGTTCCGCGCCAGCGGAGCGATGGATTGGCTGGTCAGCGGCTTGGCGTGGTGCTTTGCAGCAGTTGGTCTGAACACGGATTTTGTGCCGGCGCTGCCTACAGCGCTCATGCGCCCGCTGTCAGGCTCCGGCGCACGCGGACTGATGGTCGATGCCATGGTGCAGTATGGTGCCGACTCGTTCGTAGGACGTCTGGTGAGCATCCTGCAAGGATCAACGGACACAACGTTCTATATCCTTGCCGTCTATTTCGGCAGCGTGAATATTAAGGATACGCGCTACGCGCTCGCGTGCGGGTTATTAGCCGACTTCGCCGGCATCGTCGCTGCTATACTCCTCGCTTATCTGTTCTTTCATTAATGATCCACTTCATCTACGATAGCTCTCTCGGCGATGAGCGCATCTCGCTCATTGATCGCCAACAGCTGCAACTGCACCGCTGGCTCAGGCAGGTCGCTGCCGGATACGGCTTTGCCATAGGCGAACTGACATATATCCTCTGCTCCGACGACAAGGAGCTCTCTGTCAACCGAGAGTTCCTCGGTCATGACTACTACACCGACGTCATCACCTTCGACTACACCACCCCCCATTGCATCAACGGCGATGTGTTTATCTCATGGCCGATGATACAGAGCAACGCTGCGGAGGTCGGAGTAACCGCCGAACGCGAACTGCTGCGCATACTCGCACACGGACTAATACATCTCACCGGACAAGCCGACAAAACACCCGAGACCAAAGCTGAGATGACACGTAAGGAGGAGCTGGCACTCAGCATTTTGCCAACCTTACTTGGTGAAAACGGAGTATAAGTGATTATTTTTGTGCTTTCTGTAGCCAAAAGTTTGTGAATTCGATAAATTTGTCGTACCTTTGCTCGGCTTTTGCGCATCGTGTAAGCAAAACAACTTATTATATTAACTATTTAATTAAAATAACTTAGTATGAAGAAAATCTTTTCGATTGTGATGGTAGCTGCATTAGTTGCATTCAGCATCACATCTTGCAAAAAGAACGGCCAAAACGAGCCGGAGAACCCCCAACAGCAGGATTCCACTCAAGTACCTGTTGACACCACCGCTCAGGACACTACTCCTGCTCAGGACACCACGCAGGTTAATCCGGGTGCATTAGCACTCGCGATTGAGGTTAGTGACATCACAGCAACAACTGCTTATGTAACCATTACTCCATCTGATACAACTGCTGCATATTTCTGCAGTTACGTAAGTCAGCCCGGTTTGGAGGAATACGAAATGACGCTTGAGGAGTACGCTGCGGATGATATGGACTATTTTCCAAATGCCGGATACACTTTCGATGAGCTGGCTACCTATGGTACTGTTGCCGGCGAATTCGATGGACTTAAGCCTGAAACAGAGTACTACGCATATGCGTTCTATTTCAATGAGAAATTCGAGATCATCGGCGAAGTGAACTTCGTGAAATTTAAAACCGCAGCACTTGAGGTTTCCGAAACAGTGGCTCTTAATCTAACTGATGCTCAATTTGCGTGGGAGTTTGATGATGAATATGGTGACGGAACGCTCTATCTTGATGCGGTTGATGAAGCAAAGAACCTGGGGATCAGTTTCTACCTGTTGAGTGTAGAACCGGAAGGAACGTTTACAGCTGACAATATTTATGATCCGTGGGCAGCATTTGGCTATTATTTCAACGCTACTACCGATCTTGATACCGAAGAGCAGGTACCCTTCGCTGTTCTGGAGATCACTGGTTCATTCAATGATGACAAGTCAATCTACACCTTCGGCGGATACGCAGTTAATACAAATGGCGTAAAGTACACCTTTGCTGACGTACAGGCTACTGAGTATGTTGAGGATGACGATATGTGGTACTCTCCCAAGAAGAAAAACGCTATCAAGAATCAAAAGCGCGCAACTAAAACCCTTAAGAAACTTAAGTAATTATTGAGTTGCTTAATTAAGTAAAGGAGGTGTGTCAAAACTGACGCACCTCTTTTTCACCACCGTTTACCTGCCGTTTACCTGCCGTTACCATAGGATAACCATAACATAACTATAGGATAACCATAGGATAAAACAGCCAAAACAGCAATTTTAACCTTATACTATATATATACATAGTATATATATACTTTTTGTCACTTATACGCTAAATTTGCAAATTCGAATACCTTTAGAACGGATATCCGATAGCGAAGTGGAAAGTCATGTCATCTTTCCAGCCCAGCCCGTTGGCGGCAGTACGCCATTGCGTGCCGTCCAGAGTACCATACAGACGGCTCGGGTCGTACAGCTTGACGCCGAAGTCCACGCGCAGCAGCAGGATGCTCAGGTCGAGGCGCAGGCCTACGCCGTAGGAGAGGGCTATCTGCTCGTAGAATTTGTTCCAGAAGAACTTGCCGTTCGGTTGTGCCTCGTAGTCGTTGAGTGTCCAGTTGTTGCCGGCATCGACGAACGCCGCCAGTTCGATGATCGACCATACGCGCCAGCGGTACTCCACGTTCAGGTCAAGGCGTATGTCGCCTACCTGCAGGTCATAGCTTGACAGGTTGTCGTTTCCGCGGAACGCTCCCGGACCCAGTGTACGAGCCTGCCAGCCGCGCACACTGTTGGCGCCGCCGGAGAAGAACCGCTTCTCAAACGGTACGGACTGCGAGTTGAGAAACGGTACAGCAACGCCGACACCTGCATGGAATACCAGTCGGTGCTTGGGCGCAAGCAGCTGGTTGTAGGAGAAGTTGACATCCGCGCGGGCGTATTGCGAGAAAGGCACATTGAAGATGACGTACGTACCGTCTTCGTTGGGTTGAGGGTCGATGGCCTTGCATATGCCGTACAGGGCGTTGCCTGCGGTCTCCAGCCGGTAGCCGAAGTTGACGTAACTCTGCTCGCTGGAGTTCGCGCGTTTGTTGGAGTAGGTGCCCGAGTAGCCCCAGCCGACGATGAGATGGTCCTGGTAACTGTACTTGAGGATGGACGAGCGTGCAAGTATCTCCGTCTGGAAGCGGTCGGAGATATACGGCAGGTAGATGTAACTGATGTCCAGCACGTTGAAGTTGTGCGTCCAGCGGCTACGCGGCTTATGCAGGGTGTAGTACAAGCCGGCGTTGAAGATGTTGCGCGTGAACTCCTCAGGCCTGTTCTGGTAGGAGTACATCAGGTTCGTACGCCAATACGACGGGAAACTCAGTTCGGCCTCGCCGCGTGCCTCCAGCGCCCTACCGCCCAAGTGACGCCATTCGTACTGCACGCCGGCGCTCAGGCGAAGCTGCTCAGCGCCGCGGAAGATGTTGCGGTTGGTGTAGGACAATTGACCATTAATTCCCCATGCATCGGTGGAGTAGGTGCCCTCGATCTCGGCACTCACGCTGTTGATCTTGTTTCGTGAGAGGTAGATATGACACTCCAGGCTATCCTCAGCGATCACATCGAACCGTATATCCGAGTAGCGGATAGGACCTAAACTGTTGATATTGGCGTAGGTGTTCGTTACGCGGCGCTCGCTGTACAGATCGCCGGGCTTGATCTCGCAGCGGCGGATCAGCACATTCTCGCGCAGCAGTCGCCTGCCGCGCCAATGGAAGTAGTAGTCACCCTTCTGCGAGGAGTGCGATACAGTATCCGTAGCCTCATCGAAGCGTGACATATCGCCGTGGAAGTACACGCGCGCAATGGTGAACTGGCGGAAGATCACATCGCGCGCAGAGTCCGGTTGCTCAGCTATGTAGTCGTGCAGGTGCAGGCGGATATCTATCTCGTGGTTGTAGGTGCTGTCCGCCTCGTAGTGCAGGTACTCCTTGTCGAAGAAGTAGTATCCTCTATTACGCATCCGCTTGGTTATCCTGTCGCGCTCGTCGTCCAGCGCCTGTGCGGAGTATCGCATGCCCGGGCGAATCAGGTGCCGGCGAGTGGTGTAGGCTACATCGTGCAACACAGGATGATCCAGATCGATTACATAGTTGCGAATCGTATATTCGGGGCCCGAATGCACATTGTAGGTCAGGCGCACCTTGCGATCCTTCGTGGTGATGGAGGTATCCACCGTGGCGCGGAAGAAACCCTCGTTACGCATCGCTTTGCTGATCTGCACCAGGCTCTGGGCGGTTTTCTGCTCATCATAGATCACCGGCGCTTCGCCAAGCTTGAACGCATTGCTACGTAGGCGCTTACGGGACTTGGTCATGGTGTCGGCAGGAGCGGTGTTGTAGATGTGCAGTTGCAATTTCCAGAACCCCAGCACCTCCGTGTTCTGAGTTTGGCGCAAGTATGGACGCAGGTTAGCCGCAGTGACCTCCTTGGTGCCGTCCACATTGATGTTCGTCTTGTAGAGTAACTGCTGATCCTCCGGCACGAACTTGGTGACATTGCACGCACTCAGCAGCACCCCTATCAGGAGCACTATAGCGGTATAGATGCTATGTTTTGATGCGCACAAAGTCATAATTCGCACATTTCGGCATACAAAGATACAAAAATATTTGCATATATGCAAATTTTTACGTACCTTTGCATCAAAAATCTGCAACAATTTAACAATTTAACAATTTAACAGCTTAACGGCTTAGCAATTTAACAAAGATCAATGACCCAAAACGAGATCAAGCAACTGCGTTCATTGCGCCAGAAGAAGTACCGCGACGAGTACGGCTTGTTCGTAGCCGAAGGCGATAAGTGTATCGGGGAACTGAGCAAGTCTTTCGAACTTGTTCACCACTTGACACCTGCCAACACACCGCTCAAGGAGATCGAGCGCCTGTCATCGCTGCAGACGCCTCAAGGCAGCATTGCCGTGTTCCGCAAACCGGCTTATGCTGACCGGTGGAGCGCAGCCGAGCTCCGCAGCAACACCTTGTACCTTGCACTCGATGAGGTGCAGGATCCCGGCAACCTGGGTACGATCATCCGCACCGCCGACTGGTTCGGCGTCAAGCATATCCTCTGCAGCACGGGTACGGCGGACTGTTTTGCGCCGAAGGTCGTGCAGGCAACGATGGGCGCGTTGGCGCGTGTACAAGTGCACTATCTGCCGCAACCTGCGTTCATAGATGTTCTCAAGAAAGCCGCCGCCCAAGGCCTTCCCATATATGGCACCTTGCTCGATGGCAATAACATCTACGCCCCCGACGCCATAGCCACCAAGCGCAGCGGCATCATCGTCATGGGCAATGAGGGCAATGGCCTCTCCGAAGCCGTCCGCCGCATTGTAACCCACCGCCTGCGTATCCCCTCCTATCCACCCAACGCCCCCACATCCGAGAGCCTCAACGTAGCTATCGCCACTGCCATCATCCTCGCCGAGTTCAGAAGATAATCAGA
>DBXI01000027.1:0-21712 GCA_002309255.1 Bacteroidales bacterium UBA1216 | reverse complement strand
AATCACGTGTTAATAGCCTAATGATGCATGCTTGCTGGCTGCGTAAATAAAGGGAATTCGCGGGTATCGGTGGCGGAATTATGAATTTTCTTGACTAAGGCGCTAATATATTGAAAACAAGCACCTCTTATAGTGCTTGTTTTCAATATAAATTACTATCTCACTTTCCGCCCACGCATGTCGTGATCCGAAAGTGCACAGTATTGCGTACAGATGCCAAACTATCGTACTAAGCGAACAGACAGACCGAGGTTACGAGTTGCTTTACTTTGAGGTGCAAGGCTTTCAGAGGTAAAGACGAGGGCATATGCACTGAAATCATCCTTAGGTGTAGATGACCAGTAGTAACCGCCAGAGTTGATGCTACTAATATCCTGATTCGAACTACGGATGCCTGCGGCAGGCAAGAAGACTGCACCATTGTTTTCCAAAAGATACCATTGATTGATGGTTAATTTGTTATCAATGAAATGATCATTAGTCTTATCATCATAATTATCTCCATTCATAGTTAATCCGTATGATGAACTAACAACAAGTGTTACTCCTGCTGGGTTTTTCCAATAATTATCAGGAAGGAGAATTACTCCGTTTACACCATTGACGCTTCCCATTGCAAAAAGCGAGTCAGCTTTAGCTCTGTTACAAAATAGGTAAACCCATTCGTCTTTAGACAATGTGCGCCAAGAGCCGGTTTGTATACCATAATATGGGATAGTATTTGCCCCCCAATCAACAAATGTGTAGTCTTGGGCACTGACGTTGGCATTTGTGGGATTGTTTCCAGTTCCCCAGCCATACAAATCTATCCAGCCGTCATAAATGTTGGAGCTTTGAGAGCCAATGGTATCATATTGGTTAATAGCAAAGCGCCATGTTTTGGCACCTGCATTGTATTGCAAGTTACCTGGCGAGAATTGTACTTGTTTAGAGGCGCTGACTGAAAATTTGCCAGGCAGGGCGCCTGTTGTGGAACTTGGTCCATTTTCTGAGCATGCGAGCATTCCTAATGCCGCAAGTGTTACGATAAATAGTTTTTTCATGTTTGTAAATTTTTGCCCCCTCTTACACCTTCGGGGATTGGTATTTATGATTGGTAGTCATATATATACAGAAAAAGCGTGAACTCCAATTGGTCTTCACGCTAACTGAGGGCTTCGCAATCCCTGTAACTGGTAGAAAAACAACCGACGTCCACGCCCGATATGCAAACCCGCCCACCCATTAGCGGGCGAGGACGGACAATATACATATCCACGAGGACATTCATTGTTGCCGCTACGACCAGTTACGAAATGTTGCGAAGATTCCAGTTAGTCGCAAACAACGTCAATAAACGCCTTTTATTATATACTCACTTTATTACGCTGCTGAGCTCAGCGCTTCGGTTTAACGTCGGTAAGTGACGACCGCAATTAACCGCGGCGGGGTGTTAATCTTTCAATATGTTATGTTGACCGGCATTCTCGAGTACGGTCATTTGTTGAATGGCTATCTGGTTAAGTTTGTGCAGGCGTTCCTGCTGAGGCATACCTTCGTTGATGAATACGGATTCAGGTTCTCCATGTTACTCAAGCAGATAAGTTGGTTGATTGTCGCATAGGCGCGCATGTTACCTGTGATGTTCGGATTCGCGTCGCGCCACTCTTTGGCTGTCATGCCGAACAATGCGACATTCAACACATCGGCTTCGTTGGCATAGATGAGCGAACGATGGTACTGGTCAATCTCCTCCGGCACAAGGTTCGCCTTGATGGCATCCGTGTGAATATGGTAATTAATCTTGGCCAATTCACGCTTAGCCGACCAACCGATGGCTTTCTGCTTCTCTGCTTGTAGATGCTGATATTCTTTTACTAATAGCAACTGAAAGCGTGGGCTAATCCACATGCCAAAGTGGTATGCAATATCCTTGTGTGCATATGTGCCGCCATATCTACCAGCTTTGGCAACGATGCCTATTGCATGAGTGCGCTCTATCCACGACTTAGTAGATAACACAAAATTGTTACTGCAGGCAGCATTTCTAATTGTACCGAATTCGGTATAATTAAAATCGAGATTATACAACGCCTCCCATTCACCAAGATACTCAATGGTATTCTTCAAACTCATCCATTTGAAGATAATATGCTCCTGCAACTGACTATGCGCCATATCGGTTAAAGAGATATAGTCATCCTGATTAACCGATATAATTGTTATAGGACTATCTTGAATATATATTTGCCTGGCAGGCATATGTGTTTATTTTAGGGACGTAGAGTTTAAATTTCGACCGCAAAGATACGAAAAAAAAATGAATTATGCAAATCTTTTGTGCAGAAAGTAGAAAAAATCTTTGGTTTTCATCTGAAATTACAAGAAAGAGGGTGGTCGTAAGCAATGACACACCCTCTTTCTTGAATTGTAGCGTTATCTTTAGTATTCAGCCATCTGCTGGGCTACGGTTGACTTGACCAGGTCGGCGAACTCTTGGATGGTCATCTGGCCTTTATCCTCGGCGCCCTGAACGCGAACACTCACGAGCCCTTGCTCCGCCTCCTTCTCGCCTACTACGAGCATGAAGGGGATATGACGGATCTCGTTGTCACGGATCTTGCGGCCGAGCTTCTCGTTGCGGTCATCTACTAGAGTACGTACCTCCTGTGCTTCGAGTATCTCCTGCACCTTGCGGGCGTAGTCGTTCGACTTCTCAGAGATAGGCAGCACGATGCACTGGTCAGGCGTGAGCCACAGCGGGAACTTACCTGCCGTGTGCTCGATCAGTACGGCTACGAAGCGCTCCATACTGCCGAACGGAGCACGGTGGATCATCACAGGACGATGCTTCTGGTTGTCCTCGCCTACGTATTCGAGCTCAAAGCGCTCGGGCAGGTTGTAGTCCACCTGGATCGTACCGAGCTGCCAGCGGCGGCCGATAGCGTCCTTGACCATGAAGTCAAGCTTAGGTCCGTAGAATGCTGCCTCGCCATATTCAACGCGTGCGGGCAGGTTCTTCTCCTTGCATGCCTCGATGATGGCCTGCTCGGCTTTCTCCCACACCTCGTCACTGCCCACGTACTTCGTCGTGTTCTTCGGGTCGCGGAGAGATATCTGCGCCTCGAAGTTCTGGAAGTCCAGCGCCTTGAAGATGATCTCGATGATCTCCATCACGCGGATGAACTCGTCCTTCACCTGATCCGGGCGGCAGAAGATATGTGCGTCATCTTGAGTAAAGGAACGCACGCGCGTGAGGCCGTGCAACTCGCCCGACTGCTCGTAACGATACACGGTGCCGAACTCCGCGCAACGGAAAGGCAGCTCCTTGTACGAGCGCGGCTGGTTCTTGAAGATCATACAGTGGTGCGGGCAGTTCATCGGTTTGAGCATATACACCTCACCTTCCTCGGGGGTGGTGATCGGCTGGAACGAGTCTTTGCCGTAGTGATCCCAGTGACCGGATGTCACATACAGCTGCTTGGCACCGATATGCGGGGTGATCACCTGCTGGTAGCCGTAGCGTTTCTGAATCTTCTTTAGGAAATCCTCCAGACGCAGACGCAGAGCGGTACCTTTCGGCAGCCAAATAGGCAGACCTTTACCAACCATGTCGCTGAACATGAACAGCTCCAGCTCCTTACCTATCTTACGGTGGTCGCGTTTCTTGGCTTCCTCCAGCAGAGTCAGGTACTCGTCGAGCATGGCTTTCTTTGGGAACGAGATGCCGTATATACGCGTCATCATCGGTCGCGAAGCATCGCCGCGCCAGTAGGCAGCCGCGCAACTGAGCACCTTGATGGCCTTGATAGGCTCGGTACTCAGCAAGTGCGGACCGCGGCACAGATCGGTAAAGTTACCTTGCGTATACGTGCTGATATGTCCGTCCTCTAGTTCGCTGATCAGCTCGCACTTGTAGTGCTGACCCTTGCCGCCGAAGTCGCGTAGCGCGTCTGCCTTGGCTATCTGCTTGCGCACCAGCTGCTCCTTCTTCGCGCGGAGCTCCAGCATCTTCGCCTCTATGGCGGGCAGGTCGCTCTCCTTGATGGTCTGACCGTCGGCCGGCATAACGTCGTAATAGAACCCGTTCTCAATGGCCGGACCAATGCCGAACTGTATGCCGGGATAGAGCTCCTGCAGGGCCTCTGCCATCAGGTGAGAGCTGGTGTGCCAGAAGGCGTGCTTGGCCTCGGCGTCCTCCCACTTGTGCAGGCGGATCTGTTGATCAGCCAAGATTGGCTGATTCAATTCGACAATCTGCCATTCCGCGTCAGCCGCGGCATCGGCGGGACGAATGCTGGCTACTAATATATCCTGTGCCAGACGTGAACTGATACTTTCTGCTACCTGTAACGGGGTAACGCCGTCTTGATACTCCCGAACACTCTGGTCGGGGAAAATGATTTTTACCATATTCTATAAACGTACAAATGTTTATGCCCTTGGGACTCACAACTGTCCCGCAGGCGAATTGTGCTCTTTCTTTTCGGATACGACCGCGCCGCGTCAGCCGCCTACTTGACGATCTCGGCTATCTCTTCGTGGCTGGGGTTGCGTGCGATGATCGTGCCTTCGCGGTTGATCAGGATCAGGTTGGGTATGAACAGGATGCCATAGGTCTTGGCTCCGTCGCTGTTCACGTCGCGCAGTTGCGGCCAGGGGAGCTCCAGCGCCTCTACGGCCTGCAGCCACGACTCCTCGCTGTCGTCGCGCGAGATGCCTACTATGGCCAGCTTGTCGCCATGAGCGATCAGCAGGTCTTTCAGCCCTGGCATTGAGCGGCGGCAAGGACCGCACCAGCTGGCCCAGAAGTCCACCAGCAGATACTCCTTCTGCCCTACAAACGAACTGAGGGCTACCTCCTCGCCGTCCTTGTTGATGGCGCTGAAGTCGGTGAACATCATTCCTTCGGCGGTCTTCTTCTCGGCCTGGAAGGCGGTGTAGTGACGCAACAGACCGTGCGACTCCAGGCTGTCGGCATTCAGCACAGCAAACGCCTGCTCCTTCTGCTCCGGACTGAGCATGTAGTACAGCTCTTCCAGTATGACATAGGCGGCCTCCGATTCGGGCGCAGCCTGCTGCAGGGCAAAGCCCTCCTCTACAAACGCGGCGATGATCGAGTCCGCTTGAGCCTGATCCTCTATCTGCTCGAACTCTGCTGACAGACGCTCGTTGAGAGCATGGTAAGCGTCAAGCAACTTCGCGGAACGGTCCTCTTTCTTGCATCCGGCCATCACCATGGCGATGCACAGGATAAATGCTAATCGTTTCATAATTGATAATTGACAATTGACAAATGATATTTTGTATTACGATACAAAGTTACGAAATATTTTTCGTATTTGCAAATATTTGCACAAAAAAGCCACCGTGTGGTGGCTCTTTTGCTATATTATGCTCAATTGAGTTTCCTAAAGTTACTGAGCTATTTGTCCTTGCACGTTGTAGCGTACACCATTGCGGAGGATATAGATCTGTCCGTTCTCGATGAACTTAACCGCCGGAGCGTTGTTGAATACGTTGTCAACCGGTGTGCTGAAGAGTTCAACCGTACCGTTAACTGCCTGAATGATGTTGCGCTCGGGCTTAGCGTCTTGGTCACCTTCTGCAGGTTTCGCATCCTGATGGAAGTTCTGGATGTTAGCGGTAACAATAACCTTAGCACCTTCTACGAGTTTGTCAACAATCGATGCGTCGCACTTTGCGCGGTATGCTTGGAACTCCTGTGCGCCGTCGCCTTCGGTGTCGCTCATCCAGAACGAGATGTTGCCGTACTGCTCGTCATATGCGGTCGAAACGTTGGTGATGAAGCCGGTGATCTTGTACAGGTCTTTGGTTGTCTCGTTCTGAGCCAGTGCCTTACCTACTTTCAGAGCCTCGTCTACGGTAGCCTCGTAGGTGTTAACCTCAGCGCCAACGATCGTTACGGAAGCATTCTTCACCTCAGGAGTGCCGCCATAGTTGTATGCAACGCCTACTGCAATAACTTCTGTGCCAAGCTCCAACTCAAAGCCGGCGGGGAGCAACTCCTTGTAGAACGCAACCTCAAATGTCTTGTTCGTGCCTTTCTCGTCGTCCATCCAGAAGGTCTTGTACACTTTCTCGGTATTGATGATCTCTGTTACAAAACCGCGAACGATGATGGTCATGCCATCTACTTTGTCATCAAGCGACAGAACGTACTCTCTTGCCTGTGCGCAAGTGATGGTGTCGCCTTCCGCAGGAACGAACGGACGGTCTCCCTTCAGACGGGTCTCGCCATTCTCGTTCTCTGCGTAGATGTCCATCTCGGCTACCAAACGATAGATCTTCTCGTTGCCAATAACGGAAACCTGTACATTGTAGATATTACTATTGGAACCGATACTCTTGAATTTGATCATAGCCGTTGCGGAAACGATGGCTACGCTTGCACCGTCCAACTTCAGGCTGCTGCTTGACAAGGTGTAGCTGCCGGCGATGGCATCAGCCTTGTCGCTCGGGAACACAAACTCGAGCACATTGTCAGCATCGGAGCTTGACTTCTTAATCTTCATTGTCCAGTTTGCGCCATCGTGAGTAGCCGATGCGTCGGGATTAGCCCACTCGAGTGCAACGATCTCCTTTCCATTCAGCGTGCGAACATAGTAGCCTACGTTGATCTCGGGAGTGGTGTTGTACATCTTCAGTTCGTTGGCATATACCAGAATATCGTCGCCCTCTACGTACTCAACGTCAGCAGCGGATTTATATTTCTGGTTGTTAGCGCCATATATCTTGTAGCCTTTGATTGAGTCGTTTGCGTTCTCCAGGTCGCGCAGCCAGATGTTGAGGTTGCCGTAATTAGCTACAGCGTCGCCCTTGGTCTCGATTCGCGTAACTTTACCCTTAACGTAGCATGCACCCAACTTGTTGTCCGTGATGCGCTGCAGAGCCTCCGATACGCCGATGGTATCCAACTTAACTTCCGGAGCTCGCTCCAGGATCTCAAAGGTACAACCTTTGTCCAACTCAGGGGTGGAGTTATACAGTTTCAGCTTTCCGGTAGCCTTCACCAGGTCACCTACCTTCGGGGCAGCCTCTGCGCTCTCGCATACAGCGCGGAAAACCTCAAATACCTTACCGCCATCCTTCGTGTCGGCCATCCAGAACGTTACATTGTTGTACTGGCTGTTCCAAGCTTCCTGGATTACGGTCACATACCCCTGAACGGTTACTTCCGCCGTGCTACCGCCCTTGGCTGCCTCGGCTGCGTCGGCGCAGGTCATGTCTGTTGCAAACATACTGCCCGTAAACAATACGACTGCAAATAGTGATAAAAGTTTTTTCATGATGTGTTTGGTTAATAAAGATTGATATTATGGTTAACTTCAAAAATTCTGATTCAAATGCTGCGGCTACACTGTTTTGTCAATCGTAGGTGATAGTTTTTTGCTCGCCGCACCATTAGTCGGATACAAAGGTACAACTTTTTTTGCAAATATCAAAATTTTTTTGTAACTTTGTTGCGTTTTTCATGAAAAATCTTCGTTTTTTATCAAAAACCACTTGTTTGAACCCTAAAGTTGATCAAAATATGGCAAAAATCTTAGTTATTGACGACGAAAGAGCGATTCGTAATATCCTGAAGGAGACCCTTGAGTTCGAAGGCTACTCGGTTGATGTAGCCGAGAACGGAGCGCAAGGCGTGGAGATGGCACAGGCAGGCAATTACGATCTGATCTATAGTGACGTCAAGATGCCGCAGATGGACGGCACCGAGCTCCTTGCGGCGCTCAAGCAGCCCGAAAGCCCGTGCGCCGATGTGCCGGTGGTGATGATCTCCGGTCATGGCAACATCGAGACGGCTGTCGAATGCATCAAGCAGGGCGCCTATGACTTCCTGGAGAAGCCGCTCGATCTCAACCGTCTGCTCGTCACCACCCGTCACGGCATCGATAGCAAGCAGCTCCGCCATGAGGCCAAGACACTGCGCAACGAAGCTACTGCCCTCAAGAAGAAAGTCAATAGCAAGTATCAGATGATCGGCACCAGCGCCGCTATACAGGCCGTGCGCGAGATGATTGCCAAGGTCGCTCCCACCGAGGCGCGCGTGCTCATCACCGGACAGAACGGTACAGGTAAGGAGGTCGCTGCGCGGATGATCTTCGAGCAGAGCAACCGCGCCGACATGCCGCTTGTCACCTGTAACTGCGCAGCTATCCCGTCCGAGCTCATCGAGAGCGAGCTGTTCGGTCACACCAAAGGCTCGTTCACGGGTGCTGTTAAGGATCGTGCGGGTAAGTTCGAGCAGGCTAACGGCGGTACCCTCTTCCTTGACGAGATAGGCGACATGTCCCTCGCCGCACAAACCAAGGTGCTCCGTGCACTCCAGGAAGGTGAGGTCACACGCGTCGGCAGCGACAAGGCCATACAGGTCAACGTCCGCGTCATCGCAGCCACGAACAAGGATCTGCATAAGGAGATAGAGAAAGGCACCTTCCGCGAGGATCTGTTCCACCGACTGAACGTTATTCCTATCCATGTACCTTCGCTCGACGACCGCAAGGAGGATATACCCGAACTCGTCGAGTTCTTCACCTCTCAGATATGCGAGGAGCAAGGGTGGGCGGTCAAGAAGTTCGCCAAGGATGCTATCCTCGCCCTGCAGAAGCGACACTGGCCGGGAAATATCCGCGAACTCCGCAACGTCGTTGAGCGACTGATCATCCTCTCAGGCGCCGAGATCACCGCCGCCGACATCGACCTCTTCGCCTGATACATCATTTTTCATCCTAATACATACAAAGCGAGCACTTCGGTGCTCGCTTTGTGTGTCATTGTTTAAGAACTCACTTTTTTTCGATGCCGGGCTCAGCGCTCCTATTTAACGTTGGTAAGTGGCGGCTGGGATATGTTGAACCTGCCGGAAATTCCGACAGGTTCAACAAGTATGACTTATCCGTTTGTGTCGTAGATGCGGTAGTAGTCCTCCACTATCTCGTGCAGGCCGTTGCGTTCGCACTGCTGCAGGATGTAACCCAGCACGGCGTCGTGGTGGTCAAGGGTGCTCTTCAGTGCCTTGCGGCGCTCCTTGCTGAGCGATTTTCCCCACAGGATATACTCGCTGCTGGTCTGTGCAACAGCGCGCAGGATAGGCTCGGCTTTCTCCTTCTCACCCATGCGCACATACAGTAGCGCCATCGATGCGGCCGTGTAGTCATATGGGATATTCGTACCGGGCAGCTCCTCAAATGCCTTGTCCAAAACAGCAGTAGCACGCTCATAATCCTTGCGGTTGACGAGCACCTCCGCCAACTGGGCGAACATCATCCGGTGCGTGCGGCACATGCGAAGGGTATTCTCGTCCAGGTAGATACCCTCCGCCTTACAGTTGCCGTACTCGAACTTGTTCATCATGTTGCTGTACATCTCCTCCACGGCGATGCGAGGCTGGTTGTTCGGCGAGCGGTTAGGTGTGATCCGGTAAGCCATACCGGTGCACTCGAAGTATGGTTCAAGCCCCATGTAGTAGTCAGGTCCCACGCTCACGGCGAAGTACATCGGACGATCCCATTTGTTCTGGGCGAGCATTTCCATGATCATCATCTCCGAACGAGTGAACCGACGGGCTTTCTTCATCAGAATCTGACTGCTGTCCGGCGCCAGCACGTAGAGCTGGTCGGCAGGCAGGTAGTTCTCACCCTCGCGGTTCTTGGTCTTCGGGTCGTCGGAGCGCAGGAACTGGAAGGCTTTGGTCACCTCCAGCGGCTGGCCGAGACGGTTGTCTGTCCAGACGACTTCATTCGTGCCGGGCATGAAGTCCTTGTACTCCCACGAGATCGGAAGCGCCGGCGAGTCGTAATACGGGCGTTTCATCTGCGAGATGTACCAGTCGGTCTGCAAGTACGACAGGTTGCACACCCTGAGGTCAGTACCCACGCCCTCTACCTCCTGGTTGTACCAGAGGGGGAAGGTGTCGTTGTCGCCGTTACTGAAGATGATGCCGTTCGGCTTGCACGACTTGAGGTAGTTAGCACCGAAGTCGCGGCACACGTAGCGCTGCGAGCGGTCGTGATCGTCCCAGTTCTGCGAAGCCATCTGTGCCGGCACGCCCAGCGTGATAACGGTCACAGCCAGTGCAGCTACCGTCTTGCCGCCCTCTGACTTGATCGACTGCATAGCACTATCGATGAGCGCCAGCACACCGAAGCCGATCCAAATGCAGAATGCATAGAACGAGCCTGCGTAGGCGTAGTCACGCTCACGCGGCTGGTAGGGTGTCTGGTTCAGATAAACCACGATAGCCAGACCGGTCAGCAGGAACAACAGTGCGGTGATCGAGAACGAGCGAAGGCCTACGAAGTCGGTGACGGTCTTCATGATGCCGCCGCTCTTCTCTTGACGCTGGTTAGTCTTCGTCGCTTGCCAGATCAGACCGATCAATCCCAACAACAACGGCAACATGTAATACACGTTGTGCCCTTTGTTCTCGCGCAACTCAGCAGGCAATGACTCCTGGTCGCCCAGCATCGCGTTGTCGATGGCGTGGAAGCCGGTGATCCAGTTGCCCTTATGTATCTCGCCGTAGCCCTGAATGTCGTTCTGACGGCCGGAAAAGTTCCACATGAAGTACCGCCAGTACATGTAGTTGACCTGGTAGCGGAAGAAGAACCGAAGGTTCTCGCCGAAGGTAGGCACGTACTCGGTCTTCTGCTGTCCGCAGTAGTCGTAGCGCACCTTGTGCCCCTTGATCTCCGCCCACTCCTTGTAGGCGCCCACATGCGAGCCTTGGCTCGACCACATGCGCGGGAAGAGCATCATGAACTCCTTCATATACACGTACTGCGTCTTGTAGCCGGTGATAGCGTAGTGGTCTTTCTCGCCCTCTACGCGCGGTGCGGGAGCGTACTGCGCATGCCCCTGTTTCTCCACGGGGATGCACATGTTACCCTTGATCTCCAGTTGCACCGGTGCGTTGTAGGTCTGTCCATACAGCAGCGGCGTGTCGCCGTACTGTTCGCGGTTCAGGTAGTACTTGAGCGAGAACACGTTATCCGGGCTGTTCTGATCCATCGGTGTATCCGCATTCGAGCGGATGACCAGCGCGGCATATGAACTGTAGCCGATGATGATCACGGCGATCATCAGGCTCGCGGTGTTAAGCAGACGCGGCGACACGAGCTCTTTTTTGGCGAACAGCAGCGCAGCCACTATAGCCACAATCACCACACCTATCAACGCGCTTTCCCTCAAGAACGGTGTACCCGCCAAAGTAAAGGCGCACAGGAAAGCAATGATCTCCTGTAATCCTACTTTCTCAACCCGTGCAGTGCTCACTACAGCCCAAACGAGTGCCGCAGCCAGTAGCACCAGATAAACAGCCAGACCCGTATTGAACGGCAGACCCAGACCATTGACGAACGCCAACTCAAACCAGCCGGCGATGGTCGGCACGCCCGGAATAATTCCGTATAGCACGAACGCCAAAATACCCACCGAAGCGAGGAACGCCAGGCACACACCGCCCCACGAGAACTCGTACTTGCGGAAGTAATACACCAGCACGATGGCAGGGATCGTCAGCAGGTTCAGCAGGTGCACACCTATACTCAGTCCCATCAGGTAGGCGATGAGTATCAGCCACTTGTCCGACCCTTCTTCGTCCGCCTGGTCGTACCATTTGAGTATCAGCCAGAACACCACGGCGGTGAACAGCGACGACGAGGCATAGACCTCACCTTCCACGGCACTAAACCAGAAGGTGTCGCTGAACGTGTAAGCCAGCGCACCTACCGCACCTGCACCTAACAGGGCGATGATATGCGCCACGCTGTCCGGTGCCACGAGTTTCTTCGCCAACGCGGTGATCGTCCAGAATAGGAACAGGATAGTGAACGCTGAGGCCAGTGCCGACAAGGCATTCACGCACATCGCTACGTGCGACGCGTCGCTCGCAAACAGCGAGAAGAAGTGACCCATCAGCATGAAGAACGGTGCTCCGGGCGGGTGTCCTACATCCAGTTTGTCGGCAGATGAGATGAACTCACCGCAGTCCCAGAACGAGGCTGTCGGCTCGATAGTCAGCAGATACGTGGCGGCTGCGATGGCGAACACCACCCAACCGACAATCACGTTCCACAACTTGAATTGTTTTTCCATATTGTAAATAAACTGTTTATCTGTCTTGTGTGCGCACTGCGTCCAGCAGTCGCCCGAACACGCCGGTCATCTTTGACCATGCGTACTTTGTCTTCTCCTTCTTCAGGTACTCGGTAAATGGCTCTTGCCTGGCATTGCTGTAGTAGTCGCTCAGCGCCTCGGCGATAGCACCTGCCTCCGGCTGCACGGCGTAGCCCATCTTTCCGTGGTGCACGATCTCCGCCAAGCCGCCTACATCGGTCACGAGCATCGGTTTCTCGAAGTGGAACGCCACCTGTGTCACGCCGCTCTGGGTTGCCGACTTGTATGGCTGCACAATCAGGCTCGCCGCACCGAAGTACTTCCTCAGATCGGCATCGGCGATGAACTCATTGTGCACAATCACGCGCTCGTTCAATCCGGCTGCGGCTATCTGCTCGCGGTACTTCTGCTCATCCTCGTAGAACTCGCCGGCTATCAGCAGCCTTAGTTGCGGCAGTTCATCCTTCACCTTGGCGAACGCATTAATCAGCAGATCCAATCCCTTATACGCCCGCACCAAACCGAAGAACAGCATATAATCCAGCTGCGCATCCAGCCCTAATGCCTCACATGCCTCTGCCTTGCTCATCCGTTCGCCGTAGTGGTCGTAGATGGGATGGGGACTGAAGGCCTTCGGCTTTCTGATTTCTGATTTCTTTCGATCGGAAGAGCCGTGCTGATTTCTGATTTCTATCTTCTCGATGTCATTAACCACGCTTTGCGACAAGGCTACAAACCCGTCTGTCTGCCTTATGAACCGCGGCGCAAACATTTTGTCGAGTACGCTCGGCTCATGAGGTATCATGTTATGCACCAGTGCGATGCACTTTGTATGCCCATTGCGCTTCGCTATCCGTTCTATCGTCGCATATGCCGGCGCAAAGAACGCCATCCAATAGCAGCAGATCACCAGATCAGGCTTCTGTTTCATCAGCTGCTGCCCCACGCGCCACCAACTCAGCGGATTGCATGAGTTGACAGCTCTGCGTATCGTCAACCCCTCAGGCGGCTGCTCGTTGCTCAGCTGCGTCTTGCCAGGGAAAAGGAACGAGGGGTACTGGGTAGTGAAGGTAATTATCTCCACCTTATGCCCCTCATCCATGAACTGCTGCGCCAATCGCTGGTTGAACGTCGCCAGCCCACCCCGAAAAGGGTAGGCTGTCCCGACGATCACTATATTCAGCGGCTTGCTCATATCTATGCTTGTTGAGTGTATCAGCCATGCATGGCTGATGCAGAGTTAACTTCGCGCATTCATCGAGTCTTTCCACTTACTCTTGGCTGGCTCTTTAACCTTGCTGTCCGCTTTCTTGGCTGGCTTGCTTTCGACTTTCGACTTTTGACTTTCGACTATTTCCGCTTTCTCCAGCCAGCATACGGCGTCACCCTTGGTGACCTTGTCGCCCTGCTGACGGTCAACAGCTACCAGACGGCTGTCAAACGATGCGAACAGCGGCTCGATGCCGTGCTGCGTCTGTAGGCTGCAAACGAGGTCGCCCTGACGGTAGAGCTTGCCGAAGGCTGGTGCGTGGCTGGCTTCGTTGAAGTCCAGCTCCCAGAGCACCGTACCGGCCTGAGTAGCCTCCACAGGCTCGCTCGTCGGGTGCAGGATAGCGCGTTTGTCGGCAGCCGAGATGAACGTGACTTGCTGACCACCCTTGGCTGCTTTCTCCATCCGTTCGAGCAGATCTTTGTTGAACTGCTCTTTCGCCAGACCGGACTTATACTCGCGGTACTGTTTGTCGTGCATTGCGAACTCAAACAGCTCTTCGTCGTCCTGACCGCGATCCCAGCCGAGCTCCTCCATCTCCTTGATGTACTGCGGCAGTACGTCCGGATAGAGCTTCTGCGGGTCGTCGGTGTAGAACTCGTAACCTTTCTCCTTCGCCAGTTCGATGATCTCTGGAGCGAGTTCGCCCGGCAGCTTGCCCGACTTGCCGAGGATCATTCCCCACATGGCAGGATCCATACGTGTGAAATCTTTCTCGCCCATCGAACGGCTGAATAGGTTCATCAGCGCGGCGTTCTTCACGTACTGCGAGAACGGCGTCACCAAGCACGGCGTTCCGAGCATCGGCCATATGCGCTGAACCTCGTCGAAGAGTTGCACGAGCAGCTCGTCCTCGCTCAATTCGGGCTCGCCTTTCTTCCTCAGGTTCGCGTTGATAGCGGCATGTATGCCTTTGAGATCAGCCATCAGACTACCCATCATTCCGCCCGGCAGACCGCAGCCTACCAGCAGCGAGGTCATCAGCGAGTTCTTCGGGTCAATCCAGTAGCCTAAGAAATCGTCAATGAACGACTGCGTCAGGCTGCGTGCCTCCATATAGGCTTTCATGTTGATGTCCTTCACCAGGAATCCCGCGTCCTTCAGCATGGCTTGAATGGTGATCACATCCGGATGCACCTTGCCCCATGAGAGCGGCTCCATCGCTACGTCCAGCACGTCGCCGCCGGCTTTGGCTACCTCCAGCATCGATGCAACGGAGAATCCCGGTCCTGTGTGACCGTGGTACTGGATGATGATGTCGGGGTGCTGGGTCTTTATAGCGCGCACGATGTCGCCCAGCATCGCCGGACGGCCTACGCCTGCCATGTCTTTCAGGCAGATCTCCTCTGCACCGGCTTCAATCAGTTGCTCCGCGAGGTTGATGTAGTACTCGCGCGTGTGCACCTTGCTGTACGTGATACACATCGTTGCCTGTGCGGTCATCCCGGCGGCTTTTGCCCACTTGATACTGGGGATGATGTTTCTGGGGTCATTCAGTCCGCAGAAGATACGGGTGATATTCGTGCCTTGCGCATGCTTCACCTTGTACATCAGCTGACGCACATCAGCCGGTACGGGGTTCATCCTGAGCGCATTCAATCCGCGGTCGAGCATGTGCGTCTTGATGCCTGCCTCGTTGAACGGTTTGCAGAACGTGCGCACAGCCAGGTTCGGGTTCTCGCCGTAAAGCAGGTTAACTTGTTCCGACGCACCGCCGTTGGTCTCCACGCGGTCAAAGCAACCCATGTCGATGATCACGGGTGCTACCTTTGCCAACTGGTCTCTGCGCGGTACATAACGCCCGCTACTCTGCCACATGTCGCGGTACACGAGCGAAAATTGAACTTCTTTCTTTGCCATGGTATATTTTTATGTTGTTTTATGTTTTATGCTTTTTGTTTTATGTTCATCCGTCCGATTCGTGAGATCCGTACCGATATATTCGTTCGATTCGTGAGATTCGTACAGTTATATCCGTCTAATCCGTCAAATCCGTATTCTCTCTTATCCTATATCTCCACCGTAAACGGATCAACGTATTGTACAGCACCATTCTCGCTGAGGATGAGCGGCTGGTTGTCGCGACGATGTTGTTCTACTACCTGACGGTAAGTATCCTGCAACCCAACAAGGATTTTTGATTTCAGATCTTCTTCTTTCATATCAATTGTGTGAGTTGGTTCCACATGTCTGTTCTGTATATTACTATATCTTCCGATATCTCATGATCTGCCACAAAGATTGCCTCGCCATGTGTGTTGTTGAACACCAGTGTGCTGTCGCAGATGGGCAGATACAGTTTCAGCAAGTTATATATGCCTCGCTTGAACCGCCTGCGGATATCCGCTTCGGGGATGTCGTGTCCGCCGTTGCTCACGCGCTGCGCTACCCGTTCGATGGCATGCTCCTCGCTCTCCAGATAGAAGAACAGCAACTGCACCCTATATCCTAACTCCTGTGCGCGATGCACCAGACGCACATAGGATCGTGTTGCAAGCGTGGTCTCTATCGCTAAATCCGCGTGCTGTTGCAGCAGTTCGTCGATGCGTTGCAACATAATCCGCCCCGCCAGAACAGCCACCGCTGAGGGCTCAAAAGGCGACAGCCCGCGCGCTATCTCATCGGCATTCACGAAGTTCGGACAACGCAACACATTGGGTAGCAGACCGAATGAAGCTGTTGTCTTTCCTGCACCATTAGGCCCTGCTATGATATACAGATTCGCTTGTCGCATCTCCCTTGCTACCATATTGATCCTCTTTCCGTGCTAATCCGAGAGATCCGTACTCCCAATTAACTTTCTTCCGTGCTAATCCGTGAGATCCGAACTCCCAAAATCCCCCTTCCGCACCCATCAAACTCAAAAAGCCTACAAAGTTACAAAAAATATTTGACATTTGCAAGTCTTTTTGATATTTTCTTTCATTTTCTCAATATTTATTTGCAAATGTCATTTTTTTTCGTATCTTTGCGTTCAGAAATTTGTAAATAACTAAATCGTAAATGCTTTTACGCCCAGTCCTGAAGTACAAGCCATGATTCCTAAGATACATGCGTATTTTGCTACTCAGCCTGTCGAGCGAGCCTACTTGTTCGGCTCGTGTGCCCGTGGCGATGAGCGTCCGGACAGCGATGTCTATTTGCTGGTTTCGCTGGATTATTCGCGACCTATTATAGGTCTTAAATACTTTGGTATGATGTGCGATCTGGAAGACAGACTTGGTCGCAAAGTCGATTTGGTTTCCGAGGACGGCTTGATGAGCTTTGCCCGTCCGTATGTAGATCATGATAAAATCCTATTGTAGGAGAGAGCTCATTAGCCCCCCCCCTCCAAAACCCGCAGATTGAAGCATACATTAAAGAGTTATCATAACACCCCGCCGCAAGGTTAATTGCGACCGCTGGCACCGACAGCGAAATAAAGCGGTGACATAAACATTATTAAGCGTTTGCTTTATTTGAGGATTCATTCAATCTACCACATTTGAATATTGGTTTTCCGAGAATAGGCGAAACGCTCACGCAAATGCGTGGGCTTTCTGCATATATTGGAAACCAAGGGTGTGGTAGCCTGAATGAACCAATAGCTGTTGGCTCACGTTTGTCATTGTTTATAAATCAACTAACTTGTCAAAATATGAAAAAGACACTTTTCTTTCTGCCGTTGCTGCTATGGGCGGTGACGATGATGGCGAATTCGGAGCCAACTTAGAGCAGGGACCAGGCTATCGCTGCGGCGGTCGACCTGTCCGTTTAGTGCGTTAGTATAGAAATAATCGTGCCCTTTAGGGCTAATTTTCCCTTTGTTCCTTGATCCTCCGCGACGGCAAAACCTACACCGTCCACGGGCAGGAGCTTCGCTGATAGTATCCATCGACTAAATTAGGGTGATCTATTCCCCAAGGAGGTGTGTCATAATTGGCACACCTCCTTATTCTGTTACAAAAATTGTTGTCAATTGTCTTTAATTGTTGACAAAAAAAAATTTTGGGTAATAGATTCAAAAAAAGAATATTTTTTGGATGTTTTTGGGCTTTTTTTGACTTATAAATAAAAATTTTCAATTTTTGACACACCCTCCTGTTTGGCACAGTTTTTGTACATCTTCTACCGATACTTTCACCTAATTGTTGTATGAGATTAGTATGTAATTAGTATATTATTAGTAGGTGATTAGTATGTGATTAACCAGACAAATACACGATTATTGCGGACTTCCCTTATATCCGGCAAGTATCTATCAGCCATGTTTGGCTGATCCCAAATACCTCATAATATGGCTAAAATATCTTACAACATCCCTGTCGAGGGCATGACAGGCGCTCTGGACAGCGATCACAAGTTCATCCAACGCCAGAAACATCTGCGCGACATAAACGGCATCGTCACATTCACCTGCAAGACGGAAGGCTATATGGTTGCCCATCCGCGCAATTACAAAAACACTCCGCCACAAGGAGCCGAATTGGCGCACTTGCAGCACTTTGCCGAAGCGGCACGTCAGACAACCGCCCTGCTTGCCGCACTCAAACCCGATGCCACCCCCACGGAACAACAACTCGCCGAGATTGATGCCTACAGGCAGCGTTTCCAAGCGCAACTGCGCAAGAAACCCGACCCGATGGCACCTCTCGGACGCGACGGCAAACTCAAACGCTACCACCGCTTCGACAACTTCGTCCGCGCCATGAAATACCAGGAATTGAAGCAGTAATTCCGCAAAAAACGCCGCTATCCGCCCAGAAAATCTGAAAAATTTTCTGCAAGAATTTTGATTGCAGATGCCAATTATTCGTATTTTAGTGCTAATTTGCACCAAATTGCGGTTAAACAAGAGGGCGTGTCAAAACCGACACGCCCCCTCGTTACTCACTTACGCAAATGCGTTCCAACCCTGTGCGGTGAGCGGCATCGGGTCGCCGTTGCGCGGAATAAGACGCAGGTTGGCGGGCTGATCGGATTTGCCGGACTCGTATTCGGCGGCGGTCACGTGGCCGATGATATATACATCATCCAGCGGCACAAGTTTCTCGTAGTCATGTATATCGCAGGTGAAGAGCAGCTCGTAGTCCTCGCCGCCGTTCAGCGCGCAGGTCACGATGTTCAGGTTCATCTCCTCGGCCAGCGCTGCGGCTTGATAGTCAATAGGCAGCTTGTCCTCGTAGATGTCGCATCCGACCTTCGACTGCGTGCAGATATGGAAGAGCTCCGACGACAATCCGTCCGACACATCCATCATCGCCGTCGGTTTGATGCCGGCTTTACGCAGCGCCTCAATGATATCCACGCGTGCATCCGGACGCAGCTGGCGCTCCAGCAGATACTCGCGGCCTTCGAACTTCTCGTGGATAGACTCGTTATGCTCCGTTGCTTTGCCCAGGTTGTCGTGCTGTGTCGCCCGGAACACCTGCAGTTCGCGTTCCAGTAGTTGCAGACCCAGATAGGCCGAACCCAGATTGCCCGTGACGCAGATGAGGTCGTTCACCTTGGCGCCGTTGCGATAGACGATGTCTTTCTCCTCGGCTACACCCAGACAGGTGATTGCGATCGTCAGACCGTTCATGCTCGCGCAGGTGTCGCCGCCGACAATGTCTATATTATAGTGCTCACACGCCGCGCGCACACCTGCGTAGAACTCCTCCAGATCCTCCACGCCGAAGCGCGCCGACACGCCTAGCCCGACCGTTATTTGCGTCGGAGTGCCGTTCATGGCGCATATATCCGACACATTGACTGCCACCGACTTGTAGCCCAAGTGGCGCAACGGCACATATTCCAGGTTGAAATGAATGCCTTCCAGCAACAGGTCCGTGGTGACCAATGTCCGCTTGCCCTCATGATTGAGCACGGCGGCATCATCGCCTACGGCATACAGGGTGGAAGGTTGGGCGCTCTTCAGATCGCGAGTGAGGTGACGGATTAGACCGAACTCACCAAATTGAGATATAGGTGTCATGGCCGTTTAGGATATAGTTGATTAATGAATTATTAAATACTCTGTCGAAATTAGCCGTCAGAACGCCTTCGGGCAATTGAGTGACAGGCTGAAAATCATCCGTCCAGATACACTCTGTCCTGCCTTTCTGCTCATAGAGGTAGTATATACCCTGCTTGCGCGTATAGTTGATACAGTAACATTCGTTAAAACTGAAGTTCTCCCGATCACAACGGAGATACGTACTATCAAATGACGGGACATATCTCTGACCTTCTTCCAGCCAGCCGAAGAACAAGTCTACGTCAATGTCAAGAGTGCTGGTGTTATAAACGACGGAGCGTTTGTTGCGGATCTGTTCAGGTGTCATATACATGATATCCCTACACAGACCGGCTATGGCGTCATTTGTGCAGCCCAGATTTTTCATGCCTCTGCCAATAACAAGTGTGTCCAACTCGAGGTTAAGCAAACCGAAAAAGCCTATTTCTTTCACTCCGTCCGTCAAATCCAGTCTGCTCAGACGCGGCTCCTTTCTGGTGATTGAGTAGAAACAACTTTCGGGATTTTGAACACGTGCCCGCAAAGAGCTCAACAAAAGGCAGTAGTGTGCTGGGGCTTGATACTCATCGATGAGCGAGTACGGAGCAAACGCGTAAGATGCAATCCGCCTGACCTGAACAGGAGTGGTGAATGCTCTTTCGCCCCGTTCAAGAGGGTAGGTGTGAAGCAGTGTAGTATCCTTGCTGTACAATACTCCCTGAATGGCACAATATGACGGATTGGCATCCGCCACCTCAAAACCGCGCAGCAATGTGCCGGTAAAAGCTCCGTCACCGATAAATGTAACGCTTGCGGGGATGAACAAGGTAGTCTTTTCCCCTTTGAAAAAGATAGTGACGGAGTGGTCGTCACTCTTGTGACACCAACGTTTTTGCGCTTGAATATACCAGTCGGCATATGGCTGCACGACAGAATCTATCTCCCAGGTGTCCGGAGTGTCCGAATCCTCCCCGCCCAAAAACAGCGGATTCGCTCCAAATGCGCGTTCACCAATATACTCAAGGCTCTCCGGCAGATTGATGCGCAACAGTGAGCAAGTGCAGAAGCACCTGTTGCCAATCTTGCGCAAATGTCCGGGCAGATTGACCTCTTGCAGACTCCAACAGGCGCAGAAAGCCTCGTCGCCTATGCTCTCCAAGCTTTCTGGCAACTGCACCTCGCGTAAGCAGCTCATCTTGCGAAAAGCTCCTTTGCCGATGGAGCGTACGCCTTCCTCAATCACAAGCCGACAAAGCTCCGGATTGGGCTGAACGAAAAACCAATTATATGGACTAAAACAAAGGGTTTCGTTTCGCGGAACGATCTTGTTAGATTTCTTCCATATTGCATCATCTCCTATGCGTTCAACTTGGTATGTATGACCGTTGTATTCCACTTCCGAATGGATAGTAAGCACATTGTCAATAAATACGATTGTATCGAATCCTGCCAACTCAACCGAATGCCTGCCTTTCGTCCGGTAATATACTCCGTCTACAAGGAATGTGGTGCTGTGGGCATATACCGCAACAAGCATAGTGAAGAGAAGAAGAAAACGTCTGTTTCGTTTCATGAGCGATGTCTCTGTGTGGGTTTACGATGCAAAGATACAACTTTTTTTTCATATATGCAAACATAAAATGCAAAATAATTTGCAAATATCATTTTTTTTTTGTATCTTTGCAGGCGAAAATCAAAAATCATATACTTATGCGCACTATTTTGATAGCAGAAGACAGCGAACGCAAACTTGTAGAACAATACCTACCGGGCGAGACAAACATCCTTGTAACCGGCGTGGGTGCCCTGAACGTATTACGCTCCTTGCGCGACCTGCCGCGTGATACGGAGCTCATCAACATCGGCTACGCGGGTAGTGCCGAATATCCTATCGGCGCCGTTGTGGAGGTCACCGAGAGTCGTCTGCACCATCCTAACGTCACCTATCCTGAGCCGAGGCTGATGTTGCAACCCGTTGAAGACCTGTTCTTCCGTGCACTCAACCCCATACAGGCTGTCTGCTATTCGAACACCGACTTCGTGCTCGCTTCGCCGTTCAAGGACTGCGTCTTCGACATGGAGCTGGCATATATCTGCGCGCAAGGCTTCACACATGTCAGTGCAATCAAGATTGTCTCCGACAACCTCTCCCTGCACGACTACCGCGAACTCGCCAACGGCGTCGAAGCCCGCTAAATCGTTTAATCTTGAATTTTAAATCTTGAATTCATATGGCATACAAATGGACATTCACCACCATCGGTGGTAACACCCGCGTGCATATCGCGAAAGGTGAAGATTTTCGCCACCTGGGCGAATTGGACGAGAAGATGTGGACGGTGCTC
>DBXI01000048.1 GCA_002309255.1 Bacteroidales bacterium UBA1216 | reverse complement strand
AATGCCGCCACCTGGGCATTTCCAAATAAATCAAAGAGCTACTTTTGAGCGGCAAACGAGACTCGAGCTCTCGACCCCGACCTTGGCAAGGTCGTGCTCTACCAACTGAGCTATTGCCGCATTCTAAAAAATCATGTTTTAGACCATTGCTCTGCGTTAAACGCGAAAGCGGATGCAAAGGTACGACTTTTTTTTGAACTTTCCAAATATTCACCCCTCAAACCCCGAAAAACACGTCTATTTACGCAACCTTTGCTATTCGGGGTTTGCAAACAGGCAGTACAATGCTGTTTAGTTTGCCTCTATGATGCTACTCTGCATCGGTCGCGGCAAGTGGCAGGTTCTTGCTGGCTTTGGCGCCGAGTTCGCGTATGCGGTCGGCTGTTCGTAGCACGTTGCCGTTGCCTTCGGATAGTTTCTTGTAGGTCTCCGAGTACGCTTTCTGCGCCGCATCCAGGCTCTTCTGCACCTTCTGGAAGTCCTCGGTCATGCCGCAGAGCTTGTCATACATCGCACCTGCCAGGCGTGCTATCTCCATGGCGTTCTTGCTCTGGTTCTCTTGCTTCCACACATAGCTGATGGTGTGCAGCGTGGCGAGCAGCGTGGTGGGGCTGACAATCACTATCTTCCGCTCCAGCGCATAATCGTACAGTGTGCTATCCGCCTGAATAGCTATGCTATAGGATGCCTCAATAGGCACGAACATCAGCACGAAGTCAGGCGTGTTCAGTCCTGTAGCGCGCTGGTACTGCTTGTCATACAGCTCCTTTACATGCTGCTTGAGCGACTCGGTGTGGGCTTTCAGTAGGGTCTTGTACTGCTCCTCAGATTCAGCGTGTTGCAGTTGTTCATAGGCAACGAGCGAGACCTTCGAGTCCACAATGATCTGTTTGTTGTCCGGCATGCGGATGATCACGTCTGGTCGTAGCGTGTCGCCCTCCACGCCATGCACCACAACCTCGCGGTCGTACTCGATGCCTTTGCGCAGACCGGAGGCCTCCAGCACCTTCTCCAATATGAACTCCCCCCAGTTGCCCTGTTTTTTCACATCGCCCTTGAGAGCCTGCGTCAGGCTGGTGGCATCCTTCGACAGGGTCTGGTTGAGTTCGATGAGTTGCTTGAGCTCCGCCTGCAGCGAGGCTTTCTCGCGCGTCTCCTGGCTAAAGGCGTTGCTCACCTGCTCACGGAAATCCTTGATGCGCTCGTTAAGCGGCAGTAGGATATCGCTGATCTGCTTGCTGCTCTGCTGCCGGAAATCCTCCTGACGCTGCTGCAGCACCTTGTTGGCTATGTTCTCAAACTCCGCCGTGAGCCGCTGCTGCATCTGCTCCAGCTCCTGCTTATGCTTCTCTTGCACATGTTCAGCCTGCCGGAGCTGGCTATCCAGCAACTCTTGTTGGTGGCGTTTATCCGCCTCAGCGGCTGCTAAATCGGCAGTGAGCGCGGTCACCTTGTCACGCAACGCATCAGTGTCGGCGAGTTGCTTGCGCATCACCAGCCACACTACAATAGCACCCAACAGGGCACCTACACCTACTGCTATGACAACCAGTACACTGTCCATCGCAACCTTTCAATTATCACCTCTCAATTTACGCGACTAATCGGTTGGCATCAATCTTCGCCAGCTTCTCCTCCACCATCTCGCGGGTGACGATACAGTCCTGATGGGGGATATCGAACATCGTATCCATCATCACGGTCTCCGTCAGACTACGCAGACCGCGTGCACCGAGCTTGAACTCAATGGCTTTGTCCACGATGTAATCCAATGCAGCGTCATCAAAGGTGAGCCGGATACCATCCATCTTCATCAGCTTCTCGTACTGCTTGGTGATGGCGTTCTTCGGCTCGGTTAGGATGCGCTTGAGTGCATCGCGGCCAAGTGGCTCCAGATAGGTGATGATAGGCAGACGACCGATGATCTCGGGAATCAGACCGAAGGCCTTCAGATCCTGCGGCGCGATGTACTGCAGCAGGTTGTCCTTGTCGATGCGTTTCACTTTCGACTGCGACTCAAATCCTACCACCTGGGTGTTCAGTCGCTGCGCGATCTTCTTCTCTATACCGTCGAACGCACCGCCACAGATGAACAGGATGTTCTGCGTATTGACGCGTATGAACTCCTGCTCGGGGTGCTTGCGTCCGCCTTTGGGTGGCACGTTTACGATAGCGCCCTCCAGTAGTTTGAGCAGACCTTGCTGCACGCCCTCGCCCGACACGTCACGGGTGATGGAGGGGTTGTCGGTCTTGCGGGCGATCTTGTCTATCTCGTCGATGAACACAATGCCGCGCTCTGTCTGCTCCAGGTCATAATCCGCCTCTTGCAGCAGGCGGACGAGCAGCGACTCGACATCCTCACCCACGTAGCCTGCCTCGGTCAGCACCGTAGCATCCACGATGGTGAACGGCACAGCCAGCATCTTGGCTATGGTGCGTGCCATCAGGGTCTTGCCCGTGCCTGTTGAACCCACAAGGATGATGTTCGACTTCTCTATCTCCACGCCATCGTTCGAGTCGGGCTGCAGCAGACGCTTGTAGTGGTTATATACAGCCACAGACAGGTGTTTCTTCGCCTCGTCCTGCCCGATCACGTACTGATCCAGGAAACCCTTGATCTGCGTCGGGCGAGGCAGCGATTGCATATCCAGTTTGCCGGAGTTGACGAAGCCTGCGTCAGCGGCCTCCTTGCGCCCCCTTTCCTTACGGCGTTGGCGATCCTCCTCGACTTCAGCGGTCTGCGAGTGGATCTGCTCCTCGATTATCTCGTGTGCGTTCTCTACGCAATCAAAACAAATAAACTTGCCGTCAGTTCCCTGGAACAGGTTCTCGTATGGTATTTCTCGCCCACAGAACGAGCAACGTCCTCTATCTCTCTTACTCATTGTTCTCTAAACTCTTAACTCTTAACTCTAATCTATCTTTCACTTTTCGTGTACACGCGGTCGATCATGCCGTAGTCGAGTGCCTCCTTGGCAGTCATCCAGTAGTCGCGGTCGGCGTCCTGGCGGATCTTGTCCAGAGACTGATGGGAGTGGTCAGCAATGATCTGATAGAGCTCATCCTTGAGTTTGAGTATCTCGCGTGCGGTGATCTCAATATCACTGGCCTGCCCCTGTATGCCTCCCATCGGTTGGTGGATCATCACGCGGCTGTGCGGCAGCGCGCTACGCATACCGTCTTCACCGGCTACGAGCAGCACGGCGCCCATCGATGCAGCCATGCCTGTGCACATCGTGCTCACTTTGGATGATACGAACTGAATCGTATCGTATATACCCAGTCCGGCATACACCGACCCGCCCGGGGTATTCAGATACAGGTGGATATCGCGGTCGGGGTCGCTGGAGTTCAGGTACAGCAGCTGCGCCTGGATCACGTTGGCCGTATAGTCGTTCACCTCAGTGCCGAGGAAGATGATGCGATCCATCATTAGTCGACTGAACACATCCATCTGCGTCACATTCAGCTGACGCTCCTCTAGGATCGACGGACTGATATAGTTGGCTCGCGGTTGAGCAGCCATCGAGGCGTTCATCACTTTTTCTACATGCATACTGCTCATACCTTGCGCAGTAGCGTATTTCAGGAAATCATTCATAACTCCTTTTATCCTTTCACTTTTTACTTTATAAGCGCAAAAGAGGCCACCAACGTATGGCAGCCCCTTATACAGCAAGGGTACATCTATTAAGCAAGCTTGTTGATGTACAGAGCCAACTTCGACTTGAGGTTAGCTGCCTTGTTATCATGAATGATGTTACGCTTAGCCAGCTTGTCAAGCATTGAGCTTACCTTGGGCAGCATAGCTGCTGCTGCAGCTTTGTCGGTTGTAGCGCGCAGGTCGCGAACTGCGTTGCGAGCGGTTTTTGCATAATAGTGGTTACGCGCCTTGCGTGTTGCTGTCTGGCGAATGCGCTTCAAAGATGATTTGTGGTTTGCCATTTTGTTTAATGAGAGTATTCAACTCTCGGTGTTTTGTTTGTTAGTGATAAATGTTTACATTTACACGATCTTGCTAATTGCTTAGCCAACAAGATTCTTTTGAGAGGAAAGTAGTAGTCCATAGCAGAGTCGAACTGCTCTTTAGAGAATGAAAATCTCTCGTCCTAACCGATAGACGAATGGACCATCGCGCAAAAAGCAAGTGCAAAGATACAACTTTATTTTGAAATATGCAAATTTTTACGAAGAAAAAACACTTTTTTGCGCAAATATTTGCACTTTCCATTTGTTTTTAGTATCTTTGCATGTCAAAAAGATATACAAAACCGACAATGAGACGCACATTTATCATACTATCCGTACTTGCTGCCAACCTGTTGGGTATGAGCAGCCGGTTGTCAGCTCAGGACAAGTCTATCCGCGATGCGGGTCTGGAGCAACATGATTTCTTCGACCCCACGCGCACCGAGAAAGTTGAAGAGCAGTATTCGTTCCATGTAACCTACCGTCTCGAGGGCGGCTACGCGCAGGATCACCAGCGCATGACCAGCGATACGATCAGTGCCCTGTACCTGCATGGCGCACGTGTTGGTGCGCAGTTCGACATGGCGCTACCCAAGCACTTCTCGCTGAACATAGGCGTGCTCTATAGTGTGCTCTACGGCATCAGCCGTCAGCACTACCACTCCGTCAATCCCGAGCAGGTGCAGACGGAGGTGGTGAACAACCATATAGTGGAACACGCGCTCGTTGTGCCCGTGCGCGCGCAATATAATATACCGCTTTGGAAAAAGCTGAGCATGCACTTCTACACCGGCCCGCAGCTCATGATCGGTTTGGCGCAGACGGATTATGTCAAGCCCAGCCTGAGTGATGACACGCGCAGCTGGCTCTTGGCGCAAGGAAAACGTCTGGATACCTACGACAAGTATACATCCAAGGAACTGTTCCGCACGAATATCATGTATGGTTTGGGCGGCGGTTTCACGTGGGATAAGTACCGCCTGGAGGCAGGCTACGACTTCGGACTGAACAACTTGATCCGCACGCCCATCTACTCCAAGGATCGGATGAGTGAGTGGCAGTGGCATGTGAGTTTCGTTTATACACTCTGAATCGCAAAACGAGGTGCCCGTTCGGTCACCTCGTTTCATATCCAGCTCCTACTGCTTAGTGCTCAGCCGTGGCGTTGAGGATCTTTGGCGCGATGTCGGTGTTGTCCATCCATCCGGTGAACTGCTCAGCGCCCTGACCGATGGCGAACACTGGCACAGCCGAAGCTGTATGGGAGTAACTCGTCCAGCCTACCTTTGCCTGCCTGTCCAGTATGCCGACGGCTATATTGCACAAGGCGTCCACATTCTTGTACATCGCCTTGTACGGGCGTTTGCCCTTGCTCTTGACAGCTTTCTGGAAGGCGGCTTTCAGGTCGGCCTCCTCCTTGTCGGACAACTCCACGCCGTTATAGAAATCCAGACGTTCCTCCAGGATGGCGCGCACCTGTTGCCAGGTCGGTTTCTTCTTGTCTTTGAACAGATTTGTCAACTCGTCATTCAGTACCCACTTCGAACAATGCTGGTGTTGCAAATGCTTAAGGTTCAGCGTATAATCACTGTTTCCAAGAGCCATGCCGCCTGTCTCATGGTCGGCGGTAACGACTATCAGCGTCTCGTCGGGATGCTCATGGTAAAACGCCAGCGTAGCGCCTACTGCATCGTCGAAGTCAAGCGTCTCCTGGATAGCTGCAGCGCCATCACGACCGTGGCAGGCGTAATCGATCATGCCGCCCTCTATCATCAGGAAGAACCGGTCATGACGCTCCTTGAGGAAGTTGATGGCATAAGGCGTCAGGGTCTTGTACTGCAACTCTTCGGGACGACCGTCGATCATATAAGGGAAGTTACCGCTGCCCTTTTTACGGCGGTCGATAGCTTCGTTCGGTTGGATGAGGATTAGCTTCTTCGTTTCCGCGCGTTTCAGCTCTGCATCCTCTATGCCGCGGGCAATGGTGTAACCATGCTCCTCGGCGTAGTCGTACAGGTTGAAGCCCGTAGTTCCCTCAGGGGGAGCGGGACGATGCAGACCTGCTCCGCCGAAAAAGTCGAACCCCGTCAGCGCCAGCTGTGTGCCGATCTCATAGTAGCTGTCGCGCTTCTTGACGTTGGCATAGAACGCCGCCGGCGTAGCATGATCGATAGCCACCGTGGTCAGCAGACCTACGCCCCAGCCTTGCGCTTTCAGTTTCTCCGCAATGGATGTCAGTGTGTCACCATCCGCCGTCAAACCTAAGGTGCCGTTGTTCGTCTTGCTGCCCGTAGCCAGCGCTGTGCCGGCTGCTGCACTATCCGTTATGCCGTTCGACTTGCTGAACGTAGCTGCCTGACCCGAGTACGGCAGCTGTGTCATGTTGAGCTGCTTGCGGCCTATCTGACCATCCAACTCCGCTAAGTACATCTCAGCGGCTAACACCTGGTTCGCACCCATGCCGTCACCTATCAGGTAGAACACATATTTTACCTCCGCGGATACATACAAACTGATGCAGAGGCACACCAAAAGATACAAAAATCGCTTCATACTTACAAAATTTTCTGCAAAGATACGATTTTTTTTGCAAATATGCAAAATTTTTTGTAACTTTGTGCACTTTTATTGAAAAATGTCAATTATCAATTGTCAATTAATATGAAGTTGCTGCTCATTGACGCTTATGCGATGATCTATCGTGCCTACTATGCTTTCATCCGCGCGCCGCGCATCAACTCCCGGGGTGAGAACACGTCGGCTATCTTCGGCTTTGCCGTTACGCTGGATGACCTGATCCGTAAGATCAGCCCAACCCACATCGCCGTGGCATTCGACCCCCATGGACCAACGTTCCGCCATGAGGCATACCCCAAATACAAAGCCCAGCGCGAGGAGACACCCGAGGATATCCGTCGGGCGGTGCCTATCATCCAGCAACTGCTGGACGCAATGAACATCGTGCGACTGGAGTGTCCGGGCTTTGAAGCGGATGATGTGATCGGCACGGTAGCACAACAAGCGGAAGCGCAGGGATTTGAGGTGCTCATGGCTACGCCCGATAAGGATTACGGCCAACTCGTCACCGAACGCGTCAACATGTATCGCCCCAAGCACACCGGCGGATTTGAGCAGATGGGACCCAAGGAGGTCTGCAACAAGTACGGCCTCAGCAACCAGAAACAGGTCATCGACCTGCTGGCACTCATGGGCGACGCGTCCGACAACATACCGGGTTGCACCGGAGTAGGCGAAAAGACCGCCGTCAAGCTCCTCGAGCAGTTCGGCTCGATTGATAACATGCTCGCACACACCGACCAGATCAAGGGCGCACTGCGCACCAAGGTCGAATCCCAGCGTGAGCAGATCGAGTTCTCCCGTTACCTCGTCACTATCCGTACCGATGCGCCCGTCACCTTCAATCCCACCGACCTCATCGTCCGCCCGATCAACAAGCCCCAACTCGCCGACCTCTACCGCAACCTCGAGTTCAACTCCCTCCTGCGCAAACTGGGCGAACCGATGCTACCGCCGGCAAGCACTCAGCAGCCAGTAGTCAGTGATCAGCCATCAGCGGTCAGCAAGCCAAAGAGCAAACCCGTCACAGCACAGCTCGACCTGTTCGCCGAACTGGAACAGCCGGCATCTAACAGCGAAGCGGTCGAACAACGCAGCGGTCTAACAGGCGAAGCCGATCCAACAGCGCAGCGGTCTGATATCGAGGCTCGCCTTTGTGCCTACCTTCTCAACCCCGAGCAGGCATACAACCCCTCTCAGCCGCCTCAGTGGGACAAACTTAAAGCCGATCCTGCCCTTTGGAACCTCTACAACGAGGTCGAACTCCCGCTCGTGGAAGTCCTCCGCGACATGGAGCAAGCTGGCGTGCGCTTCGACGTCAATATATTAAAACAGGCCGAGCAGCAGCTCTCCGCCGAACTCGTCCAACTGGAGCAGAAGATCATCGCCGAACTCAACCGGATGCTCGCCGAGCGCAATCTGCCTGCCGCCGATGCCATCAACATCAATTCGCCGAAACAAATAGGAGACTTGTTGTTCGGTCAGCTGCAACTTGACCCCAAAGCCAAGCGCGGACGCAACGGTAACTACTCCACCTCTGAGGAAGTGCTGCAAGCGCTCAAACCCGTTGCGCCGGTCTGCGGCGATATACTCGACTACCGCGAACTCAAGAAACTCATATCTACCTATATCACCACCTTGCCTTCGTACATCAATCCCGCCACAGGCAAGATCCACACCACCTACAACCAGACCGTGACCGCCACTGGCCGGCTCTCGTCCTCCAACCCGAACATGCAGAACCTGCCCATCCGTTCCGAGCGCGGACAACTCATCCGTCGAGCCGTCATTGCTGATGAGGGTTGTGTCATCCTCAGTGCCGACTACTCGCAGATCGAGCTCCGACTCATGGCGCACTTCTCCCAGGACGAACATCTGCTTGCCGCCTTCCGCAGCGGACAGGATATCCACGCGGCCACTGCGGCGAAAATCTTCCGTGTGCCCCTCAATGAGGTGACCAAGCAACAGCGCCGCCAGGCCAAGACGGCTAACTTCGGAATCTTGTACGGTATCTCTGCTTTCGGCCTTGCACAGCAACTTGACTGCTCGCGCTCCGAAGCCAAGCAGCTCATCGACGACTACTTTGCCGCCTTCCCGAAGATCCGGTCCTTCATCGAGACACAGAAAGCCTACGCGCGCGAACACTTATATGTAGAGACCCTCTTCGGCCGCAAGCGTTACCTGCCCGACATCGTCTCGCATAACGCCACCGTACGCGCCTTCGCCGAACGAAACGCCGTCAACGCACCCGTCCAAGGCACCGCCGCCGACATCATCAAGATCGCCATGGTCACCATCCATCGCCAGCTCAAGGACCTCAACGCTCAGTATGAATCCACCAAGATTAGCGAATCCCCTGCTCAGAATGAATCCGCCAAGATTGGCGGATCACGCGCCTCTATGATTATGCAGGTTCACGACGAACTCAACTTCAACGTCCCCGTCCCCATGGTTGATGAGGTCCGCCGGATTGTGGTCGATTCCATGCAGAACGCCGTCCACCTCTCCGTGCCCCTCGTCGCCGAGTGTGGCATTGGCGACAACTGGCTCGAAGCACATTAAAATTTTTGGATTATTTTTGGTATTTTTTGACCAAAGAAAATATTGGTTTATATTGGAAATATTTGACCTATTTTGCTCATCGCAATTTTGAATTTTAATTTTAATTTTTAAATGACATACACTCCCGCCGTTCTTGTCGGCCTTATCACACCCTCTCAACCCGAAGACCGCACTCGCGAGTACCTCGACGAGCTCGCCTTCCTTGCCGACACCAACTATATCCAACCCGTCAAGCGTTTCGTCCAGCGCCTTGAGACGCCCAACTCCACCACCTACGTGGGCGAAGGTAAGCTCCAGGAGATTCGCGACTACATAACGGCCTATAACGAGTCGGTTGCTGCCTCCGAAAAGGCAAAACACGCTAACGACACGCTAACGAGTCGGGGGGAAACCGTGATCGAATCGGAGTTGCAAGCACCTATTGAACTCGTCATCTTCGACGACGAACTATCGCCCCGCCAGCTCCGCAACATCGAGAAAGCCCTGCAAGTCCGCGTCATGGATCGCACGATCCTTATCCTGGAGATCTTCCTCCAGCGCGCACAGACCTCCTACGCCAAGACGCAGGTGGAGATGGCACATCTGCAATACATGCTCCCGCGTCTGACACGTATGTGGTCGCACCTTGACCGTCAGCGTGGCGGTGGCGGAACGAACCGCGGTACGGGTGAGACGCAGATTGAGGCGGACCGCCGTATCATCAATAACCGCATCGCCCTGCTCCGCGAAGACCTCAAGCGCATCGACAAACAGATGGCCACCCAGCGCCAGAACCGCGGCAAGATGGTGCGCGTGGCACTTGTGGGCTACACGAACGTCGGCAAATCGACGATGATGAACCTGCTCAGCAAATCCGACGTCTTTGCCGAGAACAAACTCTTCGCCACGCTCGACACCACTGTCCGCAAGGTGACGATCGACAACCTGCCGTTCCTCCTCTCCGACACTGTAGGTTTCATCCGCAAGCTGCCGCACAACCTAGTAGAGTCCTTCAAATCGACGCTGGACGAGGTGCGCGAAGCCGACCTGCTCATCCACGTCGTGGACATCTCCCACCCGAACTTCGAAGAGCAGTACGAAGTCGTTGAACAAACCATTAACGAGCTCTTACAAAAAGACCATCCGGTCGAGGAATCCGACCCGTGGAGCGATAACAACCGCAGCACCTCCGATCGCAAGTACCGCGCCAAGGACAAGAAGCAAACCGTCGTCAACCGCCCCGAGGAGATCGTCGTCTTCAACAAGATTGACGCTTTCACCTACACGCCTCAGGCGGAAGATGACCTTCTCCCGCCTACCCGCGAGAACATCTCCCTCGACGAGCTCCGCCGCACTTGGATGGCGAAACTCAATACTCCTATATCTAACAGCGATAGCGCTCTAACCTCTAACAGCGCCAGCGGTCTAACTTCTAACGCAGTTTTTATCAGCGCCCGCAACCGAACCAACATCGACGAGCTCCGCGAACTGATCTACAACCGCGTCAAAGCCATCCACATCCAGCGCTACCCCTATAATGACTTTCTCTTCCAGAAGTACGACAACCTTGAGGAATAGTTCGATATGTCGTGATACCGATAACACCATCCAATAAAGCCATGAACAAGAACGCCCCGGAAATACGCTGCCTGCGTCAGGACATTGAGCGCAAACTCAACCGCCACCTGCGCACGCCTTACGACTTTGAGTTCCTTGCAAATGAAGTGCGCACGCTTCTGCACGAACATATATCCCCCACCACGCTCAAACGCCTGTGGGGATACATAGCCGGTGCGGAAACGACACGCCTGTCCACGCTCAGCCTCTTGGCGCAGTTCCTCGGTTATACCGACTGGGACGCCTATCTGGCATCGCTTGCCGCCCGTACGGATGTGGAGAGCGAGACCTTTGCCGGCGAAGGCGTCCGCAGCGCCGAACTCCGTGCCGGACAGTTGGTTGAGGTCACTTGGCTGCCCGACCGCCGTTGTATCTTCCGCTACGAAGGAGCCAATACCTACACCGTCATTGAGGCGCATAACGCCAAGTTGCAGACAGGTGACCGCTTTGAGGCGGCTTGTTTCCTTATCGGCAAACCGCTATATGCCGACCGTCTCGTCCGCGACAGCGAACAACCGACCTCATATGTCGCCGGCTCCCGCAACGGCATCCTTACCGCCACACGTCTTGATATTGACCATCGAAATTCATTTAATTCGTGAACTCTAATTTGTCCTCGAAAATGTTTTCTATGTTTATTTCCGAAAGGGCTGTTACACGCAGTGTGTGTTTTGGGGTGATAGAGACCTCATCAAGCACGCTTGAATGGGGGCTATAGCGCACCAAGACACAAAGTCCGAAGGACTAACAGCCATTTTGGGGTTTATAGGTTTTTGTTTAATTAAGCCAATGTGGGAAAGTCAAACTCCATGACCAGCGATTCAGGATTCATAGCACCGGAGCAGTTCAGCCATGAGTGGCAGAATATCCAACTGCTGCACACGCGGCGCAACAGCGTCGTTTATACCGGCGAGCGTTATGGCCGCAGGTTCCTACTCAAAGCACTTGCGCCCGCTGATGCCGCTCTTACCGATTACCGCTTGCAGCAGGAACAGGAGTTTCAGTTGGGCGTTCAGCTCGTCCATCCGAACATTGCCGCCACCTACAGTCTGGAGGACGTTCCGGCTGTCGGCCGCTGCATTGTGCAGGAGTGGATTGACGGCGTGACTTTGGGCGAATGGTTGCAGACCTCTCCCACGCGTGCCGCACGTGAGCGCGCGTTCATTCAATTGATGGACGCTCTGGAGTACGCCCACGGCCTGCAACTCGTTCACCACGACCTCAAGGCCGACAATATCCTTGTCACCCGCAATGGTGCCAATGTCAAACTGATTGACTTCGGCCTCTCTGCCACCGATGCCACGCTCACGCCTGTACCTAATGATGTACGCGCGGATATACAGGCGCTCGCGCGAATACTTCCATTACTATTACCCGAGCAGCACCTGCTGGCACGCCGCTGCCGTTACGGCCGTTATGCGAACATCGCTTCTCTCCGCCTCGCCTACAACCGCCGCCTGCGCCTCTTCCGTCTGCTACCTGTTCTGCTCTCCGTCCTGTTGCTGACAGCAGCAGCCGTGCTCTTCTATCTTGCATGGCACGAACGCCATGCCGAACAGCAACGCTACGACGCCATGATCGCGCAGGTCGATACGTACATCGCACAGGAGCGCGAACAGATTCTCGCCCTCGCTGCCCGTCCGGACTCGTTTGACACCCGCAGTGCCGCCGACATGCTGGCTTATAATGCCTTTATGGACGAATACACGGCTATCCGCCAGCGCAGCTGGCAGTTGCGTGACTCACTTGTTGCCACGTATCCTGACAGCGACCCGCTCCGCGAACAACTTTTCAACCTCTGGTCCCATCGCGAGGTGGATTTGGACTCCGAACTCTTGCCACAACTCACAGGCAAAATCAGGAATTCCCGATAAATACAGATTTTTCTGTACTTATTCCTGAAAAATGTGTATCCTTCTCTTGCAAATATCAAAAATATTTTGTATCTTTGTCGGCAGAAACATGCATAGTATATGAACGACTATCGTTTTACAAACATTGACCAAGAGCCGTCGGATGAGCAGCTTTCTCAGTTGATGCATGAAGTAGCAGTAGAAGCCAAGGAGCGTTACGAGAAAGCACATGCCGCTTATTTCGCACAAATTCGACAAATGGTACAAGCTTTATGAGAAAGCCAGTTTTGATTGTGATTGCTGGCCCGAACGGTTAACGGAAAACTTGCTAAACAATATGTATCTACTCTGCCGCAATGGACAGAAACGATAATAAATAATGTACTATAACCCTTCCCCGCAGGGTAAAACGCGGGCACGTCACTCACTGACGTTAAACAGGAGGACGTACTGAACAAATTAAGCGTTTGCTAACGCTTGTTATTTGAGCGAATGAAATGTAGGAAGTTTCACTTGTAGTTCAATAGCAAGTCGAGGCAGATGCACGTTGTGTATTTATTTCATTGCGGAACAAATCCGCGTTTGATTATACACAAGCGGGCAACTGCATTGATTATCTGACTACAAGGGTATCCTACAACCTCATTCGCCGGATAACAATCAGTTGTCCGCATTTTTTGTATGCGCTGAAATGCTGCAAAGATACAATATTTTCAGCACATTTGCAAATTACAACCGCAAAAGGACCAACAAGGACTTTGCAAATGTTCGAAAAAAGCAGTAACTTTGCAAGCAAAAACAAGATAACAATGAAAGGATTGACTTTCTCACTCAAACGTGCCGTGGGCATCAGCGGACTGAAGACCAAAATTGCCCGCAAAACCGGCATACCGACGACCAAGCAGGGCTTGGAACGTAAAATAGGTCAGGCTGTTTTATCGGCCGTCACTGGAGGGAAGAAACGCAAGTGAAAACTTGAAACTAATATATATATTATTAACATAAAATATATTATTAACATAAAAACTCACAAAACCATGGGACTTCTAAACAACATCAAAGACCACTTCACGAACGCCGAGTTCGCTGTGGCACCGAACAAGAAAGTAAAAACCGTTTGCGCTGACTTCAAGAAGACTTTCGGCGCGACACTTGCCATCTACAAAGGTGCGCAGCTTGCTGACCCCGAAATGACGCTTGCAGCGCTGAACAAACGCACCACCAAGGATGTGAAAACCAAAGGTGCAGACGAGTTGAAGATCAAAGCCTCTATGAAAGTGGGCGATGTCGAGAAACTCTTCGACAAAACGTTTGGTCTGACCGTTCAGATCAAAGACCCGAAGGGAGAGTACTGCGTGGACAACAAGCTGACCATCGGTCAGGCTGCACGTGGAGAAAGCAAATGACAACTTGAAACTAAAGGACTTGCCTGCTGTCCTTAATCTTGCGGGCAATAAATAATCATTTATTTACTAATTAAATCCTAATCATTATGGCAGACATTGCATTGAAAGGCAACATGAAGGTTAAGACCTTGAAGGCCGATTTTAAGAAAGCATTTGGCGCTACACTGCGCGTGTACAAGAGCGCAACTTGCAAAGGCGCTTTTGCTGACGACGACGCTACGCTCGCATCCATCCGCGCTGAAGGCAAGGCAGGTGGCGAACTGAAGATCGTTGGTAACATGCAGGTGGGTAACTTCGAGAAGAAGATTGCTGAGATGTACGGTATTGGCGTTCAGGTTGCTAATGCAAAGGACACTGAGTTGGCAGACAACAGCGGTACTATCTCCGCTGCAGGTCGCGCATAAATCGTAGTCCAAACAGGGCTGGGGAGTTTGAACACTCCTCTGCTTAACATTAAAAATGGAGAAGGCCGAAAATCCAACAAAGAGTAGGCAAGATTTTAAATATATTTATTATGGCAACTCCTGTTGTTACAACAAAAACTTACAAAGAAAAAGCCGTTATCGGCGGTGTAACTGTTTGGCTGAATAGCGATAACTCTATCGAAATCAGCGACACAAACTACCCAAGTGTAAAAGCGGGGCTACGTGCTTTATCAGAAAAAGCAGGTTTTAAGTATGACCCTGATTGGACAGTACAACAGTTAGGAAAAAAACTTATTGCATTTGTAAACAACAAATGATTATTCTGCGAGGAGGGAATCCACTCCCTCCTCGCTACAATAGAAAAGAATATGGAGTTTAAAATAGATAGAGGCTGTTTTGTGAGAGATATCAGTCTGGATATAATTGATGCAAAACCTGCTGTATATAGATGGTGGTTTGACGTAATCCCTGAGATAGTGCTTCAAGGTGGAGTAAACGTAAGTCTTATTCAAAGTATGACGGTGAAAGGCGTAAAATTATATGCTCTATACGTAGGAAAAGCAGCCAATGCAAAAAATCGTTTGCGTAACCATCTGCCACGCAGTAGTCGCCAAACATTCCGAACGTCTACATTACGGCGTACTCTGCGTGCGTTGTTGTGCAATCAGTCACAATCCGATGAGGAATGTTCAAATATAGTCAATCAAATGATGACTGATCATGCGTATTTGGAGTGGGGCTATTATGCTTCAGATGATGAGGCTAAACGATATGAATCCATGTATATAACCAACGGCTACTATCCCTTGAATAATAGCGAAAATATAGAATCTCTCAAGCCCTGGACGCATCGGATGACTCAGTTAAGAAATAAATGGAAATAATTAACCCTTTAAATTTTA
>DBXI01000062.1 GCA_002309255.1 Bacteroidales bacterium UBA1216 | reverse complement strand
TACAAACAACGCGTTCGTTATAAAGTAATACCCTATATTTGGTAAATAATTAAGTTATTATGAGTAAAGATATCCAAACCACAGAACTGACCCGCACGTCGCAAAGTTGGGATGGCGTGCAGTTACCTCACTTCCCGAAAGGCAAACCGGAGTTAACCGTTTTGCGCATGGTGTTTCCGGTAGGAGCTGTCACCGGCTGGCATCACCATACGGCAGTCAATTACGGTATCGTGGAGCAAGGAGACCTGACCATCGTCTGCCAAGACGGCAATGAGCGCACGTTCCATGAGGGCGAAGCGTTGGTAGAGGTCGTNNACAGGGAGAACTGACGATTGTTTGTGCAGACGGAAAAGAGCGCACGTTCCATGAGGGCGAGGTGTTGGTAGAAGTAGTAGGCACTATCCACCGTGGTGAGAACCGCGGCTCCAAACCTGTCAGGCTTGATATGTTCTATTTCGCCGAACCCGGTCAAGTACTCACCATCCAACATCCGGAGATACAATCATTATGACACGCAAAGAAACAATCATAATTGGCTAATCAATGCGAATATGTTCATTGACGAATACAGAGAATATTGCCTTTCTCTTGGCGCGGATGTAGAAGAGAAGACACCGTTTGTGAAATTCAAGAACGGCGAGGGAGTGCTCGTTTTCTATGTCTGCGGGCACATGTTCTGCTTCTTCGACCTGAACGATTTTCAGGTGGTGTCGCTAAAGTGCCAACCCGAACGGATAGACGAGCTGAAAGCGCAATACGACTGCATCGGCAATCCCTATAACGAGTCACCGAAGCATTGGATTGGTCTTGACCCGCATACTGCACCCGACGAGTTGGCATGCGACCTTATCCGCAACTCCTATGAAATAGTCAAAGCCAAATACAGCAAGAAAGTATGACAACAACCGGAATCATACCATGCATCGCGTTCATTTACTTTGCCGCTATCAATGTGCTGACGTTCTTATTGTACGGCATAGACAAGTACCGGGCAAAGAAGTCAGTATGGCGGGTAAAAGAGGCGACGCTGATTGGACTCTCCCTGTGTGGCGGCAGTGTCGGTGCATGGGTAGGAATGAAAGTGTGGCATCATAAGACGCAACACAAAAAGTTTAAATACGGCATACCGATGATTCTACTTGCGCAAATAATAGGTGTTTTCTTGATTTGGTATTATAACTGAAATAAACAACAACATGAAACGAGATTATTCCAAATGGTGCAGCGTGGCGCTGATTACCGCCATCTACGTGCTTGCCGGTGTGGCAGGCGTGCTGCTGTTTAATGTTCTCACCTCTAATCTCTCACCTCTAACTGCTCTATTTTTGGCGGACGTATTGGCCACAATCATTGTTTGGGCATTCGGGTTGCTCTACGAGAATGTGTCGGTCTATGACCCGTACTGGAGTGTATTCCCGCCGGTGGCATTTCTTATCTGGGCGTTCTACACGGGCGCTTGGACGCTGCCTGTTATCCTGCTGTTAGTGGCTTCCTGGTACTGGGGCTGGCGACTGACGCGCAACTGGGCGATCACTTTTCGGGGCATTGCGCATGAAGACTGGCGGTACACCAAGTATCGCAGCCAACATCCGTTGGTTTTCCATCTGATCAACCTGTTCGGGCTGAATATGATGCCCACACTGGTGGTCTTCGCTGCCATGCTGCCGGGATTGAAAATCTTCGACATTTCTTTCAGCTCTCCACTCTCACCTCTCAACTATTGCCTGTTGGCAATCGGTTTCCTCGTCTGCATTGCTGCCGCGACCATCCAGCTGATAGCCGACAAGCAAATACATGATTTCCGTGCTGCCAATCCGGGCAAGTACTGCAACGTAGGACTTTGGAAACATGGTCGCCACCCCAACTACTTCGGCGAGATGTCGTTCTGGTGGGGAATCTGGATCATGTATGCAGCCTTGAATGGCATCGATTGCTTCATCGGCGGGGCAATAGCCATGTCCGCCATGTTCCTCTGTATCAGCATCCCATTGATGGAGAAGCGCCAATTAGCCAACAAACCCGGCTATGCCGAGTACCGCAAACAAACCCGTATGTTGATATAGTATAGACGTGCATGTTTACGGAATAAGGGATAAGCCCTCGTTGTTTCTTTTGCCTGTCTGGAGATTTTTGACGAATTGAAAGCGCAATACTGCTGCATCGGCAATCCGTACGAGATGGTTAACGCGAAATATAGTAAGAGGAAGAGCGAACTGGCATAGTATTTGTTCTACGACAATAAACGAATGCCAATCCCTAAATTCACGAGTCTTATGAAACGCTATTTACTTATCCTGTTTGTAGCCCTGACCGCCAGCCTCACAATGTCCGCCCAATATGTGGTGTCGGACAAGTACAAACTATGGTTCGAGGATAGCGGTCACGAAGTGACTACCCGCAAAATCCAGTGGTGCACAGAGGATTATCAGGATCTGTGGAACGGCTACCATGTACGCATATACAACGGGCGTGTCTATGTCAAGAGCGGCAGTAGTACTATTGTTTATGGTGACGAGATAGGTCTGCTCTACAACGGCTACTACAAGGTGCGAAACGGCAACACTTGGTATCTGTATGATGCCAACGGCGATAAAGTCAGCGGTGTTTATGGTTCGGAAATACTATACTATCCGTTCAATTATGTGGCGTGCCAGAAGAACCCCAACCTGTGGTACGTCTATCGCTGCAACGGCGAGAAACTGAGTTTCTATTCAGAGGTTAGCCCTTGGATCTGCTGGAACGAATGTTGGATTGTTCAGCAGAGCGGCAGGCAGTTTGGCATCGACCAGAATGGCGACAAGATCAGCGGAGTCTATGGCGATGATGTCATCCTGCTCAATGACGGCCGATGGAAATGCGTGCGAGGCAGTTATGTGAGTTATGTGGAGTAAATAACTCGTCTTTTCGCGACACGCAGAAGAAAACTAAATAATATCGCGCACGACATTTTGTAAAGTCTGTTTTGTAAAATCATAAAAAAGAGACTACTTTTTTGCACTTTTTTGATAAATCGCTTGCGATATAAATATATTTTTTGTAATTTTGCATCGTGAACGACATAAAGCGTTCGGCAAACTGAGAAATTTTAACACAAGAGAATATGAAGATTTACGATTTTAAGGCTTTGACGAGCCGTGGCAAGGAACTGGATTTTGCACAGTTCGAAGGCAAAGTGCTGCTGATAGTCAACACAGCAAGCAAGTGCGGACTTACTCCGCAGTTCAAAGGTTTGGAAGAACTGAACCAAAAGTATAAAAACCAAGGACTGGTTATCATCGGCTTCCCATGCAACCAGTTCAAGGAGCAAGACCCGGGTTCGGATGGTCAGATAGAAGAGTTCTGCCAACTGAACTACGGCGTGACCTTCCAGATCATGAAGAAGATTGATGTGAACGGAGAGAATGCAGATCCAATTTTCGTTTATCTCAAGGAACAGGCGCCCGCGGAGGAGTACAAAGGTCTGAAAGCCAAGGCCGCAAAAGCGCTCTTCAGGAAGATCAGCGACAGTGCGAAGAGCGAGAGGGACATCCAGTGGAACTTCACCAAGTTCCTCATCAATAAAGAAGGCAAAGTAGTTGGTCGTTTTGCTCCAACTGCCGAACCGAAAGATTTTGAACAAGAAATCATCAAACTTTTATAATAACCTCTTAAATTTATACAATTATGACACGTGAAGAAGCATTGAAAGCCCTGGCATTTGCTGGCGCAACTTGGTTTGGAAACAGTAAGCAACATTTCGCCTTTTCGGCGTACGATCGTCTGAACGGCTGGAACAAGCTCGCCGACAAGTGGAAAGAGGAAGCTGAGGAAGAGTGGGATGAGGCAGAGGAAGTGCTGAACCGCCTGGTAGAACTCGGCTGCAAGCCCGCAGACCTCCAAGAGGCCTTGAAGACCATCGAGTTCCCGTTCTTTGACGACCCGAAACAGCAGATCGAGGCTGACTTCCAGCCCAATGCCATTGAGGAGATGAACCAGCTGCTGCAGGCATTCGAAGGTGACTACACCACCCAGAAACTCATCCAGAAGTGGATCGACGGCGAGGAGGCTCACATGAATTGGGAGAAGCAATACCTCTATCTCATCGAGAAACTCGGCTACGAGAACTTCCTCATCGCCATGATGTAATAACATGGTAAATGGTAAATGACAAAATGGTAAATGATTTTATGGAAGCAAAAGAACAAGTATTGAACGCGATGCGCGAAGCAGGCGCACCCGTGAACGCCGGTAAGATTGCCGAAATGACAGGCTTGGATCGTAAGGTAGTGGACAAAGCATTTGCTGACCTCAAGAAAGATGGTGCCATTGTTTCTCCTGTCCGCTGCAAATGGCAACCCGCATAAGTATATGCACGAGCAACTGAAACTGGATAATCAACTGTGCTTCCGTCTCTATACGGCAGCACGGTTGGTTATGCAGGCATATTATCCGTATTTTGAGCCGTTAGGCATCACGTACCCGCAGTACTTGGTGCTACTGGTGCTGTGGGAGAAAGACCATCAGCCGGTGAACGATATAGCGCACCTGCTGCACTTGGAGACGAACACCGTTACGCCGCTGCTGCAACGCATGGAAAAGCAAGGTCTGATTACCCGCAAACGTGGCAAAGAGGATACTCGCCAGCGCATCGTATCTTTAACCCCACAAGGCAAGGCCCTCGAAGAACGTGCCAAAGAGATCCCAGGCTGCTTAGCCCAAAAACTCTCTGATAAGATGGAAGACATCAATTGTCTCATCGCGTCCATTCCTGCCCTTGACCAACTTATCGAAGGCCTGGCACGTCCAACTGCCAACGACTAACGACAATGGATTTACAGCGATACATGAGCGACGCCATCCGTCGTATCATGGCGAAAGCCTACCGCAACGTGCTGAGCAATCCGCGTGAGGCGAAAACCGTCTTCCGCCTGCAGAAGACGTTCCTCCAATCTGAGAAACGCCGTCAGCAGGTGGCGGAGGAAGCAGGCGTCGAGGTGCCGCCGTTCCTCATCTGCAGTATTTCCACCGAGTGCAATCTGTCCTGCAAGGGCTGTTACGCACGTGCCAACGGTATAGCCGACAATCCCGGCAAGAGCACTCGTCCGACGCTTACGCCCGAACAGTGGCGTACTGTCTTCACCGAGGCTTCGTCGCTGGGCATCAACTTTGCGCTGCTCGCAGGCGGAGAACCGATGATGCGCAAGGATATACTCGAAGAAGTGGCGAAGGTGGAGGATATGATCTTTCCCATCTTTACCAACGGCACACTCATAGGTCCGAGTTATATCGCCTTCCTCAAGGAGCACTTGAACATGATCCCGGTCATCAGTATCGAAGGCGCAGAGCATGGCACAGACACGCGCCGTGGCAAAGGTATCTACAAGCGTGCGATGCAATCGGTGGAGGAACTGCACAAAGAGGACTTGTTCTTCGGCGTCAGCATCACCGTTACCACCGAAAACTTTGCACTCGTCACCTCAGATGAGTACGTGGACCACTTGCGCGAACTAGGTTGCAAACTGATTATCTACGTCGAATATGTGCCTACCGAACCGGGCACCGAACACCTCGCTTTCGGCGAGAACGACCTCGAGATGATGGAATCCGTGCAGGCGCATCAGCGTGAGCGATATACGGATATCATTATTATCTCTTTCCCGGGCGACGAGAAGCACATGGGCGGTTGTCTGGCTGGTGGTCGCGGGTTCTTCCATATCGCACCGGACGGCAATGCCGAACCCTGTCCGTTCTCGCCCTACAGCGACAGCAACGTGCTCACGCTCGGCTTGAAAGGTGCGCTGCAGTCGCCGCTGTTCAAGAAACTGCGTGCCGTACACCTCGTCGGCGGCGAACACTCCGGCGGCTGCGCCCTCTGGGAGCACCGGACGGAAGTAGAAGATATGCTAAAATAACCCCTAATCCACTAATCTCTAATCCACTAACCCCCTTTATGAAAACAGCAATCAGATATTACAGCAAGTTCGGTCACTCGGCAAAGATGGCTGAGGTGGTCGGCGAAGTGGCAGGCGTGAAGCCTGCGAGTGTGGATACACCCCTCACCGGAGAGGTGGATATCCTCTTTATCGGCGCAGGTGTGTTCCTCGGCACAGTGAACGGTCGCATCAAGGAGTTCGCGCGTTCGCTTGATCCCAAGAAGGTCAAGAAAGTCGTTCTGTTCGGATCGTCTGCCCTCATCAAATCGCCTGTTCCGCAGATGCGTACGATCTTCGAGGAGTTCGGCTTCAACGTAGCCGCAGAGTCTTTCACCTGCCGCGGCGCGATGGGGCCCGTTCATAGCGGTCATCCTGACGCCAACGACCTGCAAGACCTCCGAGAATTTACAAAGACAATTTGTCTATGAAAATACTGTTAGTCATTGACACCTACGATACCACCAATAATGGTACGTCCATTTCTGCGCAGCGTTTCGCTGCTGTATTGCGCGAACACGGCAACGAAGTAAAGATTCTGACCACCGGCAAACCTGCGCCCGACAAGTTTGCGCTCAAGGAATTCAAAGTGCCTGTTTTCAACGATTTGATTCACTCTCACGGCTTCCAGTTCGCTCAAGTGGATTTGGAAATTATCCGCAAAGCGGTAGCATGGGCGGACGTGATACATTGTATGATGCCGTTTGCTCTGGAGGCCACTACCAAACTGGTGGCGGACCGGATGCACAAACCATCCACAGCCGCCTTCCATATTCAGCCGGAGAACATCACATCCTCAGTCGGTCTAGGTAAAGCGGAATGGATTAACAACCGCTTCTACGACACATTCAATTTCCTACTCTATCAGCATTTTAGCCACATCCACGTCCCCTCGCAATTCATGGCGGACGAGCTCATCAAGCGTGGCTATAAAGCGAAGATTCATGTTATCAGCAACGGTATTGACCCATCGTTCGTTTATACAAAACATCCGAAAGACCCGCAGTACGAAGGCAAGATTGTTATCGTCATGGTGGGGCGTCTGTCCGAAGAGAAGCGACAGGATATCATCATCAAGGCCGTGCCTCTCAGCAAGTATGCCGATCGCATACAACTAGTCTTTGCAGGCAAAGGACCAAAGTACCGCGAATATGTCAAGTTGGGCAAGAAACTGCCGAACCCGCCACAGTTCGTATTCCTTTCGAAACCCGAACTCATTCATCTCTTGGCGCAGGCGGACTTGTATGTCCATGCCTCCGATATGGAGAGTGAGGCGATCAGTTGTATCGAGGCATTCGCTACAGGTTTGGTGCCTGTTATCGCCAATAGTGAAGTGAGTGCTACGCCGCAGTTTGCGCTGGACGGACGCTCGCTCTTTGTGCCCGGATGGCCGAAAGACCTGGCACGTGCCATCGACTGGTGGCTCGACCATCCCGATGAGAAAGCACGAATGGAGCACGAATACGCCGAATTTGCCAAACACTATAATATCAACGAGTCTGTTCGTCAATGCGAAGCCATGTTCCGCGAAGCGATAGACGAGCAAAACAACAAATAATAATCATCCATGACCACCGCTATCCTAATCGGTTTGCTGATTCCGCTGCTGGGCACGATGCTCGGCGCGTCGTTCGTGTTCTTTATGAAACGCGAGATGCCCGACCGTCTGCAGAAAGCCTTGCTTGGTTTTGCGTCAGGCGTGATGGTGGCAGCATCCGTCTGGTCGCTGCTTATTCCGGCAATAGATATGTCTCACGGTGAAGGAGCCATGCAAGTGGTGCCGGCAGCCGTGGGCTTTTTGTTAGGTATCGGTTTTCTGTTGCTCATCGATGAGTTGACGCCTCACTTGCATGTGGGCAGCAACAAACCCGAAGGTCTGCGTAGTCGTCTCTCCCGCACGGCGATGCTGGCTTTGGCGGTCACCATCCACAACTTACCAGAAGGAATGGCGGTCGGCGTCGTCTTTGCAGGTGCCAACGAAGGCCACGCGGATATATCGCTCATGGGTGCACTGGCGATGTCCATCGGAATAGCAATCCAGAACATTCCCGAAGGAGCCATCATCTCCATGCCTATGCGGGCAGCCGGCAACAGCCGTAGGAAAGCCTTCCTCATCGGTTCGCTCAGCGGTGTGGTGGAGCCTGTAGGCGGTCTGTTGATCATCCTGTTAGCATCGCTCTTCCTGCCGACCATGCCCTATTTGCTAGCTTTCGCAGCAGGTGCAATGCTGTACGTGGTAGTGGAAGAACTCATCCCCGAAGCCTCCTCCGGCACGCACTCCAACCTCTCCACCATCGGTTTCGCTATCGGATTTGTGCTGATGATGGCATTGGATGTCGTGATGGGATAAAAACATCTCTTGAACAAGCAAAGATTTTGTATTACAAAACAGGCAACATAGAGTTAGACACCGATGCGCATAGCGTATTGCGAGACGGTAAGGCTGTCAACCTGACTCCGTTGGAGTTCGGGTTGCTGGCTTACCTGATGCGACATCCTAATCGTCTGTGCATGCGCATGGAAATAATAGACAAGGTGTGGGGACAGCGTTTTCAGTACGACACCGGTACGATTGATGTCCATCTCAATGCCTTGCGCCGTAAGTTAGGCGGCACACGTCACCGGCCTATCGAAACCATCCGTGGGGCAGGTTTGATCCTGCATACCGAAGCAGATGCCAAACCGTATAGCCTGACAATACAACCTTTCATTACAGAATGGCTTCATAGCCATCGTGATGAGTTTGAGCACAAAGGTCTGGTGGCACAACTGCAGCTTGATCCATTTGTCAGTGAGATTACCATGTCACCGAACGACTTGCGCGCAATGTTAGACGGCATTTTAGCAGCCTTGCTTCCTTCTGCAAAACCAGGCACAATACGTGTTACCTCGCATTTAAGTCTTAATTATTTCTCTCTAACATTGGCTATTAACAGTACAATCAACGAGCTTCGCATCCCTATTTTTGGGGATGCAAAGCAATCTTAAGAAAATCTTAATCTTTTATTAAGAAAAAAATTGTACCTTTGCACCCGCATTCCAGATGGTAAACGAATTTATGCGTGCAAAGGTACTATTCTTGACTGGATGGCTATTGGCTTCGGTGGTAGGTATCGAGGCGGCTTCTCCCGAAGGCTGGGCGGACACGGTCGCTCTGCCGGATGTCGAAGTGTCCGTTTCGCGCATAGAGCGGCCTGCCACGCAGCAGCAGATGCAGGTCAGCGTCATCGACAGCCATCTAATCAACGAGACGCAGGCGGCGACACCCAAGGATGTGAGCAGCCTGATGCCGAACGTGTATATGCCTGATTACGGCAGCGCGATGACCAGCAGTATCTATATCCGCGGGCTGGGCAGCCGCATCAACGAGCCGGTCATGGGCATGGTGGTGGACGGCGTGCCGCTGCTGGACAAGAACATGTACGACCACGCCATGCAGGATGTCAAGCGCATCGAACTGCTGCGCGGTCCGCAGGGCAGTCTGTACGGGCGTAACTCGCCTGCCGGAGTGATGGAGATACGTACGGTGCTGCCTTTGGATCTGGCCACATATTCCGTTCGCGGGCTTGTTAGCTACGCTACTGCCAACACCGTGCAGGCGCAAGCCTCCTTTTACCAGCCGGTCAAAGCCGACTTCGGTTGGGGCATAGCAGCCCGCTATCAGCGGACAGACGGATTCTACCGCAACGATTATACCGGCAAACTGATTGACGGCGGGCAACAAGCGGGCGGCAGGCTGGTGCTGGACGGCAAGCCGAATGACGAGTGGCGCGTAACAGGAACGGTTTATGCCGACTGGCTGCGTCAGGGAGCTTTCCCGTATGCATCGGTGGCTACCGGCAGGATAGATTACAACAGTCAGGGCAGTTACGAGCGACTGGCTGTTCTGCCGTCGGTACGCGCGGATTATGCACATGGGGGCTGGCGGCTACATCTGGCAGCAAGTTACCAGTTCATGCACGATAACATGCGCATGGATAACGATTATACCACCGCGGACATCTTCACACTTCAGCAGACGCAGTGCCAGCACAACGGCACGATGGATGCACTATTGCGCGCACCCAAACCCTGCGAGTGGTACGACTGGACGTTAGGTTTGAGCAGTTTCGTGAAAGCCAATGCGATGTATGCGCCGGTAGTGTTCATGCGCGAGGGTATAGACGAACTTATCCTCGGCAATGCCAACCGCGGTATTCAGACGGTCTTTCCTGACGACTCCATCTGCATCAGCAACACTACGCTGCCTATCCCGAGCACGTTTGACATGCTCAATGCCGGAGCGGCTATCTACCACCAGAGTCATTTTCAGTTCGGCAACTGGCACCTGAATGCCAGTGTACGTATTGATTACGAGCACACGCGCATGGATTACCTCAGCACCGCTGATCTGAATTACCGCTTCACGATGATTATGGCGGATTTCGAGAAAGTGCATACGGAGATACGCGGAACCAAGTCGGCGAATTATATCCAGGTGTTGCCGCGACTGGCTGTGTCATATGACAGCGCATGGGGAACGGTGTACGGCTATGCCGCCAAAGGCTATAAGGCAGGCGGCTACAATCCGCAGATCTTCAGCACGATCACTCAGAACCAAGTGATGACCGACATGGCTGCGGACATGGGCATGCACCTTGACATGGCGGACTCGCGGTTCTCGGATGTAGCCATCACCTCCTACAAGCCGGAGAGCGACTGGACCTTCGAACTGGGTGCACACTTCACGCCGGTGGATGGGCTGAAGATTGATGTCGACGCCTTTCATATCCAGTGCTTTGACCAGCAGGTGACGATCTTCCCGAACGGCAAGACGACCGGTCGGATGATGGCGAATGCGGCACGTTCGCGTGTTTGGGGCGTGGAGGCGGCGCTGCACTACCGCTGGCAGCAGGGCGACTGGCAAGGGCTGGTGGATGCTTCCTACGGCTTTACCGATGCGCGGTTCATCGATTTCAACGACGGCATGGCGGATTACTCGGGCAACTTCATCCCGTACGCACCCCAGCACACGGCACACGCATTGGCGCAGGCGGGTTATCGCGTGGGACGCAAGTGGCTGCAGTCTGTCTCACTCTCGGCACGCGTGAATGTGTTGGGGCAAATCTTTTGGAACGAGCAGAACGACTGCGTTCAGGCACCATATGCGCTTCTCGGCGCCAACCTGACGCTGGAATGGAAATACGCCCAACTCGAACTCTGGGCACGCAACCTCACCGGCACGTCATACAATGTGTTCTACTTCCGCTCGATGGGCAACGACTTTCTGCAGCGCGGCAAACCGCGCGAACTTGGTGCAACCTTGCGATTTGAAATTTAATCAGTTATACATATGAAGAAAATCTTTTCACCTTTCACTTTTCACCTTTCACTTGTAATCGCCGTTGCGGTTCTATTTTCCTCATGCCACATCACTTCAGAGGAACCGGAAGTAAAAGACAAAGACGATGCTTATGAGGCCTACGGCTTGCTGACCATCCCCTCGTCGGGATTCACCAAGGAGAATGTCCGCACCAAAGTGGTGCTGGTCAGTGACAAACTGCTGGACATATATATGTTCGACGTGAAGTTCGCCACCATGATGCCAGTGACAATCGACATGGTTATCAGCGGAGTGGATTACACCCGGACGGCGGATGAGATTCGTTTCAGCGGCGACAGTATTGTTCCTACTGCCGGCAACAAGCCGTATGAAAAATATATTGTCACCAATCTTGTCGGTCGTATTACACCTGACTCCATCTGCCTATCCAACAACTACGGCGACACACCGGCAACCTATGCCGGTGCGCGCAAGAATAATAAATGACCTATTTTGGGTAAAAGCGAAAATGAATAGAAGATGAATTATACGGGAATAATAATCGGAGCGTCGGTTTTTCTGATGATAGGGTTGTTCCATCCCATTGTCATCAAGGCGGAATATTACTTCGGAGTCAAGTGTTGGCCGGTGTTTGCTATATTGGGGGCTGCCACACTCATTGGCTCATTGCTGGTGGAGAACGTAATTGTCTCTGTCCTTTTGGGTGCATTTGCCTTCTCTTCGTTCTGGTCAATCCTCGAACTATTTGAGCAGAAGAAACGTGTCGAAAGGGGCTGGTTTCCAAAAAATCCGAAGAAAAAATAACGAAAGTTCCGCATTTGTTTGCAAATGTGGGATTTTTTTTGTACCTTTGCGCAAAAATTGCGCAAAGAGGAAGCATAAACGACGCACCTGCGATTCGTAGTTGACCGGCAGAAGTTTATGGCCAAACTTTGAAACTGCATGGATCACTTGCCACAACATCCGGCGATACTCGTGTCGAGCGTGAACATGCTCCTGCGAGATGAGGAATTCGACTCGCTCGAAGCGCTTTGCTACGCCTTCAATCAAGAGCCGGAGCAGATAAAGGACTACCTTTTTGCCAACGGCTTCGTATGGAGCGAAGACCAGCAGCAGTTCCGACCAATTGGTTACGACACATGATTACGAAAGAAGTCATAGAGATAGTCTATAGTTTTCTGCATCAGAAGCGGAACGTCTATATCCATTCGTCGCTCGACTGGCAGAAAGATGACATCGAATATGCCATCGCCTCCTATGTAGATGAGATGAACGAAGAGTTGTTGAGGACTATCTCTGGCGGCAAGGCTGATTTTCTGAAGGAGCACAGTAGATTCGAGGAAGACATAACTGCCGCCGTAAATACCTTGGAGAGGATGTTAGGAGATAAATTGTGATTTGATATGAATATGACTGAATACGAGAAAATGCAGAATAACCTACCGTACGACTACACGGACGCGGAGATACAGACGCGCATCAAGCAGACCTATTATGCTATGCGGGATTTTAATCAATGCGGGGCATGGGACATGGACGAGTTCCGCCGATGCCAACAGAAGTTATTGCCTAACGCGCACCATTCGGCACTGGTCATCCCGCCGTTTCATTGCGACCACGGCGACCGTATCACCATCGGCGAAGGAGTTGTGATTAACTTCAATGCCGTTTTCCTTGACGGCGGCGGCATCACTGTCGGTGCACACACGCTCATCGGACCAAACTGCCAACTGCTGACGCCAGACCATCCGCATGATTACTTAGAGCGTCGGAAGCCGATCGAGACCGGTCTGCCAATCCGTATCGGCGATGACTGTTGGCTCGGCGGAGGCGTTATCGTCTGCCCGGGTGTAACCATCGGCAACCGCGTAATAGTAGGTGCCGGAAGTGTCGTGACGCATGACATCCCGGACGATGTGGTTGTAGCCGGGAATCCGGCTAAAGTGATTAAAACGAATAAACAATGAAAGCATTAATTGGCTTAGAAAAATTCTGGACGTTGTTCATAGGCATCGGTGCTGTTTGGGGCGCAACGATGATGTGGATTGACCCGACAGGAGCCATGTGGGACATGGATCCGATGCTGGAGTTGCTACGCACCAAGATGCCATGGCCGGACATTTTCTTTCGTAACTTTATTCCTTCCGGTTTTGTGTTGTTGGCAGTCAACGGCATAACGCAGTTTGTGGCTGCTTATCTGCTATTCAAAAAACATCGTGGGGCGCAACCGGCTGTCCTTGCCTGCGGCATCATTCTCATGCTTTGGATTAGTCTCGAATGGTGGATATGGGGCTTCAATGCCATCTGTAATGCCTATTTCGCTTTTGGCTTAATAGAAGCCGTCTTGGCTATTATTGGTTTAAAACTCATGCATATTGAATTATAAACTGGACAATAATCATTATTGAGGCTCTTGTGCTGACTGCAGTATTCACGGCAATGGTCTTAATCTACTCAAAAACGGCCGCTTGAAATGCGTCCGCGGTAGTTATGTAACGTATGTAGAGTAATAGTAGAAGACAATGAAGAAGATTATTTTTGCTCTTGCATCGCTGCTAATATTTGTCACCATCCAAGATTTGGTGGATATGTTCGGCTTCTCATCTATCTCCCACCTCAACCGCTATGTCAAGAACCAACTTGGCGTCAACCCCAACGAGATGAGGCGGTAAGTTTTCTCATATTCGTATTTGTTCTATCTTCATTTCCATGCATGTCTTTCGGATGCTCATGCCAAGTCTGCGGTAGAATGCCATAGCTGGCGCATTGCCTTCCCAGACGTTGAGTGTGATAGCCCGGCAGCCGATGGATTGTGCATACGTGCGCACGTGCTCAAATAAGTGCGTGCCGATATGCCTGCCGTGAGCCTGCCGGTCAACGCATATATCGTCGATGTATAGCGTGCGCATGTCGTGTAGCAGCAGATCGTCATGCACATCCTCTATCTGAACAAAAGCATAACCCAGAACCTCCTTGTCATCATAAACGAAGACCGGTTTGTTAGGCTGTCGGAGGAGTTCTCGCAATTGCAGAGCGTTGTACTTGGTGGTGCAGGGCTTGAACAGATCAGGTCGCAGGTCGTGGTGCACCTCGTTAACTTGGCGCAGAAGCTCCAGCAACCTTGGGATGTCGTTTGTTGTAGCTAATCGAATCATACTACAGTACTATCTGTAAGTGATCTAATGCGTGAACATAAGTCCGAAGTAGAGCCGCGGGCCTGTGGGCATAACAAGTTCGTTTTTGTGGATAGCCAACATCCAGTCAAGGCGGAAAGTGAGATGCAGTTTGCGCGTGATGCAGTAGTCACAACCTACGTATGGCGTGATATAGAAGAACGATTGCTTGTTGACGAAGGTCTCCTTCTCTGGTAGCCAGTCGCTCTGATCGCCATTAATGATGTAGAGCGATCGGATACTTCCTCCCCCGAGTGCTGCACCTGCATACGGCCATGCTTTGGGTAAACGCCAGCAGGCATCGGCATTGATGCCACCACAGCCTATCCGCGCATAACTGCCCGGCTGAAGACGCTTGCTCTGATTGGACAATCCGGAATGCAGCGTAGATACGGATCCCTCGAAACCCACGCGCAGCAGTTTCCACAGATGTACGCGCAGCGCACCACCTATCCCTATCGGCGCACCTTGAGGACTATACGAACGCCCCGAAGCATCGGCTGGCGCATTAGGATTGGCTCCAAACAGATAGCCGCTATGCAGCATCATTCCTCCGGAGAACCCCTGGTAAACGGACGTCTTTTCGGATATTGGAGTTTGGGCATTTGATACTTGTTCTTCTGACCCCATCAGCAGGACAGAAGAGGAGAGAAATGCCATTATGAAAATTATCTTTATTCGCATTGTCTTGAAAATAGATTCAGTATAGCTTGGCAGGACTTGTCTATATCCTGATACGCAGCTTCGAAATCGCCTGTGTACCACGGGTCAGAGATATTTACCATCCTGTCATTTACTATCTTACCATGTATCAATTGGCCATCTACCCACTGCATCATCAGCGACACTTTCTGCTCCGTATCTTCGCCGATGATTCGTGCCAGCCTACGCAGGTTGGATTGGTCAGCGCAGATGATATGATCATAGTAAACATAATCCGCGCGGCTGACCTGTCTCGCTGCGTGGGATGTGAATGGCACACCCTTCTCCCGCAACTTACGTTTGGCTGGCGGATAGATGTCGTTACCCGTCTCTTCGGTGGAGACGGCTGCGGATGCTATCTCAAACAACCCGTCTACTCCAGCTTGTTGTATCAGATGCTTCATCACCATCTCTGCCATCACCGATCGACAGATATTACCGTGACATATAAAAAGTATTCTTGTCATTGTACTGACTTATTCATGACGATTCGTCCTACATAACGAAACATATATAACACACCCATCCAATGATAGCCATCTGCGCCATCATGATGAGCGGCAATCCGTATTTGAATTTGGCGTGTAGCGTCTTGTGATGCCACACTTTCATTCCCAGCCATGCGCCGGCACTTCCGCACAGCACCGCCAGTCCTATTAGTGCGCCCTCTGACACCCGCCACCTCGACCGCCGAGCTTTCCATTTGTCAATGCCGTACAAGAAAAACGTCAGCCCATTGATGGAGGCAAGGTAGAGCAACGCGATATATACATGATGTATAGGTTCCATCAATCCCGTTTATTTACTATCATTCTGCCACTTCTTTTTCTTTGTCTGCAAGCATGAGCGTGCAAAGGTACAAAAAATATCTGACATTTCCAAACATTTTGGCAAAAAAATCACCTTTTTGTCTTGTATTGCGCAATAAAAGCCCCTTGTTTACCTGATAGCCCCCTTTTTAGTATCAAGCCTCGCTATCGAACTGGAATGACCAACGATCTGATGCAAAAAAATGTAGCAAAATGCAATTTTTCTTTGCGAAAATTTGCATATGTGTGATTTTTTTTGTATATTTGCAGCCGATTTTGCCTTAGTAAAGGCAAGGAGTCGGTATAACTATAAATCATGACTACTGCCTTTATGGTTTTGGCAAACGTCCCGACGACCTGCGCGAAGGGGCACTCGAGGTCGTGCAGTCCGAGCGACGTATGGGGTGGGATCTGCTACTCAACGAGCATCGGTTCATCCGCCGTAGCAACTATAGCATAGCCATCATCGGTGTGGTTGTATGCAGAGTGGAGCGGACTGTATGAGCAGGATGGACAACGCATGTATGTGAGCGAAGGAACAGGAGGAAGCATACCCTTCCGATTGGGCGCTACACCTGAGGTGATCGTCTTTACTTTGCATATCAACAAGTGATCTCTGTGACCAACTAATACAGCAAGAATAAACCATGCAGCGTGAGAATGAAATGGTTAGAGTAACATTATGGGGCACCGCGGCGAATGTGTTACTGGTGGTGTTCAAGTTCGTTGCCGGCATCATAGGCAATAGTGCTGCGATGGTGGCGGATGCCGTACATTCGTTATCGGATTTTCTGACGGACATCATCGTGCTGGTGTTTGTGCGCATCAGCGCCAAGCCGCAGGACGAGAGCCACGATTATGGTCACGGCAAGTATGAGACCATTGCCTCGTTCATCATCGCCTTGGCGCTCGGCGCAGCCGCTGTTGGCATCATCGTCTCCGGCTGCAAGCAGCTGGCGGCGTGGATTGGCGGGGCTGGTTTGGAAGCGCCTCGTGCTATCGCGCTTTGGGCGGCGCTACTGTCAATTGTCATCAAGGAGCTGCTCTACCAATATACGATCCGCCGAGGCAAACAACTGGACTCCCAAGCACTCACAGCCAACGCCTGGCATCATCGTAGCGATGCACTCTCATCCATCGGCGCGGCGATAGGTATAGGTGGTGCGCTGGTACTCGGCAATCGCTGGACGGTACTTGACCCGATAGCATCCATCGTCGTGGGAGTCATGCTCATCAAGACGGCTGTCGATCTGCTACGTGGTAGCATGGACGACCTGACGGAGTGCTCCCTGCCGGCAGAAACAGAGCAGGAGATAATTGCCATCGTCCAATCGGTGCCCGATGTTTCCGACCCGCATAACCTACGTACACGCCGATTAGGCAACCGTATAGCCATCGAGATGCATGTGCGCATGGCAGGCACAACAACCTTGACAGAGGCGCATCAGCACGCCTCGCTCATCGAGCAACGACTGCGTGAGCGATTCGGCGCTACTACGCATATCACCATCCACATGGAACCCCAAAAGTAAATGCGTCTCACAAACGGACAAGACGGTTCAAATAATATGACAAGTGCTGACATCCACTTCTGGTGTGGAACGAAAGAAGCCCTTGCCGCCAAGCCGTAAACTTTGTCGAGAGTAAAACGAGGTTTTATCGAGCTTTTACCGAGGTTTGCATTGCACGGTTTGCTATGCTTGTATTTGGGGTTGTGGTGAGGAGACTATGAGTGGAGCCGGGAGAGGTACTGTTGTTCGGGTTGTCCGGGCGTGGGGTGCCACTCAACGCGGCTGAGAACGCCCAGGGCGTGCATATCCATCAGCGATGAGTAGCCCGAGCGGCAGATGATGCGTTTGGCGCCGAGAAGGTAGGCGGCGAGGTGCTGGTCGTCCATCCAGGGGACGAAGGTGATGTTCCGATGGTGCGTGACGGTGGGGGGGGCTTGCATCTTGCCGCGGATGATGAGCACCTGCTCGTCGCTGTCCTGCCATCGCGTGACTATCTGCTGCTCGAAGATGGTGCGCTGCGGTTCCAATCCGGACAGCACCGCCACGACGGAGTAGGTGTGGTCGGGATGATAGGTGTGCGCGCTGAAGCGTGAGAGCACGCCGATGTACTTGGCGTTATGGGGTAGCTGTGCGGGGTGGGACAGGCGTCCGGCTAAACCGGGGCTATCCGCTAAATCGGGGATCCAGCACTCGTCGTATCGACGGATGATGCGCCGGTGCATCCATCCTACCAAGGGCTCCAGCCAGCGCCACGGACGAGGCAAGGCGATGGTGAGCTGGTGGGTCATATATACGCTATGTGTCTTGCGCGACCATAGTCCGAAGCGGTTGTCAGAGATGATCTGATCGACCCGTTCGTAGCGCAGGTGGTTTGTTAACAACCGATGATCGCGCCACGAGGAGAGGATGATCCGCGGCAAGGCGCGCAGCATAGCCACCACCTGCCGGCTGCCTAAGCTGTAGCGCAGGGTAAGTGGCGCTAAAGGCAGAACAGACAAGGAGGGGAAGTGCTTGCGCAGCAGGGTCAGCGACTCGCCGTCACCACCAAGAACGACCTCATGTCCATCGGCGAGTAGACGCTCGATGAGCGGCACACAGCGGGATGCATGACCTAATCCCCAGTTCAGTGGCGCGATGAGAATGCGCATAGCCGTTAAATTGTTAAACTGTTAAGTTGTTAAATTGTTAAAGTGTTAGGCGGAGATGATGATGTCGAAGCCTTCAGCACGAAGGGGCGCGGCGATGGCTTCCATCTGTTCACGGCTGATTTTCTGCAGTGTCTGTACTGGGGTGGCTCGGTCGATGACGTAGATCATGATCTGCTTGGGTTTGAGTAGATGCACGGCGGTGTACCAGGCATCGAGCTCCCAAGGCGTAGTGTTATCCACCCGAGAGCCGTCGGGTAGTGTGCCGCGCAGGAAGCAGGTCTGCAGAGTGAAGTCGCCGTGGAAGAGTTGCAATTTTCCGATTATATCGTCGACTGTCAAGCTAAGCTTGACGGGTGCATCGATGCGGCGCATGGTGTCGGTCAAGCCTGAGTCGAGCTTGAGGATACGGTTGTCGCACATACGTAGCGCACGCACCACATCCTCGCGTCCGAGCTGGGTGGAGTTGCTGAGCACGGACACTTTGGCAGCAGGGCAGTAGCGGTCGCGCAGAGCGCAGGTGTCCCGGATGATTCCTTCAAACTCCGGATGGAGCGTCGGTTCGCCGTTGCCGCTGAAGGTTATTACGTCTATTAGACCGCTGTGCTCAAAGAGCAAAGACCGCTCCGCTGAGAGACCGGCTTCGCCTGAAAGACTTCGTAGTTTAGCTTCCAATGCTTCGTGCACCTCGGTGCGGGTAGGGAGGACGGGGTGGGGGAAGGGGTGATTGAAGCCGCACTCGCAGTAGATGCAGTCGAACGAGCACAACTTGCCGTTGGTAGGCATCAGGTTAATACCTAGAGAGGTGCCCAGGCGACGAGAGTGGATGGGACCATAGACGATTTCAGAAAACAACATATAATTGATAATTGATAATTGACAATTGATATTTATTTAAGCAATTCGAGCACAAAGATAATAAAAAATTTGCAAATTTGCAAAATTTTCCGTATCTTTGTAGCATAAATCGCAATTATAATTTAAAATTCAAGATTTAAGATTTAAAATTCAACGATACTATGCAAATTTACCGAGCAAACATTCTCTTTACGAAAGAGCGCACGCAATTCGAAGTGATTGAACACGGGTATGTAGCCGTGAAGGGTGGCAAGGTTGTAGGCGTATATGAGCAGTTGCCAGCCGCGCTGCAGGACGTGCCGGTGACGGACTTTGGTGACAAGTTGCTTATCCCTGCGATGTGCGACATGCATGTGCATGCGCCGCAGTACAGGAACCAGGGTATAGCGATGGATCTGGAGTTGCTGCCGTGGCTGCAGAACTACACGTTCCCCGAGGAAAGTAAGTACACGGACACAGCGTACGCTGAGCGAATGTATCGGCGTTTTGTGCGTGATCTGTGGCGTTTTGGCACGATGCGCACGGTGGCGTTCGCGACCGTTCACCGCGACAGTACGCGTCTGCTGATGAACATCTTCCGCGAAGCGCAGATGGGTGCGCTTGTGGGTAAGGTGGACATGAACCGCAACTGTCCTGATGCGTTGTGTGAGTCGGTGGAGGATGCTATAAGCGCCAATGAGTCGTTGATAGCCGATTGCAGCGAGGCCGATGCGCTTGTGCGACCGATCATCACACCTCGCTTCGTTCCGTCGTGCACGCCCGAGTTGCTGCAGGCCTGCGGCGCGTTGGCGCGCAAGCACGGGTTGCCTGTTCAGTCGCACCTGAGCGAGAACAGGAGCGAGATTGCCTGGGTGCAGGAGTTGGAGCCGGAGAGCCGTCACTATGGCGATGCGTATCGCCGTTACGGGCTGTTTGGCGATACACCTACGATCATGGCGCACTGTGTATGGACGGACGGTGATGAGCTGGCGCTGATGCGCGAGAAGCAGGTGATGGTGGCGCACTGCCCGACCAGTAACCTGAACCTGTCGTCGGGCTTGGCACCTATACGTGTGTTCCTGAATGAGGGCGTGCCGGTAGGCTTAGGCAGCGACATCAGCGGCGGCCACGATCTGAGCATCTTCCGGATGATGGTGTATGCAATCCAGGTGAGCAAGATGCGCTACTGTCAGGACAAGAGCTTGGCGTTCCTGACGCTGCCCGAGGTGTTCTGGATAGCTACGAAGAGTGCCGGACAGTTCTTCGGCAAGGTAGGCAGCTTTGAACCTGATTATGATTTCGATGCGCTGGTGATAGATGACAGTGATCTCAACCACGACAACTACAGCCTGCTGCACCGCCTGGAGCGCTTCATCTACCTGGGTGACGACCGCCAGATCACCCACCGCTTCTGCCGCGGACAACTGATCCCAGAACCGCGGGTAGTTTAGCTAGAAAAATGCACTATGGTGTAAAGTATAGTTACTAAAATCTTGAAATTCGCGCGCGTAAACACCTTATTACGTGCGCGAAATTTGTATAAAGGGCAAAATTTTTGTACCTTTGTAGCCGTATTTAAGGTAAATAATGAAAAAGATTGGGTATTGTCTTCGGGCAGTGCGTTGTTTTGTACTGCTTTTTTTTATAGTGATATTTTCTCCAGCACGTATGTATGGTGTCGGCTGGACACCTACGGACTGCGGTTTGGTGTTGAACTTTGAGCCGGGCGACCAGTTCCTGCTTTCCGTGGAGATTGACGGCGTCGAGTACTTCGTGTGCGACTACCCGACTTATTCGGGCGGTAAGTTCAGTTACACGGCGGGCAACACGCTCAAACTCATACCTCAATCAGCCGGCGCAACGGAACCGTCTCCTGTATCGATCTGGACGATAGGTGAGCCTCTGACACGCGTAATCAACAAGGTGAACTACGCCTTAGGTGGCATCAGCTACACAATGTGGAGCAGTTCGAACAAGACGCTGATCACCCAAGATGGCACGGTCTTCAAGTACAAGGGTGATCTGTCGGCCAATGTGTCGCACTCCAACTTGTGCGATGTGATCTTTGTGGTGCCCACCAATCTCTCGACGAATGCCGACCCGAACAATACGATGGGCCGGGGCCCCGGGGCGTTTGACGGCGGGACAGGTACGGGGTTCTTAGGAATGACGTACCGCGAAGTGTATATGTTTGACATCCCTCGTTCGAACACGCCAAACACGTACACGAATGCCTCTATCGTGACGTTCAACATGTCGTCCACCACACAGAAATGGAACGGCGAGAACGTCAGTTCGGGCAGGGTGTACTACGCATTTGCCGACACGAAGCATAACCCTACCAAGCGTACGTTGTATCGCATCTATCCGCTGAACAAGCCGTTCTCGTCGTGCAACTCGTACTTCTTCGGCTGGGACGTGCAGGACTACAAGCGCTATCGTCAGTCGCAGACGATGACGGACAGTACATCCGCCAGAAAGGTCTACACGCTTGATCATTTCCATTGCATGGAGCGTGTGGATGACACAAAGATCTATAAGACCGACTGGATGCAGATTCCTTCTTCGGACAGCACGTATTACTATGTAGGTAAGAACAACACGTACTATGCGGATAAGGCAGGGGTCGCCTTAGGTTCGACGGCGGGTGCGTACTCGCTGTTCACGCAGATCAGTCAGTTGCGTATTGATGCGCTAAAGGGCGAGAGCACAACATATACGCCCTCGGCAGGTGCGTGCGGACGGATGGTTGTGGATACAACCTCGGGGGCAGATAACTTAGGTGTGACCTTCGAGCCGGCGGGCTATTTCCTGCGCACCAATAGCGGCCGTAACATCCGCTTGCACTCGAATGCCGACGGCACAGAGTGGACATGCGATGAGATGTGGACGATCAGCGAAGAATATGCCAAACTGCAGATCAAGACCACACTGCAGACCGGTCCCCAGTTCAGTGAAACGGATGAGGGTGCCGACATTGCAGGATGGAGCGAACTGGTGACCGGTACATCGGTGCCGGTGACAACAGGACGAAGTATCATCGGTTGCTCGGGGTGGGCGCGTATCTATCCGGGCAACAAGGCGAAGAACGGCGGCATGGTGTTCGTACCGGCAGATACCAGGAAATGCCTTATATACGACAACAACGGTCTGCAAGGTGCTACAGTGCCTAACCAGTACGCCGAGTTAGAGGGCTCTGCGAAGGTGGCTGTACGCGATGCACGACTGAAGGAAGGTTTCATGTTCTTAGGCTGGGCAACAAGCCCAGAAGGCGAGGCGGTGTATCACGCCGGTGACTCAATCACGCTGGAGGACGACACGATCACGCTGTACGCCAAAGCTACCTTTGACGATACGTACCGTGTGACTTTCTCGTTCATGCACGACGGCAAGCGCTACTACCTGACGCACCCGAACGCCAGCGCGCCGCGTTTCGCGCGTGCACGTACTTTTACCGACTGGACGAATGTGTATCAGGGTATGGCTAATGCCGACAACTCAGAGCCGAACTACGTGAGTACGTTCAAGATGATTGGCAATCCCGGAGCCTGCGAGAAGTGCGAGACAGAGGAGTACGTGTTAAACCCCTATCATGAAATAGTGCACGGAGCAGAGGACTCGCTGATCTTCTATGAGCACTTCGCTCCGGCTAACGATGAGTTCTTAGGTCTGTACTACACCGATCCGAACACGGTACTGGCGAACAACACTTGGGCGGGTATATTCAAGTCTACAGAAGGATGGCCGTCATACCGGGAACTGTCGGTGGACAGTACCAAGCTCTATTCCTCCCACTACTTCACCGGTATGTATGAGCGAGAAGATATCACCAGAGAGCCTCGTCTTCTCGGTCTCGATTATATCGAGTACAAGCCTGCTACCAACCAGTTCGACGGCACAAAAACCGAGGCTGACGGTACGGACTTTCAGATAGCAGCCGTGCTGGTGGCGGATCAGCACTACGTGATCCTGCCCGACACAACCGATCCTAACACGCCCTGGACTGACGAGGTGGTGTTTGACTACCACAACGGCAAGCAGACAACAGAGCACGTGTGGTCGAAGCTGATAGGCAAGCAGCTGATGGCCGGCATGAAGGTAGGCAAAGATACAGTGTACTTCCACCCCAACAACAGCAAGACACAGACCACTGCGAGCGGCTTGCGCCTGTCGCTCGACTACCGATTGACTCAGTACTTCGATTATATCCATGACAGCCGTGCTGAGATAGCCGAGTCCGATCGCGTGATTGTGGAGGAGACGGATAACGACTTCTGCCGCCGTCTCATCAGTGGCGAAAACAGCCCGATGAATGTACGCTACATGGGCGAGTGGATCGACATATGTGATACACTGCGTGTCCGCCTGCGCCCGATGGGTACAAGTAAGATCGCTGACTACTACGGCCGTTGGAAGACTGATGCTGAGGGCGTGCACGTACTTAGAGACGGCTCGCGCTATCGCGACATCCTGGTGAAGACCAAGACCTACCACTACACCGATACAATCACCACTCTGGTGCTCGAACCCAAGCAGCAGAGTTACAGTTTCAGTGCGCTGGCCAACCAGAGCCAGGAGATACAATTCAAGCTCACCAAACTCACATACCGCGAGTTGCGTGATGCAGCAGGCGCAGTGTTCAGACGGGATACCCTGGCCACAAAGGATACAACAGCTGTGCTGAGCCTGAGCTCCGACATGTGCAGTTTCACAGGTTCATATTTTGCACCTGTGCCCGCAGGCGCAAGCGGTGATCATGTGACCATACAGACGCTGTCGGAGAACTCGTACGGTGCGCGGACGGATACCCTGATCGTGACTATACCTGCCAACACCTATTCCGGTGTCACGTATGCCATCGTAGCGAGAGTGCCGCTGATCCAGTCATCGCTGCAAGGCGACGAATTGGTGTGGTCGGCTGTGCATCCCGACAACGGCAAGCGATACTATATCATGGCAGGTAAAGACGGAGATGTCGGACACTTTGTGTTCCGAGAGTATAACCTTCGCGGCAATACATTGTATAAGCTAAATACGACGACGGCGCTGATAAAAGGTGTTAAGACTGTTGCCAACAATGATGCGCAATATATCACACCGTGGAAGTTCACGATCAATCCAAGAGACAATAATCAATTGTCGCTTATTACCAAGTACGGCGTTGACAAGTTTCTCACCATAGATGGAGATTATGCCGATTTGCATAATGACACGACATACTTCACCTATCGTTTGGCCGCCGTCAATGCCAACGCTAATGCTAACTATGAGGAAAAAGTGCGCATCAAGTATGGCTCCGGCAAATGGCTGAAGTTCACTGGCGACAGGCTTACCTTGCAGGACGATTCGGCATCTGCCACCATTTTCTACTGGAGCTACCTGCAGCAGGAGTATAACCTGCTCAACGATGGCGCATACCCTAGTATCGACCGCGCGGAGTTCGGCACCAGAGCCTCAGCAGCGTCCATCAAGACAGCATACAAGGTGTACCGTGAGTACTCGATGCTGGTAGATAACGCGCTCACCTACCTGTGCCGTGAGCAGAAGAACGATAGCACCACCATGGTCAGCGACCCGTGGAAGACCACTTATGCCGTGAGCCTAATCCACGACAGCCGCTTCAAGAAAGAAGGCATAGTAGCGGACTCCGCCAAGCTGCGTGTACGGACAAACAAGTTCACCACCACCATCACGCCTACCGGCGACAGCCCCATGGGTACGCAGTTTGATGGGCAGTACACGGACATTGTGGATACCCTGCAAGTGACCTTGGGGCTGCAGGACGGTGCACCGGTATATCGGTTCAAGGACTGGAAAAACGTATCATCCGTCTCGGATGCGTGCCTGAAGATCCCACTGGTGCGTAAGACCTACCACGAGTCGAACTACGACTCCATCGTCTGTCTGGTCGACAAGGAGGAGTATAACTTCGCTTTCCCGTCATCGCTTCGCGAGGGCGTGAGCAGCGATAGCCTTCACACTTTCAACTTGGAGACAGTCCGCCGCCGCGGAACGAACACTCTGGATGTGGATAACAACGTTATCTCGTATGTATCATCCAGTATAGACACTCTGACAGAGCTCATGAAGCTGGATCAAGCCGCCTATGCGGAGATCCGTCTGGTGGATGAGTTCGGTAAGACGCCCGACTGGTGCGAAATCAGCAATAAGGGTACGAACTCCGTTACGATGAAGTGTCTTAGTAACGGTATCCGTTCGCCGCGTTCGGCATACCTCTACTTCGCGTATATCGTTGAGGTGGATAAACAGTATAAGTATGTCAATTTCCGGCTGACTGTATCGCAGGCGAGTCTGTTCAAGTACGCGAACAACCAAACCCTTATTCACACCCCGGGAGCATCGGGCGACCCGTTGGCGCCCGACGGACGACAGCAGGTGCACGAGAACAAGCGCGTCCTGTACTACTACAATCCCGAACCATACGACGAGGCGGACCAGAACGTAGAGCTGCCCATCCGTGAGCGCAGCTTCTATGGATGGTGGCGCTGGTACCAGGAGAACCCGGACTTGGAGGATACGGATATCCCCGACTCCGCATGGATTACCCCGCCGCGCAACGTGGGTAAGTTCAACTACCCCTTCCGTATCATCGGTGACTCGGTGGATGATCCGGACCACCCGGGCAAGAAGAAACTGGTGACCATGGGGCGCTACACGGTGTTCCACTACCCGGCAGTAGCATACGGCAGCAAGAACGACCCGCCCGCCAAGTCACCGCACGTGTTCCCACCGCACCGCAAGGATACAATGACCTACGTGGTGGATCTGGGTAACTACTACGACAACCTGCCGCTGTCGATGGCGCAGATCAATCAGGTGGACACGGCTGTCCTGGATACGATGCAGGACATATTAGAGCCTACTCTGTCGCTGCGCGAGGTATTTGAGTTGCACCCTTGGACGGAGATGGCGGAAAAACTGGAGGGATACAAGACCTCGACAGACGGCCCGTTCACTAACGAGAACTACCTGGAGGATCATGAAGTGATGGCACCTATCGGCAACCGTCTTCTGCTGACTACCGAACAGCGCTATCGCTACGACAATCTGGCTAAGAAAGGCCACTCGGAATCGCTATTAGGCTACTACATGCGCGACGATAACTGGTCCACATGGGATGGCGATCAGGTTCGTCAGGATACAATGATTTGGTGCGGTGGGTGGGATGCCACATGCATGTGGTTTACGTATGATCCGTCTTCCCATGAATATCATCCGTGTAATCATCCTGTTACAGAGAGCGATGACTTCTTGAATGTGCCTGCCAAGACAAGTATCACGGCAGGACAAGAATATGACACAGTCTATTACTGTCTGCGTTCACGGAGTATGCATACCACCCGCCCTGAAAGTATGGATCTGACGGTTCCGGGTAATTACTGGTTCAATCTTTGCAGGTACAAGGTCATCTACCATGATCCCCGTAAGTATGGCCCCAAACTGGAGGCGAAGACTAACGGCGTGACAAAAGCGCTGATTACCAACGACGAGATCGAACAGACCTACGAGGTGCTGGAGCGCCTGAACTTCGACTACAACAAGCCGGGCAGCGAGTATCACGTCTATCCGCACCCACTACCGTGGTCGGATGCATCCTACGGATACAGCTATCCTGTATCGCCTGAGGTGCCCGACAATCGTTACCACAACGACTTTGCACCTAACTTCCCCGGCGTGGGTGAATACGGTATCATCAACCGTATCCCATACTCCAACTACTGGCACATGATGGAACAACACGGCGGCGCGGAGAACGGGTACATGATCTACTGCGACGGTATGTCGTCAGCCGGACAGGTGGCTGCTCTGTCGCTCCATACACAATTGTGCGAGGGGCAGAAGATGTACTTCTCCGGCTATGTGGGCAACCCCAGTAGCCAGAAAGGCAAGTCGAACCCGAACTTCCGATTCACCGTACAAGGCTGGAACGACAAGGAAAAGAAATGGGCGGATATCACCTCATACATGACGGGCGACATACAGCCGTCGAACAAGTGGTATCAGATCTTCTTCCCCATCAACCAGGAGGGTTCGTACGATCAGTTCCGCGTACGTATATATAATGTATCGTCGGACTTCGACGGCAACGACTTTATCCTGGATGATATGTGCATCTTTGCCACCAAGCCGCCGCTAATCGCCTATCAGTCGGACACCAAGTGTGTGGAAGAGGGAAAGAACGACTCCATCACGCAGGTCGTTCTGCGCGTCGACTACCAGGGGTTTGTGGACGAGAGCTACAACGATACAGCCGTGTACTACACCGTTGAGCAGATCAAGAATGAAGTACGCAGCTTTGTGCCGATGGATGATGGTTACATCAATCCCGAGCGTAAGTTCGGAGCAGATGAATCCAAGCCGGACACGCTCTACGGGCACATCAGTATGCCGGCAAATACGTACACGCCGCTGGACAAAGACTCCATCTTCTCCAGTTTGCAGCAACTGATTGATACGTTTGGAATAACGTACAGAGCATGGCAATCAGATAAATCCAAACAAATATTCCGCCAGGGCTATCTGTATGAGAACCTGGATGGTGTGATTCGACCTGTGCTGTATGTGGTTCATGAGGCTAAGATGGCTGCCGACAACACGTATAACGTGCGCATGTCACTTGCGGCCAATGATCTGCTGGACAGTAAGTGTGCGATGACGAGTAAGCTGAATGTCACCAACCGTATGATGCTGGAGCTCAACGGTGAGGAGCAGGAGGACAACGAGGCAACGAATATGTGCGCCAACACGACCTATGATCTGAGCGTGCGCGTCAAGGGCTCACGTTACATGCCAGGAACGGCACCTATTGACGTCAACGGCTCATGCGTCAACGACTGGCTGCTCTACGGCGACACCGCTGAGGCCACAAGCATAATCCGCTACGGATACAAGTACAGCGATATAAAGAAGGTGATCAAGGATGTACTGCGCTGCGCACCGGCTGTAGGTACCAACAGCAACCAGTTTGCCCCCGACCTGGCATCCGTCAACCGCAACGACCTGGAGTATTATGCCAAGAATGTCACACTCACGCCCGGCGTGAATGCTTACACCTTGCTATCCTCTCTGGTCAACAACGGGTTCCTGACCTTGTATCAGCCCAAAATCACCACTATGGTGGCAAAGAACGACTCGGTTCAGTATGTCGTGTTCCCGATCTTGGGAACCGGATCGGATGCGATGACTGAGATGAATATGGAGGTTTGTACGACACCTATGTTCATTAAGCTCAAGTCAAGCAAGGGCGGCGATATACCTCTGATGGTAGGCGGTATCCGTCGTGACTCGACGCAGGCCAATCTGCCTGTAGTGGTGCTGGCCAACGCACGTACCGCCAACGAGCAGATTACACTGCACATCGACTCGATGATGCCCTCCACGGCTGTACACTCAATCACACTCCTGTCAACCGACGATCCCGACTACTATGAGGGAGTGCACCTGCTCAACATGGAGCCCGATAAGATATATAACCTTAGCGGCGACAACACAGGCTATTACCGCAAGGGCGATGATATACTGCTGCGTCCGGCTACCTCCAACAACTACCGCATGCGCCCGGGATACAACTACACCTTCGGCATCACAATGCAGACGAGCGCCGGATTCTTGACCACCGGCGATGACTGCCCCGTAGGTGTCATACCTTTCACCGTATCCGTGGTGCCCGATTACCTGCGTTGGGAACCCAAGTCGGCTGACAACAACAAGTGGAATGACCCCGCTAACTGGATCGGACTGGATGAAAATTACGAGCCTCTGCATGCGAACGCCCACTTTGCACCACTCGCTTATACCGATGTGATCATCCCTGCCATGACGGATGGGTTGCCCTACCCCGTACTGCCTGATCCTGAGAGCATCCCTTCAGCCGACTCGGTCAAGCAGGTGGGTTTCACATACAACAGCTGCGATGATATACGCTTCCTCAAGGGGGCGGCTATCGGCCAGCAACAGCGGCTGAGTTGCGATAATGTGGTGGTGGACCTGCACATACCCGAGCAGACATGGGCACTACGCTCAGCACCGTTGACAGGTATGATAAGTGGCGACATTTATATCGCCAACGCAGATGTCACGGATGAGACCAAGCCTTGGACGACAGGCAACTTTGATGCCAACGGCCGCAGTTACAAGACCGGTAACGCGTCGTTCTGGCTCTCGCTCTACAGCCGTGAGACCGTTCATCTGGTCAACGGGCAGGAGACGGAGAACAGGACTGCTGCCGCCGAGTGGTCAAAGGTGACCAATGGTATGACGCAGTCGCTCGCTCCGGCACAAGGATGGGCGGTATATACGCATACCAATACCGAAACGGATGCCGTACTGCGCCTGCCCAAGAGCGATGATATATACTACTATTACGACTCCTACGGCGAGAAGTTGTACGACCGGTACGTGGACAACTTGCGCGAGCGCCGGAATACGTACGCAGGCGGCACGGCTGGCAGGTTAGCTTTCCAGCCCGACGGCAACTCGCAGAACTATACGCTCACCCACGACGGCGACGTTGAGTCCGCCTCGTTCGTGTTCGGCAACCCGACGATGGGATACATCGATATATGGGGCTTTATAGCGGATAACTCGCTGGAGGAGGAATTCAGTTACCTCAACGCTTCCGGCGTGTATACCACGGTGAACAAATCCACTGCTGATGCCACTGCCGACATAATCACCACGCCTGAGCGTTATCTGCCGCCAATGCACGCGATAGTCATCACTACGAGTTCGGCTGTATCCAAGGCTGTTACACTGAATGCCAGCCGTATAGTGACCTCTGCTGACCAGATCGTTCGCCCCGGTCCGGCGCCCCGACGCAGCACATCAGCACGCGCACGTGGCATCATGACCGTCACCGCCATCAACCCAGCCGACCGCTCGTGCACCTCGCGACTCTTGCTCGGGCAGGGCTACAACGATGCTATACGCCCGGGGGAGGATGCTGTGCTTACCACTATCAATGTCAGCAAATACAACGCATCTACACCATCTACGCCGTTCAACATTTACGCCTCGGAGGGCGACTACGGACTGAGCATCGATCTGCGCGATGAGGTGCTGAATGTGCCCGTATCGTTCTACATGAGCGAGTTGCCGTTCGAGCCGGTGACCTACCTGTGGTTCACAGGCGTGAATAATATTGACGGTCAGTTGGTGCTCTACGACGCACTCAGTGGCAGTGAGCAAGCGATTATCGACGGCATTTGCCTCACCATCGAAACACCGGAGATGAGCCACGAGACGCGTTACTACATCCGCCGCTACGGATGGTCGGCCGACGACCCGACAAGCCCCATTGCTACGGGCAACGGCGTGCATGAGACCTGCGGTGAACAGGCATACAAGATCATCCGAAACGGACAAGTGCTCATCATACGTGGTGAACACGTTTACACTACACTCGGACAAAAACTGAGATAACAGAACATGACAAGACGATTATTATATGAATGGATTTTGACAGCGTATCTCCTGATAGGCTGCAGTCTCCCGGTGCTGGCTCAAGCGCCGGGGGCTGCGGCGTGGAGATCGACTTCGATGTATAGCAATCAGCAAGCCACTACGACCTACTCTGCCCCGCGCAGATCATCATGGGGCTACACACCGGCGCACAACAAGATATCCGCCTACAACTCTGACTTCGGCCGAGGCGCTCAATTGTCGTCGTACTTCTCATCCAGTTCAGCTGACGCACGGCTATCGGACTACGCGCCCGATGGCGGCTTCCGTAGCGGTGCGCGCAGGAGCTGGGGAAGCCCGGAAGACGAAGATCCGATAGGCGAGATAGCTGCTGTACCGATAGGAGAACCGCTGATCCTGCTGCTTCTCGCCCTACTCTACGTAGCCAGGATGACCTACAAAAAAAGACACCTCCCCGGATAAGGAAGATGTCTTTTTTTTATATATTCGCGTGCGCCCGGGAGAGCACAGCAGCTTATCCTTTACCCAGATGAATAGCGCCCTGTTCGTCCTGGTGATCCACGCAGGGGAAACGCAGTGCGTTGCCGTAAGGAGTAGTGAGTTCGGGCAGCATGAAGAATAAGGTGTTGAGCTGCTGCTTGTTCATTAGGTAGAACATGTTGTCCTCCTCGCTTTGACGGGCTAGCTGCTCGTTCTCCGCATCGAGTGCAGCAACCTTGTTGAAGATCTCTTGCAACTGTTTATGGCGTACTTCGATCTTGTCCAACCAAGCCTTGGCTGCGCGCTTGTTCCAACTGTCGATGAGTTTGTTCTCACGCTTGCGCTCGGCAGTCCACCAGTCGGGGTAGTTGATATCCGCCATGCCGTTATCGTTGAGTTCGAGACCTGCCTGCCATTGCTCAACGCGTAGCCAAATCGATCTCTCTATCTCGTCGACCTGTTTAGCCTCCTCGGATGCCAACCAATCCTTGATCATCTCATTCTTCCACTGCTCGGCAAGATCGCCCTGTTGCTCACCCATGACAGTGGTGAGTTGCTCCATTAGGGTTCGCAGCTCCTCGCCTATCTCGGTCAATCGCCCGTCACGCGGGTCGTTGAGCTCCTGTGTGGGTGTGTCGTGATTGACATCGTAGAGACGCTTGTACAGGTCAGGATGATTCGCCTTCATATACTCCTCTGCGCGCTTGGGGTTCTGCTGCGCCAGAGTGACTATCTTCAGGTACTCGTCCTTGCTCACACCCCACTTCTGGGATATGTTGCCTGCCACGGCGTCCATGATCTGCTGCTCGGTGGCTTTGTTGAGGTCAAGTCCGCTGTTCATGAGGATTTGCATCATCTCCTGCTGGGAGGGTAGCAGTCCGGCCTCCACGTTGCGGTTGTAGTGCTGCATGGTTGCCTGCGTACGTTGCGCACGCTTCTGCTGCGCCTGCGTGAGGCGTGACTGTATCTGCATCTGGTCGTACTGATGTACGGCCAGAGTCTGCTCTACAGCCAGCCGGTAGGGCGTATATGTCGTGCTATCAACGATGTACTTAGCCTGCGAGCTGCTGATCTGCTCCACAGTGGGCAGTGCAGGCAGTTGCTTAACAGCCTCAGCGATCGTCGCGAACGAGCGCATGGCGCTTACCTGAGCGGCTACAGGGTAGTCGCCTGTGCCGGCCATATCTGCCGCAGGACGTGTGTCCTGAGCTGCCATCGGCGCTGCCAGTAGTGTGCCGGCAAGAGCCATAATAATGAGTTGTTTCATAGGTGTTTGATCGTTTATGGTGCTACACGATTAATATCACGCGGGAACATCGAGCACTCCTTGACGTTGTTGATGCCCAGGAAGCACGCTGTGATGCGCTCCAAGCCGATAGCAAAGCCTCCGTGAGGCGGCATGCCGTTCTTGAACGTGTCGAGGTAGAAGCGGAAATTATCCGGGTTCATACCACGCTTGATCATCTTGTCGCGGTACTCCTGCTCCTTGTGAATACGCTGTCCGCCGGAGGTGATCTCCAGGCCGCGCATCAGCAGGTCAAAGCTCAGCGTCAGTGTCGGATCCTCAGGATCATCCATGGCGTAGAAAGCACGATGCTCTGAGGGGAAATGCGTTACGAACACAAAGTCCGAACCATACTTCTCTTGCACGTACTTGCAGATGGCACGCTCCTCTTCCGGTGCGAGGTCATCCTCGCCGCGGTGGTCAGCTTCGCACAAGTTGTTCTCAAAGAGAATCTCATGCACCTCGCTCAATTTCCATGCAGGTACCTCATGCGGTAGCACGGGCAGCGTGGCACCTAAGAGGTTGAGCTCATGGGCGCACTTCTCGCTCACGGTCTTGATGATATGTTGCAGCAATCGTGCTTCGAGTTGCATCACATCCTCCTGACCCTTGATGAAGCCCATCTCCACATCGAGGGAGATGTACTCATTCAAGTGGCGACTGGTGTTATGCTTCTCGGCACGATAAGCCGGAGCAATCTCGAACACGCGCTCATAGACTCCAACGCCGATCTGCTTGTAGAACTGCGGCGACTGTGCCAGATACACCTGCTTGCCGAAGTAGTCCATCTTGAACACATTGGCGCCACCCTCTGCACCCTCTGATACGATCTTCGGGGTGTAGATCTGCGTAAACCCGTTCTCGCTTAGGAAGTCAGCAAACGCCTTGGCTATCGTCTGCTGCACGCGCAGGATACCCATGTCGCGCGGGTTGCGCAGGGTGACCTGGCGGTTGTCGAATTTATAGCGCAGGAGCGTCTCCTCGTCACCGAACTTCAGGGCGTTCATATCAACCACCTCCGCCGTTGACGGACGCGACAGAACGCGTACCTCCTGTACGGCAAGTTCGATGGTTTTGTAATATACCGCCTGGTCCTTGATCTTGGCCTCACCCACCTTGCCGGTGATGGTTACAGCCATCTCGCGGCATAGATCGCTCATAGCGATAGCCTCACCCTGCTCGTTGAAGAACTTCGACTCGCTGTTGTCCACCACCGTCTGTAGCAGACCGCAGGCCTTCCTGAGAATAATGAATCCGCCCCACTTCGTCACGCGGACGTTGTGGATCATACCACTCACAGTAACCACCTCGCCGGCTTTTGCCCCAGCGAGGTTGTCAACTGTGGTTATTTCATGCAATGAAATCATAATTTCTTTGTTTAGTCGAAAGACCGTTCGTTTCCCTCACTCAAAGATAAAAGAAAAAAGCCTAATCAGCATCGTCTAGTCGAATGTAACTAGGCTTTTTTCTTTGAGCAGCCACAGGCTGCGGTCTTTTGTCTTTGAGCGCAGCGGTCTAATTAGAGTTTCGGTCCAGCTTCAACCAATGCTTTGCCTGCGGCATTGCCGGTGTACTTGTTGAAGTTCTTGATGAAACGGCCAGCGAGGTCTTTAGCCTTCTCCTCCCACTGAGCTGCTTCAGCATAGGTGTCGCGCGGATCGAGGATAGCGGGATCAACGCCGGGCAGCTGGGTCGGAACCTCGAAGTCGAAGAACGGGATCTTCTTGGTAGGAGCACTCTTGATGGCACCGCCAAGGATAGCGTCGATGATACCACGGGTGTCGCGGATAGAGATACGTTTGCCCGTACCGTTCCAACCGGTGTTAACCAGATAAGCCTTGGCACCGCTCTTCTCCATACGTTTAACAAGCTCCTCAGCATACTTGGTAGGATGCAGCTCGAGGAAAGCCTGACCGAAGCAAGCCGAGAAGGTCGGCGTCGGCTCGGTGATACCGCGCTCTGTGCCGGCAAGCTTGGCGGTGAAACCGCTCAGGAAGTAGTA
>DBXI01000035.1:13058-24632 GCA_002309255.1 Bacteroidales bacterium UBA1216 | reverse complement strand
GGCAACAACCCGATGGTAGGTTGCACCGTTGCTTGCGCCGTAAATGTAGCTCTTGCGTTGAGCAAGTAAAATTAGTAGAAAGACCGTTCGCTGCGCTCACTAAAGACAAAAGAAAAAAGCCTATTATGCTACATCTCTGACGGGATGGTAATTAGGCTTTGATCTTTGAGCGAAGCGTAGCGAGCGGTCTTTTATCTGTGAGCAGGCACCAGCCTGCGGTCTAAACAAACAAACTATGGCAGAAGAAAGAAAACAACCATCTGTAGAGAAACTCAAAGCTCTACAGTTGGCTATGGAAAAGATTGATAAGGACTTTGGCAAGGGCGCTATCATGAAGCTGGGCGATGACCATGTAGAGGATGTACAGGTGATCCCTACCGGTAGCGTGACGCTTAACCTCGCCCTTGGCGTAGGTGGCTATCCGCGCGGACGAGTAGTGGAGATATTCGGCCCCGAATCTTCTGGTAAGACCACTCTGGCTATCCACGCGATGGCTGAGGTGCAGAAGCAAGGCGGTATAGCCGCTATCATCGACGCCGAGCATGCGTTCGATCGTTTCTATGCCGAGAAACTCGGTGTGGATACCGACAACCTCCTTATCGCACAACCCGACAGCGGTGAACAAGCCCTGGAGATCGCTGACAAGCTCATCAGCTCGGCTGCCGTTGATCTGATCGTCATCGACTCCGTGGCTGCTCTCACCCCAAAGGCCGAGATCGACGGCGATATGGGTGATAACCGCGTAGGCCTGCAGGCACGACTCATGAGTCAGGCGCTCCGCAAGATGACCGCCACCATCAATAAGACCCAGACCACCTGCATCTTCATCAACCAGCTGCGCGAGAAGATCGGTGTGATGTTCGGCAACCCTGAGACCACCACCGGCGGTAACGCCCTGAAGTTCTACGCTTCGGTACGACTGGATATTCGCCGCGTGAGCCAGATCAAGGAGGGTGACGAAGTCATTGGCAACCAGGTGCGCGTGAAGGTCGTAAAGAACAAGGTGGCTCCGCCGTTCAAGAAGGCTGAGTTTGATCTGATGTTCGATGAAGGCATTTCACGCTCGGGCGAGATCGTTGATCTGGGCGTAGCCAAGGGTATCTTGCAGAAGTCGGGCTCGTGGTTCAGCTACAACGGACAGAAGCTCGCCCAGGGTCGCGACGCCGTCAAGAAAGTGCTGCGCGAGAATCCCGACCTGGCAGACGAAATCGAATCGCAGATTATGGCCTAAAGCAGAAGTTAGATGTCAGAAGTCAGTATTCAGACATTGACACTCACCCCCGAGCAGGCATACAAGACGGCTGAGCAGTACCGCGTGGTGAAGCGCTCGATCGATGCGCGACAACGCCAACTCAAGGTCAACCTCACACTCCTGCTTGACGAAAAAGGGCATCCTATCAAAAAGGATGCCCCTATTCCGTTATATACAACTCCTATATGGCAGGATGTGCACCATGCGCAGCGGTTCGTCCGCATCATCGGTGCTGGTCCGGCTGGGCTGTTTGCAGCGCTGACATGCATTGAGCATGGCGTGAAGCCGATCATCTACGAGCGCGGTAAGGAAGTCAGCGAGCGCAAGAAAGACATCGCGCAACTAAACAGGAACGTGAGCCTGAACGACGAGTCGAACTACTGCTTCGGCGAAGGCGGAGCCGGCACATTCAGTGATGGTAAACTGTTCTCGCGCAGCAAGAAACGCGGCAACATGCAGCGTGTGATGGAGCTCTTCCATTATTTCGGCGCGCCGGACACCGTCCTATATGAGACGCATGCGCACATAGGTAGCGACAAGTTACCTTCTGTTATACGCGCGATGCGCGAGTGCATCATTGATCAAGGCGGTGAGGTGCACTTCAATCACTGTGTAGGAGAGAATGAACTGCAGCAATGGCTTAACGAATCCCCCGTCATCTTAGCCATCGGCCATTCAGCCCATGACACCTACCGCATGCTCGCCAAGATAGGCATCGCATTGCAGACTAAAGGCTTCGCCATGGGCGTGCGCGCTGAGCATCCGCAGGCACTAATCAACCGACTGATGTATCATATAGACCGCTCCGCTGAAAGAACAAAGACCGCTTTGCTCAAAGACGAAAGCGATCTCATCCGCTACGTGGGCAACGCCTCGTATTCGCTCGTCACCCAGGTCGAGGGTCGCGGCGTGTACTCGTTCTGCATGTGCCCGGGCGGACACATGGTGCCCGCTACGAGTAGCAGTGACGCTTGCGTGATCAATGGTATGTCTGCCTCCCACCGTAACTCACCCTACGCCAACTCGGGCATCGTGGTACAAATTAACCCTGAGGATATCGCCGCGTTCGGCAATGAAATGTCAATTGTCAATTGTCAATTGTCAATTGCCAACGATCCGTTGGCAGGGTTGCGATTGCAAGAGTGGCTGGAGCATGAGGCATTCGTTCATGGTGGCGCACCGGCTATTGCACCGGCACAGAGACTTGGCGATTTTGTGCGTGGTAAGAAAAGTGCTGATCTGCCGGCCTGCAGTTATCTGCCCGGCACACGTAGCAGCGCACTACATGAGTGGATGCCGCCGTTCATCGCCAAACGATTACAACAAGGCTTCCGTGACTTTGACCGCAAGTACCCGGGCTACCTAACCAACGATGCGGTCATCCTGGCTGTGGAGAGCCGCTCCAGTAGCGCGGTACGAATACTACGCGATGCAGAAACGATGCGTTCTGTATCTCATCCTAATCTCTACCCCTGCGGCGAAGGAGCCGGCTATGCAGGGGGCATAACATCCTCCGCCCTTGACGGCATCAATGCCGCAATAGCAGCGATGGGTTGTTGACAATAGATATGCAAAGACAATTATTATACATATTCATTGTGTTGTTGTGCGTGAGCAGCGTGCACGCGCGGCGTGTGCGGCTGTATGGGTACGTGCTTGATGAGCAGAACAGGGGCATAGAGGCATGCAACGTGTTCTGGAAAGAGAGTGTGAGCACTACTGCTGTGGGCACCTCAACGAACAAGAACGGCTATTACGATTTAGTAGTCGAAAGTCAAAAGTCGAAAGATGAAAGCCTTGAAGGTGGTGACAGTGTGACCATCGTCTATTCGATGCTTGGCTATGAGACGGTAGAGATGCGATTGCTGCCTACGCGCGATGTGTTGAATATCAACATCGAGCTACGCGAGTCGGGTGAGCAACTCGCCGAGGTGGAGGTGAAAGGCATACAGAAGCAACAAGACATGATGGAGCGTGTGGATGCATCCACACGTCGCGTGATCCCCGACCTGAGCGGCGGAGGTATAGAAAGTCTGCTAATCACCTTTTCCGGCGTGAGCCAGACGAACGAGATGAGTAGTCAGTACAACGTACGCGGCGGCAGCTTTGACGAAAACGCGGTGTACGTCAACGGCATAGAGATCCATCGTCCGTTGCTGGTACGTGCCGGGCAGCAAGAGGGACTGAGCTTCGTTAATCCCGAGATGGTGGACAATGTGCTGTTCAGTGCCGGCGGGTTCGATGCGCGCTTTGGTGACAAGGCATCGTCGGTACTGGATATACGCTACAAGCAGCCCACGGCGTTCGAAGCCTCGCTGACAGTGGGTTTTCAGGGCGGTAGTATCTATATGGGCGTAGGCGACAGCATGTACAGCCAGATGCACGGCATCCGCTACAAGAGCTCGCAGTACATGCTCGGTTCGCTGCAGACCAAGGGTAACTACCGGCCGCACTTCCTTGACTACCAGACACACATGACCTGGCGGCTTAATAAGCAGTCGGATTGGACTTTGGCTTTCCTGGCCAACTATAGCCTCAACTCCTACGGTTTTACGCCGGATAGCATGAGCTCGTCGTTCGGTACGATGCAGACTGCCCGGAACCTGACGATCTACTACGATGGCCAGGAGCAAGATATGTTTCAAACTGCCTTTGGCGCTTTGAGTGCGAATGGACATATAAGCCCCGAGGTGAAGATTGGCTTTGACCTGAGCGGGTTCTACACCAACGAGCGGGAGACCTACGACATCCGTGGAGAGTACATCCTGAGCGACCATCCGATGGACGGTTCGCAGGCTTCGCACAGCGACAACAGCCAGGTCGTCTCATCCGACGCGGCCGAGACGGTCAGCGTGCTGGGCAAAGGCACGTACCACGAGCATGCACGCAACACCCTGGCAGCAGGCGTAGCTACGCTGCAGCACACCGGCGAGTGGAAGCACGATGCAAACAGCATGCGCTGGGGTGTGAGCGGACAAGTGGAGAAGATCACCGACCGCATCAACGAATGGGAGTGGCGCGACTCAGCCGGCTACTCGCTGCCAAATACGGAGCATGGGATGAAGCTGTTCTACGCCATGCGCTCCGATGTGAGCATCGTGAGCGGTCGTGCGCAGGCATATATCCAGGACTCTTACACCTGGCGCACCGAGCAGGCCAAGGTCATCTTGACCGGCGGTGCACGATTGCACTGGTGGAGCTTTAATAACGAGGTACTCGTATCACCCCGCGCATCGGTGGTGATTATGCCGGGTTGGAAGCGGGATGTCAGTTTCCGTATAGCCACAGGCTTATACTACCAGGCACCGTTCTACAAGGAGATGCGCGACACTCTAACAGATGAGTTCGGCATAACGCGCATCCACCTCAACGACAAACTCAAGGCGGCACGTACTACGCAGCTGGTGTTCGGTACCGATTATTACTTCCGCGCTCTTGGTCGGCCGTTCAAGCTCACCGCTGAGGCGTACGCCAAGTACATGGATCGCGGCACGAGTTACACGGTGGATAACGTGCGCGTGCGTTACTCGGGTAAGAATGATCTGCGCGGTTACACGATAGGCGTGGACATCAAGCTCTACGGCGAGTTGGTGCCGGGTGCAGACAGCTGGATCAGCTTCTCAACGATGCGCTCACGCGAGCAGTTGCTCGACCACCCCGAGCTCGGATGGTTGCACGCACCACAGGAGCAGCGGTATCAGTTCGCGATGTTCTTCCAGGACTATCTGCCGCAGCTGCCGCAGCTACATGCGCACCTCAAGTTCGTATGGGCGGAAGGGCTTCCGTACGGCGCGCCGCGAAGCATTGAGTTGCGCGGCAAGGGACGTATGCCTGACTACCGGCGCATTGATCTCGGACTGACGCACGTGAGCAACGCACATAACTACGCATACATGCGTAAGGCCAAGCACATCAAGCAGTGGACGATAGGCTTTGAGGTGTTCAACCTCGTTGACTGGAGGAACGTGAACTCGTACTTCTGGGTGAGCGATGCTGACGGCTACCAATGGGCAAGCCCGAACTACCTGACCGGCCGACGATATAACATCAAATTAGCAATAGACTTCCAATAGACCGGCTTCGCCTAAAAGAGCAAAGACCGCTAGGCTAAAAGATAAATGATAATTATGGCAAATGAGCAATTAACACCGATGATGAAGCAGTTCCGCAACATCAAGGAGCAGTACCCCGATGCCCTGCTTCTGTTTCGTTGCGGTGACTTCTATGAGACGTACGCTGAAGATGCAGTCCGCGCGGCCAAGATACTGAACATCACCCTCACCAAGCGTAATAACGGCGGTGGCGCGGCTGACAGTACGGCCATGGCAGGTTTTCCGTTTCACGCCTTGGACACCTACCTGCCCAAGTTGGTAAGAGCCGGCATGCGCGTGGCTATCTGTGACCAGTTGGAGGATCCTAAGCTTGCCAAAGGATTGGTGCAGCGCGGCGTGACAGAGCTCGTTACACCGGGTGCCAGCTACAATGACTCCAGTTTCGGGCAGAAAGAGAACAACTGGCTCTGCTGCCTTAGCTTTGCCAAATCTTCTATCGGCATATCGCTGCTTGACCTGTCCACTGGCGAGTACCTTGTGGCGCAGGGTACATCGGATTATATCGCAACTCTTTTAACGAAGTTTGCACCCAAAGAGGTGCTCTTCCTTCGCGGCAAGCGGGCAGAGTTTGAGCGCCTGTTCGGCACCAAGTTCTTCACCTTCGAGCTCGAAGACTGGATGCTTAATCCCTCCACCGCCGAGGAGCGGCTGCGTAAGCAGTTTGAGACGACAAACCTCAAGGGCTTTGGCGTAAGCGGTGTGCCTGACGGAGTAGTGGCTGCTGCAGGTATATTGCACTACCTGGATATAACCCAGCACCTACAAACCAAACATATTCATCCGCTCAGCCGTCTGGAGGCCGACAGGTACGTCTGGCTCGACCAGTTCACTATCCGCAACCTGGAGCTCCTGCATCGGCAGACCGACGAGAGCAGCACTCTGTTCGATATACTCGACAAGACCGTCACCCCCATGGGGGCTCGCATGCTCTACCGTTGGCTCACTTTCCCGCTGAAAGAGGTGCGGCCGATCCGCAACCGCCAGTCGGTGGTGGAGCACTTCTTCCGTCACCCCGACCAGCGCGACACGATCCGTGAGAGCCTGAGCCAACTGCAAGACATGGAGCGTACGGTGAGCAAGATATCCACCGGTCGCATCGGCCCGCGTGAGATGGTGCAACTGGGCAACGCCCTCGGCGCACTGCAACCTGTGAAGCAGATATGCGAGCAGGCGGAGGACAACAGTTACCTGAACAGCCTGGGCGAGAACATCAGTCTCTGCACTGAGATGCGCGAACGCATATTGCGCCAGATTGTTCCCGACCCACCCTTGGCACAAGGACGCCCGAACACCATCGCCTCGGGTGTGGATGATGAGCTGGACGAACTACGCGAGCTGCGCGACCACAGTCGCGAGGCCATCGAACGCATCTGCCAGCGCGAGGTAGAGCGCACAGGCATAAGCAGTCTGAAGGTCGGTTTCAACAACGTATTTGGCTACTACCTGGAGGTGCGTAACACCTATAAGGACAGTGTGCCGCAGGAGTGGATACGCAAGCAGACACTTGTCAGTGCCGAGCGATACATCACGCCCGAGCTCAAGGATTTTGAGCAGAAGATCCTGGCTGCTGACGAACGTATAGCCTCCATCGAGATGCGTCTGTACAACGAACTCATGCTCGCCATGGTGGAGTACGTACCAATGATGCAGACCGATGCCCATGTAGCAGCACAACTCGACTGCCTGCTTAGCTTTGCCGCTACGGCAGCGGAGAACAAGTATATCTGCCCCGACATCAACGACAGCCTCGTCATTGATATACGCCAAGGCCGCCACCCCGTCATTGAGAAGAATATGCCCATGGGCGAGGAGTACATAGCCAACGATGTGCTACTGGACAACAACGGCCAGCAGATCATCATCATCACAGGTCCGAATATGGCAGGTAAATCCGCTCTACTCCGTCAGACGGCGCTCATCGTGTTGATGGCACAGATGGGCTCGTTCGTGCCTGCAGAGAGCGCATCTATCGGATTGGTGGATAAGATCTTCACCCGTGTTGGCGCCAGCGACAATATATCGCAGGGTGAGAGTACGTTTATGGTGGAGATGAACGAGGCAGCGAGCATATTGAATAACCTCAGCGAGCGCAGTCTGGTGCTCTTCGACGAACTCGGTCGAGGCACTTCGACCTACGACGGTATCAGCATAGCTTGGGCTATCGTGGAGTACATCCATGAAAACAAGTGCCACGCCAAAACGCTCTTCGCCACCCACTACCATGAGCTCAACGAGATGGAAACCTCCTTCTCGCGCATACGTAATTATAATGTATCCGTGCGCGAGGTCAACAACAAGGTTATCTTCCTCCGCAAACTCGTCCGCGGCGGCAGTGAGCATAGCTTTGGTATACATGTAGCTAAGATCGCCGGTATGCCGGAGAGCATCATCCGCCGAGCTAATGATATACTGAAACAACTGGAGAGCGATGCGGCCGCCGTCAGCAGTCCTACCTCCGATAGCGCCGGTGCACCTACATCCAAACCCGTCACCGGCATCGGGCAGACCAGACAAGGTGTGCAACTATCATTCTTCCAATTAGACGATCCGGTGCTGGAGCAGATCCGCGATGAGCTGCGCAGCCTGGATATCAACTCCCTCACGCCGCTCGAGGCGCTGAATAAACTCAGCGAGATCAGCAACCTGGTAGGGAACAAATGACGAAGGTAGGTTCTTTGTCTTAGTCCCTTAGTTTGTCCCCCACATAGTTATCGCATGCTCCCTGCAGTATTGCTGCAGGGAGTGCTGCTTCTTACCGGACAGGTAAGGTGCATACACATAATCCTTTCCATCAAATCGGAAGAACGTGTAGTGGCTTTCCAATGAATGTTTTTCCACTATGCTGCCATGCTTGTAGTATAGTGTTCTGCCACTAATAGCAAGTGCCTGCTCTTGACTAATCATCCGCACATCTTGCACATGCAGCACGCACAGTAGCGCCACACAGGCCACTGCTGGAGCAAGCCATGCGAGATGCCTTTGTTGCATGCTTGCATAAACGAACACAATAGCCGCCACCAGGCAAACAACCATCCACGGCGTAGCATGCATATGTAGCGTGGAGAATGGCAGATGCTCTATCCAGCTGACGTATGCGCACGTCCAGCTACACATATATTTCAGCGCAACAGCCAGCCACGTCCCCACTATCGTAGGTGACAGCACAAGAACAACTATGCCGATAACAACCAGCAACTCGGCTGCGGGGATAATCAGTAGGTTCGTCAGCAGGAAGAAACGCGACACTTGTCCGAAGTAGAACAACGTAACGGGCAGCGTTCCGATGGTAGCTGCCAGCGATACATTGACCAGATCTCTCAGCCAAAGCGAAAGCTTGTTCTTTTGGATGTGCCACACGCTGTTCATGTGCGGCACAAGCAGTAGAATCCCTAACACGGCTGCAAACGATAGTTGGAAACTCACGTTGAACAAGCTTAGCGGATCAGCCCATAGACATATGCATGCTGCGGCTGCCAGGGTGTTCAACGAAACCCCGTCACGCCTGCACATCCACCCCACTTGCACGATAGTCAGCATCAGCACGGCGCGCAGCACCGAGGGCGACAGCCCTGTGACGAACGCGTATGCCCACATAGCAAGGATAATAACCAGCGCCAGCACCACGCGTCGCAAGCGCTGCTCGTATCGTGGGCGGTACATGCCAAAACAGGTCAGCAGCGAGATGATCACATGATAGATAATACCCGTGTGTAGTCCGCTCACCGCCAGCACATGTGCTGCACCGGCTGCTGCGAACGACTGCCGGAGCTCGGAGTCCAACGCATCCCTCTCGCCCAGCGTGATAGCCGACATGAACGCCAATGCTCTGCCTGTAAGCCCTGCGTCCTGATAGCGCTTCACCAGCCTCTGCTGCACGGCTAAAGCATATGCCCGAAGGCTGCGAACAGACCGATGACCGATGCGTTGCCAATGGTCGGACGAGGCGTATCCCACCCCTGCCTTGTGCTGCAGACGTAGGTGATGACCATAATCGAAATCCCCGGTGAACCTTGCAGCCGGGCGCGTTATGCGTGTGCGAACAAGCAGTATATCGCCCATCACGGGGGGGGGCTGAGCACTGTCAACGCGGATATACAGATCTGCCTTCTGCGATAGCAACCGTGTGCTGTCCGTAATCGGATTGTAAATGCTCAGCAACTGAACAGTCATCCGCTGCCCACTCGTCTTCTCTATCGGCGGTTCAATGACATGCACGCGGAAGATGCCCAAGGAGTCTAGGTAATCCGCCTCGGTGTCAGCGCACAGATCAAACGGAACACGCCAATAGTAAGCACTACAGATCAGTAGGGCAGTACACAAAAAGATGAATACAAAAGGGAAGCGTCGCGCCATCTATCTCTTCATAACGCGGATAGCCTCTTCGGGATCGGGTGCACCGAACACAGCCGAACCGGCTACCAGAACATCAGCACCGGCTGCGAATAACTCATGGGCGTTCTGCGTATTCACGCCGCCATCAATCTCGATGAGCGTACTCAGACCACGACGGTCAATCTCCTGACGGATGAAGCGGATCTTATCCATCGTCTCGGGGATGAACTTCTGCCCGCCGAAGCCCGCAAACACAGACATCAGTAGGATCATATCCACCTTATCCAGGTAGGGAACGAGGCGCTCTGCGGCTATGTCAGGGTTGATAGTCAGGCAGGTGCGCACACCTTTGGCTTTAATCAGGTCAAGGATAGGCAGCGGATCATCCACAGCCTCCAGATGAAAACCTACGCTCCACGCGCCTGCATCGCAGAAGCGCTCTACGTACTTCTCCGGATGAACAATCATCAGATGCACGTCCAGCGGCTTGCTACAGTACGTGCGCATCGGTTCCATCAGCGGAAAGCCAAACGAGATATTCGGCACAAATGTACCGTCCATCACATCCACATGAAGCCAGTCGGCATCAGAGCGGTTAATCATCTCCAGATCTTTGCGCAGCTCGGCAAAGTTGGCTGATAGTACAGAGGGAGCAATAAGTTTCATGGTATAATCTTTAATTTTAAATTTTGAAATTTTGTACGGCTTTGCCGATCGTTCGAGCGAAGCGAGATAAGAAATCGTTGAATCTTGACATCTTCAGGCGTTCATCGCTTGAACAGTGCTATGCTATCGATGCATGTGCCGTCGATTCTGCAGCTGCGGATGCTCAGCTCGTGGCGCGTCACGCACATCTGTTCGTAGTAGGGGCCGCCTTGGATGATTGTGTCCAAGCGGTGGTACTCTTTCGGTGTCTTCGCTCGGGTGGTTGAACTGATGCCCAGCCATACGGGGCTATGCGGCTCATCATCCTGCTGCAGCGCACGTCCGCGGCGTGCGTATGTGTGGTCGTGTCCGGAGAAGATCACATCTGCCCCGTTCAACGCATGCGCCAGCGTCATCCACACTGTCGGATTCATCCGCCCTTTGCGCGAGGCATACACCGGTCGGTGCATCATCACCACCACCCAAGGCTGCCAAGCCGAACGGATTGCCCGCATAGCCCAGGTGTTTAGGCGCGTGTAGTCAGACAAAAAGAGTGGATCTTCGGTGTCGATGGCAATGAAACGCAGATCTTTAAAATCCACATAGTAAGTCGTGCCGATGCCGTACTTTGGGCCATTGTGTGGCAGGGGGAACGATGTGTACCATGAGTCGGGCAGTTGTTTGTTGATGCCCTTCATGTACTCATGGTTGCCCGGACAAGCCATCATCGGCAGACTGTCAAACGGTGTGCCGATGAGCTGATGAGCAAGCAGTTGCTTGTAGTAGAACTGCTCGCGCTCCACAAAGTCACCCAGCTGTGCATAGCACTGCATCTCGGGGCACTGTTCGGCTATTCGCATGTAGTCGGATTGCTGCAGCGTGTTGTGCACATCACCCAACACTACCATCTGTAGCGTATCGCTCAGCTGACAGGCGTATATCGTGTCGTCGTTGAACGTCACGAAGCGTGTACGCAATACATCGCCGCGCCATTCGGGCTCGGGGGGCATAGTAAACCATGCATCCCAGCGGAGGGCGCATAACGCTGCACCACCCGCCAGGATGCTAATAGTTATCAGTAGCCATATGATGGCTCGCTTGTTCATCAGAACGGCAGATCGTCGGTTGAGTCACCCGGAGTGGGATCAAAGGGCTCTACTGTTCCTCCCATCTGCGGCGTGGGCTGCGTTGTAGGGGTAGGTGACGTTGCACCTTGAGCTACAGGAGCGGCAG
>DBXI01000035.1:0-13011 GCA_002309255.1 Bacteroidales bacterium UBA1216 | reverse complement strand
CAGCGGCCGTTGAACTCGCGGCTCTCAATGTCGAACGATACAGTTACCAGATCATCGATCTCGCAAGGGTTGTCTTTGATGCGCTGCTCGCCGAAAATCTCAAAGTGCACCTTACGCGGGAACTGTTCTTGGGTCTCCAGTACATAAGCCTGTAGTGCCCAAGGCTTACCCGAGCTCTTGGACTCCCCCTGCTGAAGCGGGAGCTTTTGAATTATCTTACCTGATACTTCCATTTCCTTTCAATTTTCACTTTTCAATTTACCCCTTAATAGCCGCTACACCCGGGAGCACCTTACCCTCGATAGCCTCAAGCAGGGCACCACCGCCGGTGGAGATATACGATACGCGGTCAGCCAGACCGAACTTGTTGACGCATGCTACGGAGTCACCACCGCCGATTAGCGAGAACGCACCGTTGTCCGTAGCCTCAGCGATAGCCTCGCCGATAGCACGGCTGCCTGCGCAGAAGTTGTCGAACTCGAACACACCTGCAGGTCCGTTCCAGAGAATCGTCTTGCAGCCCTTGATAGCGGCAGCGAACTTCTTCTGTGCCTCAGGTCCTGCATCCAGACCTTGCCAGCCTGCCGGTATAGCGTTTGACGGAGCAACCTTAGTGTTGGCATCATTAGCAAAAGCATCAGCGATGATAGCATCGGGAGCCATAACGAGCTCTACACCGTTCTTCTTGGCGAGCTCCTCAACGCCCAGAGCTACATCGAGCTTGTCCATCTCAACGATCGACTCGCCTATCTCGCCGCCGTGAGCCTTGGCAAACGTGTAGGTCATACCACCGCAGAGGATGAGTTTGTCCACCTTGCCCAGCAGGTTCTCAATGATACCGATCTTAGAGCTAACCTTCGAGCCGCCCATGATAGCAATGAACGGACGCTTGATGTCGGACAGCACGTTATCCACAGCCTTTACCTCTTTCTCCATCAGGTAACCGAGCATCTTGTTATCTGCGTCGAAGTAGTCAGCGATAACGGCTGTCGAAGCATGCTTGCGGTGAGCGGTACCGAAGGCGTCCATCACGTAGCAGTCTGCGTACGATGCGAGCACCTTGGCGAAGTCTTTCTGACGAGCCTTCATCTCCTTCTTGGCTGCCTCGTATGCGGGATCCTCTTTGTCGATACCTACAGGTTTGCCTTCCTCCTCGGGATAGAAGCGCAGGTTCTCCAGCAGTAGCACCTCGCCTGCCTTCAGCGCAGCGGCCTCAGCCTGAGCCTTGGCGCAGTCGGGAGCGAACTTAACCTCTGCAACCCCTAGTGCCTGAGCTACAGCGTCCTTGATCTGACCCAGACTGAACTTGGCTGCCACCTTGCCTTTTGGCTTGCCCATATGGCTCATGATGATCAGAGCACCGCCTTCATTCAAGATGTGCTTCAGGGTAGGCAGCGCACCGCGGATACGGGTGTCGTCAGTGATCTTACCGTTCTCGTCCAGTGGTACATTGAAGTCCACACGTACAATCGCCTTCTTGCCGGCGAACTTGTAATTGTCAATTGTCATCATAATCGTATAAATTTAGTTTGTTTGTATGCTTATTGGCGTAGCGCGTATGCGTTATCTCCGCCTACCGCGCATAATACGATGCAAAGTTACAAAAAAAAAATGACATATGCAAATTTCTTGAGAGAAAAATCGTATTTGCAATGCAAAAAGGAATTTCTCTCAAGAAAAAGTGCAGATTCCTGCACTTTTTCTTAAATTGTCATCTATCTGCCCTAACCTCTAACTTCTAACTTCTAACATCCATCCTACCTGTACTTCGCTTCGTTGATGTCACTCAGTATACTCAGGTAGCTATCGAAGCGTGATGGAGCAATGCACCCTCCCACCTCGGGTAGTACGGCACAGCCGGGTTCGCCGCAGTGGATGCAGTTCGAGTAGTGGCACTCGCGCCCCAGGGCAAAGATCTCGCGGAAGTAGTGACCGACCTCCTCCTTTTGCATGTCAAGTGTGCCGAATCCTTTCACCCCCGGTGTGTCAATCACGGCACCTCCCTCGGGAAGGAAGTACATCTCGGAGAACGTGGTGGTGTGCATTCCTTTGTCGTGCGCGTGACTGATGTCGGCGGTGCGCGTCATCGTCTCGCCGAACAAGGCGTTCAGCAGGGTCGATTTGCCTACGCCCGAGTTGCCGCTCAGTAGGGTCGTTTTGCCGATGAATTTGTGCTTTAGGCTGTTCACATCATCGTACTTGGCACTGATGGCTAATGACGGATAGCCCAGCGATTGGTAAAGTTCCATCAACTCTTTGAGTTGATCACGTTCGGAGCCATCGAGTAAATCAACTTTGTTGAACAGTAGTATAGCCGGCACGCGGTAGGCTTCGGCTGTTGCGAGCAGACGGTCAATGAACGTGGTGGAGGTCACCGGATGGTTCAGCGTCACAAGTAGCGCTACCTGATCGATGTTCGCCGCCAGGATATGCGATTGCTTCGACAGGTTCGTGCTGCGGCGGATGATGTAGTTGCGGCGGGGCAGGATGTCGGTGATCCATGTTGTGCCATCCGGCTGCTGCTCTATGCTCACCTCGTCGCCTACTGCCACCGGATTGGTGGAGCGGATGCCGGCAATACGCAGATTGCCTTTGATGCGGCAATCCACTATGCTACCATCGGCTAGCAGCACACCCACTGCGCTGCCTGTTGATATGACTACTAAGCCTTTGTCCATCTAAGCCTTCGTGTCAGCCTGGGGCTTATACGGTCATGATCTCTTTTTCCTTCTTGGCATATACCTCGTCGATCTGACGGATATACTTGTCGTGCAGTTTCTGCGCCTCGCTCTCGGCATCTTTCTCTGCATCCTCCGGCATGCCTTCCTTCACCTGCTTCTTCAGCGTCTCGATGGCATCACGGCGGGCGTTACGGATGGAAACCTTGGCGTTTTCAGCCTCGCCCTTGCACTGCTTGGCGAGTTGCTGACGACGCTCCTCGGTCAGCGGCGGCAGAATCAGGCGGATTGTCTCGCCGTTGTTGTTCGGAGCGAGTCCGATGTTCGAGTTGATGATCGCGCGCTCGATGTCACCGATGATCTTCTTCTCCCAGGGTTGGATAGCGATGGTGCGTGCGTCGGGTGTAGTGATTGTTGCCACGTTTGCCAGCGGTGTCATTGCGCCATAGTAGTCAATACGGATAGCATCCAGGATGCGCGGACTTGCTTTGCCGGCGCGGATGTGTGCCAAAGCGTCGTCCAAGAAGAGAACAGCTGCCTGCATGCTCTCCTCAGCCTCGTTGAGGATTTCTTTTGCTTCAATCATAGTATTTTGTTGTTTAATTTTTAAATTTTTAAATCTTGAATCCCTCTATGGCGTTACCATCGTCCCAATCTTCTCTCCTGCCATCACTTTCTGCAGGTTGCCGAGCGTATCCATGTCGAATACATAGATCGGCATCTTGTTCTCCTTGCATAGCACGGTGGCTGTCAGATCCATCACGCGCAGGTTACGCTGCAGGATCTCGTCGTAGGTGATGGTGTCGAACTTCGTTGCTGTGGGGTCTTTCTCGGGGTCGGCAGTGTAGATGCCATCCACGCGTGTGCCTTTGAGCATCACATCGGCACCTATCTCTATGGCGCGCAGTGCAGAGGCAGTGTCGGTGGTGAAATACGGATTACCTGTGCCACCGGCGATAATCACCACAGTGCCTTTGTTCAACAGGCGTTTGGCTTTGTCGGAGTTGTAGTGGTTGCCGATAGGCTCCATGCATACGCTCGTCAGCACGCGTACCGGTTGCCCGAGTGCCTCCAGTGCGCTCGCCAATGCCAGCGAGTTGATGCAGGTGGCCAACATACCCATCTGGTCGCCCTTCACGCGATCAAAGCCGCGCTGCGAACCGCTCAGACCGCGGAAGATATTACCGCCACCTATCACGATGGCTACCTGTACGCCGGCTTGCGCGATGGCTTGCACCTGCTCGGCGTATTGCTGCAGACGCTCATCGTCAATGCCGTACTGCTTCTTGCCCATCAGACTCTCACCCGAGAGTTTCAATAAGATTCGTTTGAACATAGTATTATGGTTTTCTTTATTAATTTGTTCTTTATGGCGTGTCGTCAACACGTTATCACGTCTTTAAATCCTGCTCAGCTTAGCGTAGGCCAGCAGCAGCGTCTTCACTCCCTTGGCGTCGAAGTTGATCTCTATCTTCTCGTTATCGTTTTCCTTATATACGCGCAGGACGGTGCCTTGCCCGAACACCTTGTGATCTATTCTATCGCCCTGCTTCCAGTCGGAGCTGATTGCTTGTTGCTCGGTCTTAGGTTTGACACCTGTGGTCGGTCGCAGTGAGCGCGACTGGGTAGGCAGCGGTGCCGGTTGTGTAAAATGTGGTTTCTGCTCGTAGATGATCGGATCGCCCCACGGCGTATACTCCGGCGGCTGTTGTGCCCAGGGTGAGGGCTGTGCGCTCACGGCGCTGAGCTGCTGCATGTACTTGCGGTCGATATCCTTTAGGAACCGTGACGGGCTACTGAAATTCACCTGCCCATTTTTCCACCGCTGACCGGCGTAGGTCAGGTAGCACTCCTCCTCGGCGCGCGTAATAGCCACGTACAGTAACCGACGCTCCTCCTCCAGCTCGCTCTCGTTCTGGCAGAACGGCGATGGAAACAAGTTCTCTTCCAAGCCCACGATGAACACCACGGGAAACTCCAATCCCTTGGCGGAGTGCACGGTCATCATCGTGATGCGCGAGGTCGTGTCGTCGGTGTTCTCGTCTTGATCGGTCAAGAGGCTGACCTCATGCACAAAATCCATGATCCTCGTGTCCTCGCCCTGCACCTTGCGATCTTCCGTGTACTGCCGTATACCGCTCAGTAGCTCCTCGAGGTTGCCCTTGCGGTCTATGCCTTCGGCGGTCGTATCCAGCGCAGCGTCCGCCATCAATCCTGATTTGTTCATCACCAGTTGCGCAAATTCGAAGGCATCAAGTTGCTCCATTTGCTGCGTGAAAGTGGTGATCGTTTCGGCGAAGGCCTGCAGCTTTCGTGCGGTGGCGGGGGCTATGTCGGTGGCGTAGATCTGCGGCGCGCGCATGATCTGCATCATCGGCATATGTTCGCGAAGGGCGGCGTCGCGTACGCGCACCATGGTGGTGGCACCTATACCGCGTTTGGGTACGTTCACTATGCGCTCCAGTGCCTCGTCGTCGCTGCTGTTTGCCGCCAGGCGGAAGTAGGCTATCGCGTCCTTGATCTCCTTGCGCTGGTAGAACGACATACCCCCGTAGATCCTGTACGGAATCCCAAGCTTGCGCATATCCTCCTCCAGGTTACGGCTCTGTGCGTTGGTGCGGTACAGGATGGCTATCTGCTCGTAATCGCGCTTGTTCAGTCGGTGCAGACCGAGTATCTGCCGCGCCACGGCGGTGCTCTCCTCGCGGTCGGTCGTATAGCCCGTCAGGCGCAGACGCTCACCTTCCTCCTTCTCCGAATAGACCTCCTTGTATATCTGCCCTTTGTTCTTGTGAATCAGCGAGTTGGCAGCGTTCACTATATTCTGCGTGGAGCGGTAGTTACGCTCCAGCTTGAAGAGCTTGGCTCCCGTGTAGCCGTTCTGGAAGGTCAGGATATTCTCTATCGTCGCCCCGCGGAAGCTGTAGATGCTCTGCGCATCGTCACCCACTACACACACGTGGTTCTGCGGTTCGGACAGCAGTTTGACGATCAGGTACTGTGTGTGGTTCGTGTCCTGATACTCATCGACAAGCACGTGCCAGAACCGCTGCTGGTAGCGCTGCCTGACCTCTGCGTTGTTCTGCAGCAAAAGCACGGTGTACATCAGCAGGTCGTCAAAATCCATCGCATTGGCTTCCCTGAGCCTGCGGTTGTACTCGGCATAGAAGGATGCCATCTTATACAGGCGCTCCATCCTATCGGCCTTGGCGTATGCCTCGTTCTGCGCATAGGCCTCGGGCAGTACGAAGTTCGCCTTAGCCGAACTGATGCGGCTCAATACCACGCCAGAGCGGTAAATCTTGTCATCCAGCTGCAGATCTTTGACCACCTTCTTTGCGAGGCTCTTCTGATCGGCGGCGTCATAGATCGTGAAGTCGCGTGTGAACCCTATATGCTCCGCCTCGGCACGTAGCATACGCGAGCATATACTATGGAAAGTGCCCATCCACAGGTAGCGCCCTACATCCTCGCCCACGAGGCGGAGGATACGTTGCTTCATCTCGCGCGCCGCTTTGTTGGTGAACGTCAGCGCCAGGATATGCCCGGCAGGTATACCTTGCGTGAGCAGGTAGGCTATCTTATAGGTGAGCACGCGCGTCTTGCCCGAACCGGCACCGGCTATAACCAATTGCGCCCCTTCGTTGTACACAACGGCGGCACGCTGACTATCGTTTAACTCATCTATAAACTGCATATGTTAGGCCAAATTACACATTTTCGCTACAAAGTTACAAAAAAATATTGACATTTCATAATTATTTGCATTTTTTTTTGCAAATTTCGAAAAAAAATAGTAACTTTGTAGCCGAAATCAAAAAAATGGCTATTTTTTTACTGTCAAGTGCTCGTGAATTTTGAATTTTAAAATTTGATTTTTGAATGTTCATGTTACCGGTAGAGTTTGTCGATATGATGCAACAGCAGTTGGGTGCGCAGGCGCCTGACTTGTTCCGCGCGTTGGAGCAGGAGCCTGTCACATCCATCCGGCTGAACGACAAGATCGACGAGCTGTCGTTTGATGCCGATATCGACGAGGTACCCTGGCACTACGACGGTTACTACCTTTCCGAGCGTCCGCAGTTCACGCTCGACCCCTTGTTCCACGCCGGCTGCTACTATGTACAGGAGGCATCATCGATGTTCATTGAGCGTGCGCTGGAGCAATACGTGAGCGACGATAGTCTGGTGCTCGATCTCTGCGCCGCACCCGGTGGCAAGTCCACACTCATCAGCCAGTACCTGGGCAACCGCGGTCTGCTCATAGCCAACGAGGTAGTGCGCCAGCGCGTGTTCATCCTTTCGGAGAACATCCAGAAGTGGGGCAACGGCAACACCATAGTCACTCATAACGCTCCTGCGCTTTTCGGTGAGGCGCTACCTTTTGCTTTCGATTGCATGCTCGTGGATGCCCCCTGCTCCGGCGAGGGGATGTTCCGCAAGGATCAGCAGGCTATAGCCGACTGGTCGCCACGTGCCGTGCGCCTGTGCGTTGAGCGCCAGCGCTCTATACTGCGCGATGCATGGGATGCACTCAAGCCCGGAGGTATACTGATCTACTCCACCTGCACGTTCAACCGCCATGAGGACGAGGAGAACGCCCTGTGGATAGCCGACGAGCTTGGCGCGGATATCCTGCCGCTCAACCTTGACCCCTCATGGGGCGTGGTGGAGAGCATAGCGGGCTACCACTGCTATCCGCATCTGGTGCGTGGTGAGGGTTTCTACCTGTGCGTGCTGCGCAAGCGCCGCCGCGATTTCACCCCCTTCCGCATCCGTCACCCAAAGCAGCCTAACAGCACACCTATCACTGCTGACGATCGGCAACTCGTCCGCTCGTGGCTCATCGAGCCCGATGCCTGGGCCCTTCGCCAGCTCGACCGGTTCATCACAGCCTATCCCGCTAAGCACAAGGAACTTATCGATTATCTGAGCACCCGTTTTCTGTGTATCTCTCTCGGCTTTGGCTTGGCAGAGGAGCGCGGCAAACGCTTCGCACCGCAGCACAGCCTGTCAATGGCCAAGGCGGCACGTATCGAGGCGTTCCCGCAGCTCGAACTCAGCCTGGATAACGCACTGGCGTTCCTGCGCACCGAAGCGCTGCCTATAGCCAACCTGCCGCTCGGGCAACTGCTCGTCACTTACCACGGCGTACCGCTCGGCTTCGTCAAGAACGTGGGCTCACGCTGCAATAACCTCTATCCCAACGAATGGCGTATACGCAACTTGTAATATCGCTCCGCAGGACGGCTGTTGCTCTCTGCCTGCTCGCCATAACGGCATTCATGCAGGCGCAGCAGTGGCACACCACTATCGAGATCGGCCATCCGGCAGAGCTCACTCTGCCCGAGCATGTGAGCGATGTGCTGCTGGTCAACAACACCGTGCCGCATCCCGACCTGCCCACGGGCGCGTTCTATACGCTCATGGCGGCATCCGAGGTGCTTGAGTCGTCCTATCTGCTGCCATCCGTGCTGGAGACCTCGCAGAACAGCTCTGTCAGCCTCTACCGCCGCCAGCTACTTACCAATCAGCGCGCCGATTCGCTGCTTAGCACCTATCACGCCGATGCACTCCTGGTGCTCAATCAACTCATCGTGCATCCCTCCACCGACTCCTACCTCACCGACCGCGAGACCTACTACGCCTATACGCAGGCTATCGTAGGCTCCCATTGGTCGTTGTTCTTCCGCCGTGATGGCCAGCCGGGTGCTGATTTGATCACCTCGCGCACGCTCGTCTATGCCGATACGCTCTATTGGGAGAAAGAGGACGAGCTCCGTTCGGCTGCCCTGCAGGCGCTGCCTGCCAACGAGGATGTGCGTAACGAGATGGCTATCTATGCCGGCGAGCAGCTCGCTCGCAGACTCATGCCTACCTTCGAGACCGCCGACCGTTATCTCTACGACCTTGGCGCATCCGACGCCGGCATGCAGGCGTTCGTCCGCAAGCAATGGCAGCAGGCCATCGATGCATGGTCAGCACCGCAAGCCGACATCAAGCGCGCCGCCTATGCCGCCGCCAATCGCGCCGTAGCCTGCGAGATCATCGGCGATATAAGCGACGCTTACACCGCCACCGAACAAGCCATCGCTGCACTTAGCCAACTCCGCTCACCCGATGCCCGCCAACAGGCGGTGAACATCCGCTACTACCAAACCCTCCTCCAACAACGAATGGCAAAGTAGGCCACCTGCCATTTCACTTTCGTTTACCTGCCAATCCTAGACAATACACGAGACATTCTGCTGACATTTCCCTGCCGACTCGCTGTTAAAATAGCCCCAAAATTTGCAAAAGGCATCAAAATATTTGTGACTGAAAACTGACCAACGAACGAATAACTACAGCAAGTAACATATGAAGAGAGTAATAGGCATCGGAGAGACGGTATTGGACATCTTGTTCAAGAACGACCAGCCGCAGAAAGCAGTCCCCGGCGGTTCGACCTTCAACAGTATCGTCTCGCTCGGTAGAGCCGGTGTGCCATGTACCATGATCACCGAGGTAGGCGATGACCATATAGGCGATATGACTTGCCGTTTTCTGGCAAGCAACGGGGTGTCAACGGACTTTGTATGCCGCCACCCGGGAACAAAATCCCACGTCACACTCGCCTTCCTGGATGAGCAGAACGATGCGCAGTACGCCTTCTATAAGGATCATGCGTCTGCGGCATTGGATGGTAAGTTGCCGACAATAACGCGCAACGATGTGGTGCTCTTCGGCTCATTCTTTGCCATCAATCCAGTTATTCGTCCGGCTGTAGCCAAGCTCCTGCGCGATGCATGTGAGGCCGGCGCGTTCCTGTATTACGACATCAACTTCCGCAAGTCGCATGTTCGAGATATTCCCCGCGTAATCGCTAATATTGAGGAAAACATGCGCTTGGCAAGCATCGTGCGCGGATCGATGGAAGATTTCGGGTATTTATATGACCTGCATGATGCAGAGCAAATATATGCACGCGTCCGGCCGTTCTGCGCAACACTCATCTTGACCAACGGAGCACAAACCATCCGTGTCTTTACGCCGGATGCCAGCGAAACCTATCCCGTGCAGCCTATACCTACAGTCAGCACTGTGGGTGCCGGCGATAACTTCAATGCAGGATATATCTATGCCATGCTACATGGTGCCGATACGCATGCCGACCGCATAGTCATGGCACAACGATGGAGCCAGGATGTATGCCGACAGATAGGCAATAACATAAGCGATGAGCTCATTGCATGGCTCATAAGTGCGTAATTTGAGTACGGATCAGACGGGAAACGTGGAATTTCTATTATATACGTACAATGTGCAATTTAGATACGAAAAAAGCGTAATTTGCGGATGTTGATGCAAATAATTGCGAAAATACTTGCATAAACAATAATATTTTCGTATCTTTGTGGGCGAATGAACAAGCATAGGGCGAAAGAGGTAACGCAAGCACACACGCACACTTTATAATTATGACATGAAACAGTATATCGGCAATCTGTATACCCGCTTCCGAAACCTTATACTATATGGGATAATCGGTGGATTTTGTGCTGCGCTGGATTTTGTGGTTTACTCCGCGTTATGCTACTGGGATATATTGCCTTATCTATGGGCAAATGTGGTCAGTATCAATGTGGGCATATTTACATCGTTTGTCCTTAACCGTTCGTTGAACTTCAAGGTGAAAGACAAGGTGACTGTTCGTGGTCTGTCGTTCTACATGGTAGGGATGATAGGGTTGGGTATCAGTGAACTGATGCTATATCTGATGGTAACAGTAGGTGGCTGGAACGAGGTGCTGTGCAAGCTGCTGTCGATAGTGGTGGTGGCACTTGTGCAGTTCTGCCTGAACAAATACATTACATTCCGCAAACATGGCAACGGATAAGATTTACATTGTGATGCCTGCCTATAACGAAGAGGCGAACATTGCCGATGTTATCGCTCAGTGGCATCCGCTATGCGAGCAGCTTGCAGCCGAGGGGCACGATGTTAAGTTGGTGGTTGCGAACGATGGCAGCAAGGATAAGACATATGCGATCATGCAACAACTTCAATCGCAGTACCCCCTGTTTGAGCCGATGGATAAGACCAACTCAGGTCATGGGGCTACGGTGCTATATCTGTATCGGTACGCGATGAGCCATAGTGCCGACTACATTTTCCAAACGGACAGCGACGGTCAGACCCTGCCCGAAGAGTTTTGGCAGATGTGGGCTAATCGTGACAAGTTTGATTTCCAGATCGGCACGCGTGATGGCAGACAGGATGGTGCAAGCCGGAGGATGGTGACAAAGACGCTGCGGCTCGTAGTGTGGCTTATGTTCCGTGTATGGGTCAAGGATGCGAATACGCCTTTCCGCCTGCTGAAAGTTGAGAAATTGAAGCCCATACTGGATGTTATTCCGCAGGATTATAACCTGGCCAACGTAGCCGTGAGTGCTATAGCCGTCAGGTGGAACTATGCGATAGGCTGGTATCCGATAACGTTTCGTCCGCGTCAGGGCGGCGTGAACAGCATCAATATGCGACGGATATTCAGGATAGGACTGAAAGCACTGTCTGATTTTCACACAATAAACAAGAACTTGCGATGAAAGAAGCTCTCAGAAAGGATTGGCCGTACTTGCTGTTGACGTTGGCTTTGGTTGGACTGAGTGTGCTATCCGTTGACTCGTTCCGGTACGGTTTTCACACCGCCTTTGATCAGGCCTACATGTTTCTGAAGTTGCAAGAGGCATACGACGGCAGTTATATCACCGGTAAGAGCCAGTGGAACCTGCTGGCCATCCACCTATTCCCTTATCTGGACTTAACGAGCAAAGCCAACTCCTATTTGGCGGCCGCTATCCTGAACTGGCTGACGATTGTTATCGCCACCTGTACCGCGATGCGGTTATACGATAAGCGGCGGGGATTGATGTACTTTGCGCTGATCTTCCTTGTTTATTTCTATAACGCTAGTCGCGGCATGGGGCTATCGTACGTGACGATGCAGGGCTCACTGCTCTGTTGGGCATTGTGCAGCTTTGTGCTATCCTGCAATAGCAAGAACCAGCGGGCTCAGTATGTGCTTGCCTATGTGACGGGCGTGTTGCTCGGGTGCAGTTGGTTCGTGATTCTCCCCGGAGCAGCGCTGGTGAGCGGTGGAGTGTTGCTCGTGATTGTACTCACCTATTGGCCTGAACCGATCCGTATGATGAGATATGTGGGTTACGGGCTGTTAGGTATGTTCAGTACGGCGGCGGTGGTGCATCTGTTCGTCTGTCCGCTGAATGAGATCGCTCAAGCTATGTATGAGACGGCGCAGTTCTTTACCAAAGAGTCGAACTATGATGGTGGCTCTATGCTACGGATGTATGCTTCGTTCATACGGCATCTGGTGCTGATGATGGCTTCCTTTGCGGGAATATACTATTTATCCACCCTGTTCAAGAACAAGACGGTGGGGCAAATCATCTATGCGTTTCTATGCCTTGCGTATGTGTACTATACGCCGAAAGACCGCATCGATCCGTACATGGCTATCTCCAGCCTGGTGTTCATACCGTACTTGTTTACAAGGGTAAAAGATCCGGACTATAGATTGACGGAAACAAGAACGTACTACCGTGTGTTCCTGTTCCTGTTCCCCATCTTGGCGGTAGCGGGCACTAACACGGGTGTATTAGGCAGGTTGTACCTGTTTGTGTTGCCGTGGCTGTTCTTGTACTTTGATACGATAAAAGACGATAGCCGATATAAGGTGCTACTATGGCCTATACTCCTGCTTTTCCTGATTCCGAGTGCAGGGTTGGGGAATGTGAGTCCGCTGAGCACTATTCAAACCAATCGCGCAGTAAAAGCAGCGAACACCTATCACTTCGAAAAGGGGAACACGAACTTTGCCAAAGTGGGAATCAACAAGACGCAGTGCGATTATTTCGAGAGGATAGATACCCTACTGAAAGAGTATAATTATGTGCCGCACCAATCCACTATGTTCGCCCTGGCATACGATTATAGCAACATCTATGTATTTGATGCTGTGAACGTCTCGCATTTCCTGATGGCGCAATACTTCCCTTACATGGATGTTTCGCAAACCCCCGCGCCGGATTTTATGTTCCTCTGCCGGTTCGATTCGGCATCCATAGGTGATGCCTTGCGTGCCGCACCCTGGGACTGGCCGGAGAAGTATGACGAATACATGGTAGGCTGTCCGGAAGATACGGCAGTCCCCACCTGGTACAACGTGCCGGATATCAGCACGCGATATCTTTACTGCCGTAGGGCATTAAGGAAGGCATCCGACGAATAAAAAAAGCAACCGCGTGGGAGGGCACTGAAAAACCCTCGTGAG
>DBXI01000041.1:23897-46115 GCA_002309255.1 Bacteroidales bacterium UBA1216 | reverse complement strand
ATGATGCCGGACTTGCCGGGGTTCTGCCGGATGAAGCGGATGATGTCCTTCTCGGTGTCCACTTTGTCGCGGACTTCGTAATAGAGATTCGGCCGGTTGAAGGAGGACTTGAAGACGGTGGCGTCGGTGATGCGGAGATTCTTGAGGATGTCGCTCTGGACCTTGGGCGTGGCCGTCGCGGTGAGGGCGATGACCGGCGCGGGCTGGATGTCCTCGATGATGGAGCGGATCTTCCGGTACTCCGGCCGGAAGTCGTGGCCCCACTCGGAGATGCAATGCGCCTCGTCCACGGCGTAGAAGGAGATGTGGATCTCTTTCAGCAGGGCGATGTTCTCTTCCTTGGTCAGGGACTCCGGGGCTACGTAGAGGAGTTTGGTGACCCCGCTCAGGAGGTCCTCCCGGACTTCGGCGACCTGCGTGCGGCTGAGGGAGGAGTTGAGGAAATGGGCGATGCCGTCGCCGGATTCCACGAACCCCCGGATGGCATCGACCTGGTTCTTCATCAGGGCGATGAGCGGCGAGATGATGATCGCCACCCCCTCCATCATCAATGCGGGCAGTTGGTAGCACAGGCTCTTGCCGCTACCGGTAGGCATCAGTACGAAGGTGTTCTTGCCGTCCATCACGTTGTTGATGATAGCTTCCTGATTGCCTTTGAAGTTATCAAAACCGAAATTATGCTGCAGGGCAGCGATCAGTTGTTCGTGTCTTGTCATGTCTTTTTTCATTTGCGAATGCAAATATACAAAAACAATTTGATATATGCAAATTTTTTTGCAAAAAAATATAAAGAAAATGCACTTGCCGTGTCAATATACAAAAAAAAGTGCCCTTTTGGACACTTTATCTTTCGAAAATATCCTCATTCGATGTTACAATCGTCATCGAATAGGTATAAATTCGTCTTGTAATGTTATCTGCATCCGGCTTCCGGGTCGAATGTGTCGGGAACGTCGAACTGCTCGTCGGGAGAGTATGGCAGTGATTCGTCGGCGAGCACCTTCTGCATATATATAGCCCAGATCGGTAGTGCCATGGATGCCCCCTGACCGTCGGACATGCGGTCGAAGTGGATGGCGCGATCCTCGCCACCAACCCAGCATCCGCTGACCAGCGAAGGCGTGAAGCCCACGAACCATCCGTCGGAGTTGTTCTGCGTGGTTCCGGTCTTGCCTCCTGCGGGCATCTTCAGCCCATACTTGAATCTTGCGCGCACGCCGGTACCATGATCCATCACGTTGCGGAGCATGTAGATCATTTTGTATGACGTGAGCTCTGAGATGATCTCCCGCTGCTGCGGATGGAAGGTGGCAATGACGTTGCCCTGCTTGTCCTCGATGCGTGTGACGTATAGCGGGTCGATACGAATGCCATGGTTGGGGTAGGTTGTGTAAGCATCCACCATCTCCTTGACGCTGACCTCACACGGTCCAAGGCAGATGGATACCACCGGGTCAAGCTGCCCTTGTATGCCGAACGAGCGCATGAGACGGACGAGCTGATTAGGCGTATAGAGCGACATGAGGTAGGCGGAGATCCAGTTGGATGACTGTTGCAGTCCCCAGCTCAAGGTGACCGTATCGCCCTGGTTCTTGACATGATCGTCGCGTGGCGTCCATGCTACGCCGTTGCCATCGATGAGCGTGACAGAGTCGTTGACGGTCTTGTCGCACGGCCACATCCCTTCGTCCATCGCCAGGGTGTAGAGGTATGGTTTGACTGTTGAACCAACCTGCCGTCGGCCGAGGGTGACCATGTCGTACTGAAATTGCTTGAAATCCGGTCCGCCGACGTATGCTTTGACGTGGCCTGTGTGTGGATCCATGGACATGAATCCGCAGCGCAGGAAGTGCTTGATCCATCGCAAGGAATCCATGGGTGACATGACGGTATCGATCTGTCCTTCATAGCTGAACACTTCCATCTCGATGGGTGTGTTGAAGTTGTCGCGGATGGCTTGTTCGCTCCAGTTCTGTCGTTTGAGTGCACGGTAGCGGTCGGTTTGACGCATGGAGCGCGACAAGATGCCATCGATCTCCTCCTTGCTCAAGTCGCGTGAGAAGGGGGCGTACGATTTGCCTTTCTTCTCATTGAAGAACCGCTTCTGCATGTCCTGCATGTGCTCGCTCACGGCCTGTTCGGCGTACTTCTGCATACGCGAATCGATGGTGGTGTAGATCCGCAATCCGTCCTGGTAGAGGTCGTAGTGTGTGCCGTCGGGTTTGGTGTTCTTCTGGCAGAAGCCGTACAAGGGGTTTGTCTCCCACTCGCGGTGGTCGATCTCGTACTGCAACTGGTTCCACTCCGAGTAGTTGCTTGCTTTGGGCTCCTTGGCGGTGAGGGTGAGTCGTAGGAACTCTCGGAAGTACGGCGCCAAGCCCTGCTTATGATCGACGGAGTGGTACTTGACCTCCACCGGCATCACGGATAGTGAGTCATAGTCCTGCTGGCTGATCTTCTCGTACTTAACCATTTGCGAGAGCACAGTGTTGCGACGGTTAAGTGCGCGCTGCGGGTGACGGATGGGGTTATAGAGCGAGGGGTTCTTAAGCATGCCAACGAGCATTGCTGCCTGCTCAATCTTCAGGTCGGAGGGAGTGGTGTAGAAGTACACGTACGAGGCAGACTGAATACCTACGGCGTTGTAGAGAAAGTCGAACTGGTTGAGGTACATGAGCAGAATCTCGTCCTTGGAGTATAGGCGCTCGAGCTGAGTGGAAATGACCCATTCAATGGGTTTCTGAAGGGCTCGCTCGAATATATTGTTCGCGCGCGGCGACCATATCTGTTTGGCGAGTTGCTGGGTGAGCGTAGAGCCGCCACCTGCTCGACCGAGCTTGAGTACGGCGCGGAAGAGAGCCTTGAAATCCACGCCTGTATGTTCGTAGAACCGTGCATCCTCGGTAGAGACAAGTGCATCGATGATGTACGGACTCAGATCGGTATATTTGACGCCGACGCGGTTCTCCTTGATATAATAACGCCCCATGCTGGTCATATCCTCGGTGAAGATCTCCGAGGCGTAGGTGTTCTTCGGGTTCTGCAGCTCGTCGAGCGGCGGCAGATAGCCCACCCAGCCGCGGACGATGGATACAAAGATCAGATACAAGGCCAGCACGCCTGCTGCGAACAAGCCCCAGAACCAAAGTAGGAATTTCAGTCGTTTATTCATTGTTTCGTTGTGTTGTTGCGTGATGACGTGATGACGAGATGACGTGATGACGACACTTATTCTCGCATGAGGTCAGTGATGATTGTATTCAGTATATTGATGCCATCCAGTGTGGCAATCAGTTGTCCTTCTGTATGGCTCAACTTGCCTGTAGCAATGTACGGTTGCGCTTTCTTCAGCAGCTCGTCGGTCGCCTCGATGCCTTTAGAGGTGCGCAATCCCAACATAACGTGCTCATTGTACCGTTGAGTGTCGGTCAGCCGCTCACGCTTGAAGGGCACTTTGCCGTTCATGATCTCGCGCAGGTACTTGTGAAGATTGTCAACGTTCCACTGCCGTGACCGGCCGTTGTAGGAGTGTGCTCCTGCGCCGAGTCCGATGTAGGGCGTGTCGTTCCAATAACTGCTGTTGTGCCGGCTGTTATAGCCCGGCAGGGCGAAATTGCTGACCTCGTAGTGCTTGTAGCCTGCCTCATTCAGCCGTTGGCACAGATAGGCGTACATCTCGTTGGCGAGTTCATCGTCCGTTTCGCGCAATCCACCTTTCTCCCGCAGCCGCCAGAGCGGTGTGCCTTGCTCATAACTCAGGCAGTACGAGGATATATGCTGCACGCCGAAGCTCAGTGCTGTTTCGATATCCGCCTGCCACCGTTCCATCGTCTGATAGGGCATGGCGTACATCAGATCGATGCTTATGTTGGTGTATCCGATGTCTTGGGCAAGGCGGATCACTTTCTTTGCCTGCTTGCTGCCGTGGCGGCGGTTGAGGAACGCCAACATCCCCTCGTCAAACGACTGCACGCCTATGCTCAGCCGGTTGATGCCCATCTCACGCCAGGCTCGGAGTTTGGCCTCGGTCATATCGGATGGGTTGGCTTCAATCGTCACCTCCTCCGCTTCCGCTACAGGCAGGGCGCGCAACAACCGCTCCAAGTCCTTGTTGGCCAGCTGCGAGGGCGTGCCGCCGCCGATATAGATGGTGCGTACCGGTTCGCCTTGCGGCAGGTAATCCGCTCGTAGTTGATACTCTTTCAGCAACGCATCCACATATATGCTCCGCTGCGACAACTCGGTAGTGGAGAAGAACCCGCAGTACGAGCATCGCGAGTAACAAAACGGAATATGTACGTATATGCCTGCCATGTCTTTGCTCTTTCAGCAGCCAAGATTGGCTGCGGTCTTTGTTCTTTCAGCGTAGCGGGGTCCCCAAAGAACTATGTTCGCGTGGGGTGCCTTGTAGCGGTCTAACTTTCCCACAGGTGCTTCATCCACTCTGCCATCTTTTGTTCTGCCGGGCTTCCTTGGGCGTGCCAGAATTTCCTTCCTTGCAGCGCATCGGGCATGAACTGCTGCTTGACGAAATGATTCGGGAAATCGTGTGCGTACTTGTATCCCTCGCTGTAGCCGAGCTCCTCCATCAGTTGGGTGGGTGCGTTGCGTAGGTGTAGGGGAACAGGCAGATTACCGCTCTGCTGCACTTCCGCCAAGGCTTCGTCTATCGCCAGATAGGCAGAGTTGGACTTCTGTGAGGTGGCGAGGTAGATCGTCGCCTCTGCCAAGGGGATGCGTCCCTCCGGCCAGCCGATCTTGGTCAGAGTGTCAAAGCAGGCGTTAGCCACGAGCATGGCGTTGGGGTTGGCGAGACCTATATCCTCGCTCGCGGAAATCACTAGCCGTCGCGCAATGAACTTCGGGTCTTCGCCTCCGGCTATCATCCTCGCCAGCCAGTAGATAGCGCCGTCGGGGTCGCTTCCGCGGATGGATTTGATGAAGGCGGATATGATGTCGTAGTGCAGTTCGCCGTCCTTGTCGTAGGCTACGGGGTTCTGCTGTAGCAGTTGGGTGATGGTCGTGTTGTCAATGACCATTGTGCCGGAGTTGCTGACGAGCTCGATGATGTTCAGCATCTTGCGCGCGTCGCCGCCTGCGTAACGAAGGATACTCTCCGTCTCTTTGACTTCGATATGCTGCTCGTGGATGAACTCGTCCTGTGTGAGTGCGCGGTTAAGCAGTGTCAGCAGATCATCCTTGCCCAAGGGCTTGAGTACATAGACCTGACATCGGCTGAGCAGGGGCGTTATGACCTCAAAGCTCGGGTTCTCCGTTGTGGCGCCGATGAGCGTGACCAAGCCTTCCTCCACCGCGCCGAGCAGGCTGTCCTGCTGCGACTTGCTGAACCGGTGAATCTCGTCGATGAATAGGATAGGTGAGCGCTGGTCTGTTTGTCCGGCAAACAGCCCCTGCTGCGTGCGGCGGATCTGTCGCGCCTTGTCGATCACTTCGCGCACCTCCTTGACGCCCGATGTGACCGCCGACAGCGTGTAGAACGGTCGCTCCAACTGGTGGGCGATGATGCGTGCCAGCGTGGTCTTGCCTACGCCCGGTGGACCCCACAGGACGAACGATGACAAGTTGCCGCTCTCAATCATCTGACGGAGCACAGCGCCTTGACCAACAAGGTGCTGCTGACCGATATACTCGTCTAATGTTCGTGGCCTAAGCCTTTCTGCTAATGGCTGACTCATTTACCGTTTATTCATTTACTATTTATTCTTTTGGCGCTTGTAATCAGTTCTTTGGCGTTCAGTAAAGCTGATTCGGTGGGCGTGTTTCCGCTGAGCATCGTGGCTATCTCTGTGACGCGTTCGTCGGGGTTGAGCGGACGGATATGCGTCTCTGTGCGTGTGGCTGTATCCTGCTTATAGACCTTGATGTGCTTCTCGCCGTAGGCGGCTATCTGCGGCAGGTGAGTGATAGCGATCACCTGTCGGCTGCTGCCCATGCGGCGCAGGATGTCGCCCATGCGGGTAGCCACACTACCGCTCACGCCGGTATCTATCTCATCGAAGATGATCGTGGGAAGTGCTGATGTAGCCGCCGTCAGCGCCTTGATAGACAGCATGATACGTGCCACCTCACCGCCTGACGCAACATCCGCAACGCGTTGCAACGACTGCCCGAGGTTCGCAGCAAACAGGAAGTCCACCACGTCATGACCTGTCGCCGTAAACTCCTCCGCCTCTGTGACAGCCACCTGCATGTTTGCATGCCGGATGCCCAATTGGCTGAGGTCGGCAATCAGTCGTTCGGCTATGGGGTGGCACACAGCCTGACGCGTGGCTGTAAGCCGTTCGGCTGCTTTGGCCATCTGCCGGAAGGCGGCTGTCTTTTCGGCTGTGAGGCGCTCTATCTCATCATCGAAGTGCTCTAACAGCTGCGATTGCTTCACCAGCCGCGCTTGCTCGGCCAGCAGACCGTTTATGTCGCGGCAGTTGAACTTACGGAGCAGGGTTTGGATGAGCATCAATCGCTCTTGCACTATATCCAGCCGTACGGGGTCGGATGAGGTGTGATTCAGGATGCTCTCGGCTTCCTCAGCTATATCCTTCAGCTCGATGTAGGAGCTGTGCAGGCGTTCGTGCAGCTCGGCAGAGATGTTGCTGATATTGATGGCGCGCAGGGTCTGCAGTACAGACCGATTCTCCCCGTCCAGAGTATTGATGACCTCCGACAGTTGCTCACGGATCTGCTCGGCGTGGGATAGAGTATATTCCTCTTGCTCCAGCTCCTCCTGTTCGCCCTCATGCAGATCGGCTTCGCTGAGTTGGCGGAGCTGGAACTGTATGTAGTCTGCATCGCGTTGCGCCTGCGAAGCCTGCCGCTGCAGATCATCCAACGCAACTGTTGCTGCCTGGTAGTGCTCGTATGCTTCGTTGTATTTCGTGCGCTCTTGGGTGTTCTGCGCGATGGCATCCACTACATCAATCTGGAAGCCGCTATCCGCCAGCAGAAGGTTCTGATGCTGGGAGTGAATATCGATCAATCGTGCGCTCATCGCCTTCAGCTCGTTCATACTAACCACCTCGTCGTTAACGAACGAACGGGAGCGTCCGTTACGGTTCAACTCTCTTCGGATAAGTATTTCCTCGCCCTTGTCAAAAAACGTGGCCTCGATGATACAGCGTTCTTCGCCCTCGGTGATGGTGCGTGTGTCGGACTTGGCACCCATGACCAGAGCGAGCGCTCCGAGCAGGATACTCTTGCCGGCACCGGTCTCGCCCGTAAGCACGGTAAAGCCATCATCAAGCGTCAGATCGACATCGGTGATCAAAGCATAATTATGTATAGTTAGATGTTTAAGCATCTTAAAAAACGGATTACTTACAACTTTTAACTTTCCTACTTCTCTAAACTTTCAACTATCAACTACTTATTAATCCGATCGTAGGTGTTTTGTCGTGTGGGATCGATGCGCATGAGTGTTTCGTACACGAGTTTCTTCTCCTTGTCAGTCCCGCCGTGGAAGATGTCCGCCAGTTCGTCGGCTTTGGCGTCGAGGAAGACGGTCACGATGTACGTGGCGGGTCGTGCGGCGTTGGCTTTCTGCAGGATCTCAATCCCTTCAGCAATACGTGCTCGTCCGTTGGCTACGTTCGCTGCCATCTGGTCAAGTCCGAGGCGGTGGTACTCATAGATATACTCGCGGAAGGGTTTGAATGCAGCATCCTGGAGGTTGGAGATGATGGCGTAGCGGTTCTTGTTGCCGCTGCTGCGGTCGTATGCGAGCCACGCCTGCTGCTCTTGCTCGCTCATGCTGGCACCTTGGCAGGTCTGCACGATCTGCTCGCAGGCGTCAAAGCAGCCTTGTCCCCCTAGGCGCGAGTAGGTGGCCAGGTCGAAGCCGATGATCAGGTAGCAGTAATAAGCCAGCATAGCAGTGAGGTTGGTGGTGAAGGTGTTCTGCTGGTACTCGAGACGGTCGAACTCCTGATAGGTGAAGTTGAAGTACCTGTCGCGAATGTTCAGTACGGGCGTGGTGTAGGATGTGCCATACACCGGCCGGCGGCTCTGCAGGGTCATCTCGCAAGTGTACTCGTTGTCGTTAACTTTTCCTACGACGATCATCATACTGCTCTCTATCCGCTCTGCATCCGCAAAGACCATGTTTGTCCATTTGGACGTGTTGATGTAGTCCTCGATGGATTTCTGCAGCGTCTCGAACACCTGCTTGTTCGAACCTTCTATTTGGTCGCTGTTCACGGTCACACGGCAGTTGATCTCCTGACCCGCGCATAACAGACTGCAACCTAATAGCAAGAATATACTGATGGTTTTTCTCATTCTTTTTCCTTCCAATTATCTTATCTCGTTTCACTCGAACGATTATTTCACCTTTCACTTATCACCTTTCAATTGAAACAATGGCGCCCGTGAGCGGATTGAATGTTATCCTGGGTGAGGATGCGATGAGTGCAGCGTTCAGGGGCACACTCACGCCCCATTGTGCTATATCTACCGGATGGTTGATCATCTCGTTGTCGCCATAGGTAACGATCAAGTTGCCGCTGCCCGGTAGGTTATAGTACAGGCTTGTTCCGGGTTTCTGTGAAGGTTTATCCGTGTGGCGCTGACTATGGGTGTTCTTGGTCAGTTGCAAGTTCACCGGCTCGCCGCTCAGGTCATCGGCTGCCACAATGCCGTAGTACTTGCTGAACCGGAAAAGTATGCTCTCCTCCTTTTTTTGTCCGGATGTGTTCTTTGGCGTAAACGTCACATGATGCTTATGATGGATCACCGTCCTCCGTCCTACGAACAGGGCCGTCAGCTCCTGCTCCCGTTTGTCCAGCTCCTGCAGCATGAGTTTGATAGCATTGCCGTCCACCGGCGCTTTGTCCACTTCGCCTGCCAGCAGGTTCAGTCGCGTCTCACGTATGCGGTAGATCTGCTTGGCTGCCCCCTCAGCCATCTTGGCTGTACTGGATGCCATCAGTTGCTCCTCCAACAGCGGCATCAGCCGTGTGGTCTCGGTGCCGATGGATGATTCTTGCTGCTTGTCGTTGTCGCGATGGCGGGCAGAAGAGGTGCGTTTCGTGCTCTGTTCGGCGGGCAGGTTATAGCCCACCAGTGTTCCGTGCGGCGACAGGTTAACCCATTGCAGTTTGATGTTCTTGTCCTGCAAGATGAATGTGCGCGTCGTGTCGGCGCAAGCCATCGGACGGAACTTCATTCCGGTGAGAACAAACAGCCGCTCGGCTTTGGTGACCACATCCTTCGTGCCCAAGAACCGTTCGCTGTACTGGTAGAACGGTCCGATCTCGGTCACCACCTCATCGTACTCAGCCGTCAGCAGCAGCTCAGTTTGTGGCATGTAATATACCAAAACAGGCTCTTCTTCAGGTAGAACCAATGCCTTAACTTTTCCAAATGGTGCGCAGCACAACAGGAGTGTCAGCGCCCAACATGTGATTCGTTTCATATTCATCGAAATATCAATTATCAATTGTACATCATCAGATCTCAAATATCCTCGCCGCCGCCACAGCCTGCGCGATGAACATCGTGTATCCGTTTACCGTCTCGGCGCCGCGTTCGCGACCCTTTTGGAGGAATACGGTCTCTTCCGGATTGTAGATGCAGTCGAACAGCAGGTGTTCGGAGGTGATTCCCTGCCATGGAATGTTTGGCGCTTTGCCCTCGTGCGGCAACATGCCTAACGGCGTGCAGTTGGCTATGATGCGATGTTCGGCTATGATCTCTTCGGTCAGTTCGTCGTATGTCAAGTTTCCCTTGCCTTTCTGTCGGCTGACCACTTGTACCGTCAGTCCCATCTTCTTCAGCGCGTATCTTACCGCAGCAGCAGCTCCGCCTGATCCGAGCACCAGTGCCCGATCGTCCTCTTGCCGCATATATGGAGTGAGCGCTTCTATAACACCAATATAATCCGTGTTGTAGCCGCAGTTCTTGTACACGACATTCACCGCGCCGATCTGATTTGCCAGTTCGTCTATCTCGTCCAGATAAGGTAGGATAGCCTCCTTGTAGGGCGACGTGACGTTCAGTCCGTCCAGCGTACTAAGCAGGGGTACAACCTGCTCGATGGTGTCCAACTCGTGAACCGTGTAGTCGGCATCTATACCGCGTGCGGATATGCGCTCGTCGAAGAACTTTTTCGACTGCGAATGCCCCAGTGGCTTACCTATTATTCCAAAATGTTGCATCTCTCTAATCTCTTAACTCTAACCTCTAACCTCTAACCTCTAAACTATGTTTTCTAACGACCAACGTGCCGTGTGGCGTTTGAAAACACTTCCCGCTTTCGCCGCGTTGCATGGCTTCGTAGATAGCCTCTACATCCTTCGGCTGATAGGCGCGCAACTGCTCGTATAGCTCCGCTAACGCACGTGCGCGCGATTGTTGGCCGTCTTGGATGTCTGCATACCCCTGCATGTACGCTGCAGTGGCGCAGATGTTCTCTATCTCTCCTTTGCTCCGCTCGTTGAGCCAGGCGCGGATGGCGTTTCGGCGGATGGTGGTGTCGCTGTTCGTCGAATCCTCCACCCAACTCAAGTGACGTATGTCGCGCAGGTAGTGCACAATATAGTCGTGCGTGGTGCAGAGTAGGGGACGAATCACCATCGGTTCGCTTCCTGTCACCGGATTGACGCTCTTGGCGCGCATACCGCCTAAACCCCGTAGGCCTGCGCCTCTAAGCAGGTTCATCACCACGGTCTCTGCCTGGTCGTTCTGGTGGTGCGCAACGGCTATTGCTGTGCAATGTTCCTCGCGTGCCACTTGCTCGAACCATCTGTATCGCAGCTCGCGCGCCGCAAGCTCTATGCTCATGTTCCGGTCTGCAGCATATGCCTTGGTGTCAAAGTCCTGAACATGACATGTCAGACCGCGCCTCTTGACTTCGTCGCGCACGAAGACCTCGTCCCGATCACTCTCCTCGCAGCGAAGGTGGAAGTTGCAATGGGCTACGACGCACTCGTACCCGCCACGATGCAGCACATCCAGCAGGGCAACGGAATCTGCTCCACCGCTCACGCACACCAATACACGCGCTCCTTGCGTTAGGAGCTCATGCGCGCGTATATATTGCTGCACTCTACGTAACATTAGTCTTTTCTTTTTGAGCGGAGCGGTCTAAATATCCACCAGCCGATTGACGATAGCATAGATCGTCAGACCTGCCGTGGAATGAATATTCAGCTTGCGGGCTATGTTCTTTCTGTGCGACAGCACGGTATGTAACGACAGGTGCAACTTGTCGGCTATCTCCTTGTTAATCATCCCTTGCACCACTAACTTCAGCACCTCTATCTCCCGTTCGCTCAGCTCTTCCTGTTGTTTCTGATTCTCCGCCTTCGCCTTCCGGCTGTTCAGGTGGTCTTTCTGCTTGGTTAGTGCCGGACGGAGTATCTCGTCCTCAATTGCACAGTGAGTCTGCAGCTCCTCCTCCGTCTGGTAGATGCCCAGCAGCACGGTGGTCATCAGCTCATTGGAAAACGGGTATTTAGAATGAGCAGGGTAGTACTTGATGATCAGGTTCACCAGCTCGTGCAGTTTTTGTGTTATGTGCTGGTCGTCCGTGGCATGCACCTCCAGCCGACCTTCGTCCTCGTGCTGTATGTGCGTGCGTATCTCTTGCACGTATTCATCAAAGTAGCGCAGGATGAGTAGCGGGATCTGATTGTTCGTGTCCGTCGGGCCGATGGCCTCAATCAGTTGCCTGCGCAAGCGGGGAAGAAGGAACTCAAGGAAGTACGCATGTGCGTTCCTTAGGTACATCTGCAACGTTGGCAGGTCGATGTCATCGGTCTGCCCATGCTCGATGTTCACTATTGCCAGAAACGTGGGCGTATGGATACCATGATCCTTGCACACTACGTCAATCGTCTTTTCGCCAACACCCATCGGGATTCCGAAACGACTGACAATCTGCATAGCACGCCTGTCACGCGACAGCAATTCACTCATCTTGTCTATATCGCGGTAAATCATGTTGCACTGCGTTTTTTTACTGCACAATTTGGTGCATGCATACTAAAAGCCCGCAAAGTTACAAAAAAAAAATGGGATTTGCAAATAAAAATTGAATAATCATTCATTTTTTTTCATATTGACGGGTGAGGACTATTTTTTTGAGGCTTTTCTGGCCGGATTGGACAACAAATAATCCAAACCCAATTTTTGTCCGACTTTTTCGAGACATATACGAGGCATGTACCTGACATTAACGAGGTTTTAACGAGGTTTTAACGAGCTTTTAAATTCTGCGCATCTGCTGCAATATGCAAATATAGGTGACACATTTCGCGGAAAAATTGCATGAAATGCTCTTTTCTTATAGAAAAATTTGCAAATGTGCAAAAGTTTTCGTAAATTTGCGTGCGTTTTTCGAAAAATAATAACTTAAAATACATAACAATTATGCAAATTAAAGTAAGCAATGCAAGTCCGATGCAGTTTCGTGAGGTGACCGTACAGGCACATCTGCCGCAGAACCTCAGTAAGTTACGTGAGCTTGCATACAACCTTTGGTGGGTTTGGAACAGCGATGCGAAGAACCTGTTCCGTCAGATTGACAACGAATTATGGCACCGTGCGCAGTCGAACCCCGTGCTGTTGCTGAACATGTTAGGCTACGACAAGCTCGTTGAACTGAGCAAGAACCGTGTGTTCATGGCGCAACTCGACTCGATCTATGAGGATTTCACGGAGTACATGGCTGTTCCTCATAACGCAGAGCGTCCGTCGGTTGCGTACTTCTCGATGGAGTACGGCCTGTCAAGTGTGCTGAAGATTTATTCGGGCGGTCTGGGTATCCTCGCCGGTGACTACCTGAAGGAGGCTTCGGATAGCAACGTCGATATGACGGCTATCGGTTTCCTGTACCGCTACGGCTATTTCACCCAGACGTTGAGCCCCGAAGGCCAGCAGATCGCCAACTACGAGGCGCAGAACTTCAACAACCTGCCTATCCAGCAGGTGCGTAACGAGGACGGCAGCCCGATGGTGATTGACGTACCGTATCCCGACCGCTTTGTGCACGCCTTCCTGTGGCGCGTGAACGTAGGCCGCATCCAGCTCTACCTGCTCGACACCGACAACGATATGAACTCGGAGTGGGATCGTCAGATCACCCACCAGCTCTACGGTGGCGACTGGGAGAACCGTATCAAGCAGGAGATCCTGCTGGGTATAGGCGGTGTGCTCGCCCTGAACAAACTCGGTATAAAGAAGGATGTTTACCATTGTAACGAAGGTCACGCAGCTCTCATGGGGCTGCAGCGAATGGTTGACCTGGTGAATGGCGGACTGAACTTCCGTCAGGCATTGGAGGTTGTTCGCGCCAGCGGATTGTACACCTGCCATACGCCGGTGCCCGCAGGCCACGACTATTTCGAGGAAGGCCTGTTCTACAAGTACATGCACACCTATGCCGACAAACTTGGCATAGAGTGGGGTGACCTGATCGGCCTCGGTCGCGCTAATCCTGAGGACGGCAGTGAGAAGTTCTCGATGTCCGTATTCGCGCTGAACACCTGCCAGGAGGCTAACGGTGTATCGTGGCTGCACGGTGAGGTGTCGAAGAAGATGTTCTCACCCGTTTGGAAGGGTTATTACCCCGAAGAACTGCACGTAGGTTACGTTACTAACGGCGTACATATGCCGACTTGGGCTGCATCGGAGTGGAAGAAAGTATATAAGCAGAACTTCCCAAAGGGCTTCTGGAACGACCAGTCGAACCTTGACATGTGGCGCGAGTACAAGAATATCCCTGACGAGATGATCTGGTCAACACGTATGTACATGAAACGTCGTTTGATCGACTACATCAAACATAAGTTCCAGGAAGACTGGATGAAGAGCCAGGGCGATCCTGCACGTATCGTTCGCGCACTGAACGAGATGAACCCGAACACCCTGATCATCGGTTTCGGTCGTCGTTTCGCCACCTACAAACGTGCACACCTGCTGTTCACCGATCTGGAGCGTCTGGAGCGCCTCGTGAACAACCCGAACTATCCTGTTCAGTTCCTCTTCACAGGTAAGGCGCACCCCGCTGACGGCGCAGGTCAAGGACTGATCAAGCGCATCATCGAGATCAGCCGTATGCCCCAGTTCCTCGGTAAGATCATCTTCCTCGAGAACTACGACATGGATCTGGCTAAGCGTCTTATCTCCGGTGTGGATATCTGGCTCAACACCCCGACTCGTCCGCTCGAGGCATCCGGTACATCCGGCGAAAAAGCCCAGATGAACGGTGTGCTGAACTTCTCCGTGCTGGACGGCTGGTGGTACGAGGGGTACGTACAGGGCGCAGGTTGGGCACTGACCGACAAACGTACATACGAGAACCAAGCTCACCAGGATCAGCTCGATGCTGCTACCATCTATCAGATGCTGGAGGGTGAGATTATTCCCATGTACTACGCACGCAACCCGCAAGGCTACTCGCCTGCTTGGGTCATGGCTATCAAGAAGAGTGTGACCGAGATCACCCCGCGCTTCACCACCAAGCGAATGATGGACGACTACTTCGACCGTTTCTATTGCAAGCTGGCTAAGCGTCACGCTATACTCGCTGCCAACAACTACGAACTGGCTAAGCAGATCGTGGCATGGAAAGAGAACGTGGTTAACCACTGGGACGAGATCAGCCTCGTTAGCAGCAATGTCGATGAGGTGCTCGCATCCGGTCCGATGGTGGGTGAGCAGTACAAACTTGACGTTATCCTCGACACCAAGGGTCTGCAGGATAAGGGCATCGGCGTAGAACTCGTCGTAACACGCTCGTCGCTGCACAACAACGACAAGCTCTATCACGTTCAGGAGTTCGACCTGAAGAAGGCCGTAGGCACAATACTGCACTTCGAGACCACATACGTAGCTAACTACGCAGGTGCGCTGAAGTTCGGATTGCGTATGTTCCCCAAGAACGACCTGCTGCCGCATCGTATGGACTTCTGCTACGTCCGCTGGCTCTAATCCTAACGCCAAGTTTGAGTCTGTAGATGATTCAGATTGAGCACTTAAATAAGCGAATCGGACAAACCTCCATCCTCAATGATGTCTCTTTGCACATCAGCGAGGGGGAGGTTGTCGGATTGCTTGGACCAAACGGTGCAGGCAAATCTACGCTCATGAAGGTGCTCACTGGTCTGTGGAAAGCCACAGGCAAAGTCGATGTATGCGGCGTAGATGTCCTAAGCAAACCCGATGACGTTCATCCCCATATAGGATACTTACCAGAGCAGAACCCCTTGTACGCGGATATGTACGTGCGCGAGTACTTATTATTTATCGCGCGCATGCGTGGGCAGAAATCAGCAATCAGCAATCAGAAATCAGAAGTTGAAGAACTGATAGAGCGTGTGGGCCTGATGCCTATGGCCAACAAGTGCATCCGCGAACTGAGCAAAGGCTACAAGCAGCGCGTAGGACTGGCGGCAGCAATGATGGGTAATCCTGAGGTGCTCATCCTCGACGAACCCACCACAGGACTTGACCCCAACCAATTGAACGAAATCCGTGCACTCATCCGCGAGTTAGGCTCCAACCACACCGTCATCCTATCCACGCATATCTTGCAGGAAGTCAAAGCAATATGCAATCGCGTTGTCATCATCGACCACGGACAAATACGCCTTGATAAACCCCTCGCCGAGATCAACGACCTTGAAACTACGTTCAGAGAAGTAACTAATTAGGCTTTTATCTTTCGACTTTTGTCTTTCGACTATTATGAGTGATTTTGACATACGAAACCAGATGAACGAAAAGGAGCAGGACAATGCCCTGCGGCCGTTGCGTTTCGCTGACTTTGCCGGTCAGACGAAGATTGTGAGCAACCTGCGTATCTTTGTTGAAGCCGCCAAACTGCGTGGCGAGAGCCTCGACCATGTGTTGCTGTTCGGCCCTCCGGGGCTGGGTAAGACAACGCTCAGTAACATCATCGCCAACGAGCTTGGTGTGGGCTTCAAGGTCACCTCAGGGCCTGTATTGGACAAACCAGGCGATCTGGCAGGCCTGCTCACTTCGCTTGAACCGAACGACGTGCTGTTCATCGACGAGATACATCGTCTCTCCCCCGTGGTGGAGGAGTACCTCTACTCCGCGATGGAGGATTATCGAATCGACATCATGATCGACAAAGGGCCTTCAGCTCGCACCATACAAATCGACCTTAACCATTTCACCCTGATTGGTGCCACTACGCGCAGTGGCCTGCTCACTTCGCCTCTGCGTGCTCGATTCGGCATCAATTGCCACCTCGAATACTACGATGCGGATATCCTCTCCGCCATCGTGGCACGTAGCGCCGGACTCTTGGGCGTACATATCGACAGCCACGCTGCCGCCGAGATCGCTCGACGTAGCCGCGGAACGCCGCGTATAGCCAACGCCCTGCTGCGACGTGTGCGCGACTTTGCACAGGTCAAGGGAGACGGCAGCATAGATCTTGACATAGCACAATACGCCCTCGAGGCGCTGAATATCGACACCTTCGGACTCGATGAGATCGACAACAAGCTCCTCACCACCATCATCGACAAGTTCCGCGGCGGACCTGTCGGGCTGAACACCATCGCCACCGCTATGGGCGAGGATGCCGGAACAATTGAGGATGTATATGAACCCTATCTGATCAAGGAAGGTTTCATCAAGCGTACGCCGCGCGGTCGTGAGGTCACCGAGCTCGCGTACCGCCATCTGCATCGCAACCCACTCAGTCGCGATGCACAAGGATCGCTATTCTGATTCAATAAGGATCGCTATTCTGATTCAATAATATATGTGTGTAGGTCGTTTTGCTCCCTCTCCCACGGGCGAAATGCATTTGGGTAACGTGCTTGCAGCACTACTGTCGTGGCTATCCGTCAAGCAGCAGGGCGGCGAATGGCGTGTGCGCATCGAGAATCTCGATCCACAGCGTTCGCGGCAGGAGTTTGCTGTGCAGATCTTGCGTGATCTTGAGTGGCTGGGGCTGTCTTGGGACGGAGAGGTGCTCTATCAGTCGCAACGTGCGGAGATCTATCAGCATTACCTGCATCAGTTAGCCGACATGACGTATCCCTGCACATGCACGCGCAACGAGATCCTTGCCGCCCAAGCGCCGCACGAATCCGACGGACGCATCGTCTATCCCGGAACATGTAGAGGGAAGCAATTGACAATCAGCGGAAAGCCTGCTGCTATCCGATTGATTGTGCCGGGCGAGGTGATTGAGTTCGAGGATCGCGTTTATGGCCGTCAGGCGGTGAACCTTGCTACCCATTGCGGCGATTATATCCTGCGTCGCTCGGACGGAGTGTTTGCTTACCAGCTGGCGGTGGTCGTCGATGATGCGCTGTCCGGCGTGACGGAGATCGTCCGCGGGCGCGATCTGCTCCTGTCCGCAGCGCAACAGCTCTATTTGTACCGGTTGCTGAACTTCACTCCTCCCACGTATAGCCATCATCCTTTGCTCGTTAACGAACAGGGACAACGCCTCTGTAAACGCGACAAGTCATTGGCGCTTAGCGCTATGCGGCACACCCACTCCTCGCAAGAGATAATAGGCCTGCTGGCGCACAGCATCGGACTGACGCCTGCACCTACACCCATCACTCCCGAGCAATTGCTGCCGCTGTTCATGTGGACAAATATACCGAAAAATGATGTCACGATGAGCGCATTTGAATGCTGATAGAAAATATTTTTACTTTTTAGTAAAAAAAATGCGTAATAAATTTGCAAATTTGCTTTTTTTTTCGTAACTTTGTAGTCGAATTCTAAATTCATACCAATATGCTCATAGAAGCTAACCCTTACAAGGTCTTTGCGGGTAGTCAAGGTCAGGCTATTGCACAACGTGTGTGCGAACATCTTGGCTGTTCGTTAGGGCAGGTTAAGATCGAACGTTTCTCCGACGGCGAGTACGCCGCCTCGTTCGAGGACTCCGTGCGCGGACAATCGGTTTATCTCATCCAGTCCACCAACCCCACAGCGGATAATCTGATGGAGCTGCTGCTGATGATCGACGCCGCCAAGCGTGCGAGTGCGTACAAGGTGATTGCTGTGATCCCGTACTTCGGCTGGGCGCGTCAGGACAGGAAGGACAAGCCACGCGTCAGTATAGGTGCCAAGCTGGTGGCTAACTTGCTGGAGACAGCCGGCGCTGATCGTGTTGTTGTGGTTGATCTGCACGCTGAACAGATCCAGGGATTCTTCGATATACCTGTGGATCACCTCTATGGCAGCAACGTACTTGCACCCTATGTAGAGAGCCTTGGATTGGATAACTTGATCATCGCTTCTCCCGATGTAGGCGGTTCGAAGCGTGCTGCCACGTTCTGCAAGAAGCTTCATTCGCAGACGGGTATTGAAGTGCCGATGGTGATCTGCTACAAGCATCGTCCCGAAGCCAACACCATCAGCGAGATGCGTGTGTTAGGTGATGTGGCAGGCAAGCATGTGGTTATCCTGGACGATATAGTGGATACGGCCGGTACGCTCTGCAAGGCTGCCAAGGTGATGAAGGATGGCGGAGCAAAGAGCGTGAGAGCGGTGACATCGCACGGCGTATTGTCCGGTGAGGCTTGTCAGCGCATCATGGAAAGCGAACTGGATGAGGTGGTGATCACCGATTCAATCCCCTTCGATACCACCCGCTGCCCGAAGGTGAAAGTGGTAAGCATGGCTCTGCCGATAGCCAAGACGATCTGCGCTATTCAGACGCATCGCAGTATATCTGAGCAGAACATCTAGAATTTCCAGATTATCCAGATTCTCCAGAACATCGTCTCATGCATAAGCATCTCACATCTCTGGTTCTCATCCTGCTACTGGCAAGCTGCGGTGCAGCGCCTAAGAAACAGGCGCCGGCACAGATTGCACAGCCGGTAGCATTCAATGGCGACAGTGCATACGTCTATGTGGCTGGACAGGTGGCGTTTGGTCCGCGTGTGCCCGGCACTGATGCCCACCATGATTGTGTGCAGTACATCGGCCGTACGCTGGAGCGCTTCGGCGCGAAGGTGGAGATCCAGACCGGTGAGATGCAGCGCTATGACGGACAGTGGCAGCATGTTGCGAACATCTGCGCTCGGCTGGAGGCTGACTCGAGCTACACGGATAAGCCGGCTATCCTGCTCTGTGCGCACTACGACAGCCGTCCGTGGGCGGATCAGGAGGAAGACTATAACCATCGGATGATCCCCATCCTTGGTGCCAATGACGGTGCGAGTGGAGTAGGGGTGCTTATGGAGGTGGCACGCCAGTGGTCGCTGCTCAAACAGCGCAAACAACCTGTGCAGATAGTGCTCTTCGACTGCGAGGATATGGGCACTCCGGCGTTCTACACCGGTCAGCAGCGCGAGCACACATGGTGTCTGGGCGCACAACTATGGGCAAGAACAATCCAACAGCGCCAGCGGTCTAACAGCGCCAGCGGTCTAACAGCAGAGCGATCTAACAGCGAAACGGTCTATGCTTATGGCATCTTGCTGGACATGGTAGGCGACCCGAATGCCTCGTTTCCGCGCGAGTACTACAGCGAACAATATGCCGGCAAATACGTGGGTCGCATCTGGCGCGCAGCAGAGCAATTGGGCTACGCACATCGCTTCGTTAACAACAGGACGTACCCCATAACTGATGACCACTACTACGTGAATACAATAGCCAAGATCCCATGCGTGGACATCATACACTATCAACCGAACTCCGAGACAGGTTTTCCCTGGTGGTGGCACACGCAGCAGGATAATATGAACAATATCTCACCCAATACACTTCAAGAAGTTGGGCGAGTAATTATGAAAGTAATAAACGACTAATGTTAGATATACGCAATCTACATGCTTCTATAGCAGGCAAAGAAATACTCAAAGGCATCAACCTGCACATCAGCGCAGGTGAGACGCATGCCATCATGGGGCCCAACGGTGCCGGCAAATCGACGCTCAGCGCCGTACTGGCAGGGCATCCGGCTTACACGGTGACTGAGGGTGAGGTGATCTTCCGCGGCAAGAACCTGCTGGAGATGACACCGGAGGTACGTGCACGCGAAGGATTGTTCCTGTCGTTTCAGTACCCGGTGGAGATCCCCGGTGTAAGTATGACCAACTTCATGCGTGCAGCCGTCAACGCCAAGCGTGAGCATAACGGACTGCCTGTACTCAACGCTGGTGAGTTCCTCAAACTGATGCGCGCCAAGCGGGCACTCGTCGAACTCGACAACAAACTGGCAGGTCGTAGCGTGAACGAGGGCTTCTCGGGCGGCGAGAAGAAACGCAACGAGATCTTCCAGATGGCCATGTTAGAACCTTGTCTGTCCATACTGGACGAGACGGATTCGGGTTTGGATATAGACGCGCTGCGCATTGTAGCCGAGGGCGTGAACAAACTGCATAACGAGACCAGCGCCACCATCGTCATCACGCACTACCAGCGATTGCTGGACTACATTGTGCCGGACTTTGTGCATATCCTCGCCGACGGACAGATCGTCCGCACAGGAGGCAAGGAGCTGGCGCTGGAATTGGAGCAGACCGGTTACGCCGGATTAGTGAACAATTAATAGTGAAATAGTTTAAAGTGCAAGAAATAATTGTTCATAAGGGCGAGAAGAAGCACCTGGTGATCATGCATGTGGCGGAGGAATGCGCACAGTGGCAGATCAAGCAGGAAGCAGACAGTGTGCTTACGGTGCACGTGTTCTGCCTGGATACCACAGCCGACACGGAAAGCAGCGTGATCCTCGACATAGAGCAGATTGGCGAGCATGCAGAGACGTACATTTACGGTTTGGGTATCCTGACCGGCAAGCAACAGATTAGTGTACGCACGCACGTGAAGCACAGTGTGCCGAACGGTAAGTCCAACCAGCTGCTGAAGTTCGCGGTGCGGGATGAAGCCAAGGGCTCGTTTGTGGGCGAACTGATTGTCGCACCACACGCGCAGCACACCGAGGCGATGCAGACTAACCGCAATGTACTGCTGTCACCGACCGCCACGATGCACACGCAACCGCAGTTGGAGATCTATGCCGATGACGTCAAGTGCTCGCATGGTGCCACCACAGGGCAGATCGACGAGAGTGCGCTCTTCTACATGCAGCAGCGAGGCATCGCCCCCGACGAGGCACGACGACTGCTGCTGGCGGCATTCTTCCACGACGTACAGACCACGCTCAACGAGCCAGCAGTGGAAGACCGCATACAACGGAAGATTGAAAAGATAATACTATAATAACAACTCATTAAATCTTATTTATCATGAACGAAGAACTGAAGAAAGTTTTGGAAGTGGCCGAGGTTTGGACTCGTGAGCCATTTGACGCGGAGACCCGCGCACAGGTGAAAGCAATGATTGATGCTGAGGACAAGACCGAGCTTATCGACGCTTTCTATCGCACCTTGGAATTCGGTACCGGCGGTCTGCGCGGTATCATGGGACCGGGTACGAACCGCATGAACAAGTACATCGTAGCTATGGCTACCCAGGGGTATGCCAACTACCTGCTGAAGGTGCAGAAGGAAGGCGGCTTCAAGAACGTACAGAACGGCCGCGTAGCTGTTGTTGTAGGTCATGACTGCCGCAACAACGGACGTCTGTTCGCCGAGACCGTGGCAAACATCTTCTCCGCCAACGGCATCAAGGTTTATCTGTTCGAGAGCCTGCGCCCGACGCCCGAGTGCTCGTTCGCTATCCGTCACCTCAAATGCCAAGGCGGTGTGAACGTTACCGCATCGCACAACCCCAAGGAGTACAACGGCTANNCTACAAGGCTTACTGGGAAGACGGCTCGCAAGTGCTGCAGCCGCATGACCAGGGCATCATCGACGAGGTGAACAAAGTTACTCTCGCCGACGTGAAGTGGGAGGCCAACAACGACCTGATTGAGATTATCGGTGGCGAGATGGACTACGACTTCATGCAGGCCGTTAAGACCGTTATGATTGACCAGGACTCCATCCTTCGTCAGAAAGACCTGAACATCGTTTATACGCCGATGCACGGTGCCGGTCGTCAGATCGTGCCGATGTGCCTGCGCAGCTGGGGCTTCCAGAATATCCACGTAGTGCCCGAGCAGATGGTTATCGACGGTAACTTCTCCACTGTTGTCAGCCCGAACCCCGAGAACGCCGAGGCTATGACACTTGGTATGAAGCTCGGCACGAAGTTAGGTGCTGACCTCGTGATTGCTTCTGACCCGGATGCCGACCGTATCGCTATCGTTTGCCGCAACGACAAGGGAGAGTGGGTGATCATCAA
>DBXI01000041.1:23705-23856 GCA_002309255.1 Bacteroidales bacterium UBA1216 | reverse complement strand
TCAACAACATGAAGCGTCTGGGCAAGATGCGCGACGACATGTATATCGTCAAGACCATCGTTACCAGCGAGCTCATCCGCAAGATTGCTGATGCACAAGGCGTTACCCTCACCGACGAATACACGGGCTTCAAGTGGATTGCCAACCGTAT
>DBXI01000041.1:9571-23611 GCA_002309255.1 Bacteroidales bacterium UBA1216 | reverse complement strand
ATCTGCCTCATCTGCGAGATCGCTGCCTTCGCTAAGGACAATGGCATGACTCTCTACGATTACCTGCTCAAGATCTACGAGGACTACGGCTTCCAGCGTGAGACCACGATCAACGTCGTTCGCCCAGGTAAGACCGGTGCCGAGGAGATCGCCCAGATGATGGTTGACTACCGCGCTAACGCTCCGAAGGAGATCGCAGGCGAGAAGGTCATCAAGATCAAGGACTTCAAGCTACTCAAGCAGCAAGAACTCAAGGACGGTCAGTGGGTTGAATCGCCCATCGAGATGCCGCTCAACGCTACATCGAACGTGCTCCAGTACTTCACCGAAGGCGGCCTGAAGGTCAGCGTTCGTCCGTCGGGTACCGAGCCGAAGATCAAGTTCTACTTCGAGATCCCAGTTAAGTCCGGCAAACCGTTCACCGGCGCAGACTACGAGCGTTGCACCGCTGAGGCGGAAGCACGCGTACCGGCTATCAAAGCTTCGCTGGGCATCTAATGTCTTCTGCTGCTAACATCGCAGCTGACTGAGCAGCGAACAGCAGAAAAGCAATAATTCTAAAAAAAAATCCCACAAAATTTGCAAATGTGGGATTTTTTTTGTACCTTTGCGCCTTGTTACAAGTGTCACATCAGGACACCCTTACTGTTTATTGCAATGAAATACAAAGCCATCTTCCTCGATTGGGACGACACGATAGGTGACTTCTCGCGTTCCGCCAAGTGTGCTCTGACCACGATGTTCGAGATCCACCAGCTCTATCAGTACACCGACTACGACACGTTTGTCCGCTGCTACAGTGAGCACAACACCCTGCTCTGGGAGCAGTACGGACGCGACGAGGTGACCAAGGAGGTGCTGAAAATCGAACGTTTCATGTATCCGCTCATCAACGCCTGCGGCATGCAGGACGACTCCGAGACGCGCGTGCTCGCCCGGCGCATGTGCGAGGATTTCCTGCGAATGACCAATCATTTCTTCTCTATAATCCCTGATGCCGACAAGATGGTCAAAACCCTGGCTGCATGGTACCCGCTCACCATCGTGAGCAACGGCTTTGTCGAATCCCAGTACCTCAAGTTCCGCAAGAGCGGCTTAGAGCCGTACTTCACCCACATCATTCTCAGCGAGGAGGTCGGCGCGCAGAAACCCAATCCGCGCATCTACGAGGAGGCGTTGCGCATCAACGGCATCACGGCCGATGAGGCGCTGATGATTGGCGACTCGTACACCTCCGATGTGGAGGGTGCACGGGCTGCAAGCATCGACCAGATGTGGTTCCGAAGGCAAGACACACCGCTGACAGAAGGGCAGACGGCTACCTATATAGTTACTGACTATAAGCAGATAACTGACATTTTGGCAGACGGAGAGTGGGTGGCATAGTTTTTGAAATTTCAAGATTAAAAGATTTAAAGATTCAAAATTGATGAAACAGAACGAACAGAATATGGAAAACGAAAACCTGCAGCAGGAGGTCGATGAGATCTTGAATGCCGAAACAACGGAAACTCCGGAATCTCAAGAATCACCGGAAAATCCAGAAACTCCAGAAAATCCGGAATCTCCGGAAACACCTGAAGAAACTCCCGAGCAGCAGATCGAGCGGCTGGAAAAACGTGTAGCTGAGCTCGAAGATATCCGTCTGCGTCAGATGGCGGAGTTCGATAACTACCGCCGCCGCACCAACAAGGAAAAACTCGACCTCATGGAAACCGCAAGCGATAAACTGCTGGTGGATATACTGCCACTAGTGGATGACTTTGAGCGTGCGCGCGAGGCGATGGCGAAAACCGAGGACATAGCCTCCCTGCGTGAGGGTATAGACCTCATCTACAACAAGTTCATCGCCTGGCTCGACAAGCAGGACGTGCATGCCATCGACACCACCGATGCCGACTTCAATACCGACGAGCATGAGGCTATCACCACCTTCGCCGCCGGCGAGGACAAGAAAGGCAAGATCATCGACTGCACGCAACGCGGATACAAACACGGCGAACGCGTCATCCGCTTCGCCAAAGTGGTCGTTGGCGAGTAAACTCGCGTAGTTTACGTAACTTACGTATAGTACGTAGATTACGAAAATTACGAAAACAACAAAATCGTAGATTTTATGGCTGAAAAGAGAGATTACTATGAAGTGTTAGGTGTGGATAAATCCGCATCAGCAGAAGACATAAAGAAAGCGTACCGCAAGTGCGCCATCAAGTATCACCCTGACAAGAACCCGGGTGACAAGGAGGCCGAGGAGAAGTTCAAGGAAGCCGCTGAGGCCTATGAGGTGCTCAGTGACCCGCAGAAACGTCAGCGTTACGACCAGTTCGGCTTTGCTGGCATGGGCGGAGCAAGCGACTTCGGCGGAGGCGGCGGAATGTCGATGGAGGATATCTTCATGCGTTTCGGCGACCTATTTGAGGGCGCAGGATTCGATATGGGAGACTTCTTCGGCGGAGGCAGTCGTCGTGGCGGCGGTCAACGTGTGCGCCGCGGCACCGATCTGCGCGTACGCGTGCGCCTTACATTAGAGGAAATAGCCACCGGTGTGGATAAGAAACTCAAGATCCGCAAACTCGTTCCCTGCCAGCAGTGCGGCGGTACAGGCTCGGCGGACGGCAAGGGCGGTGAACAGTGTCCGACCTGTAAGGGCACAGGACGCGTCGTTCGCACCCAGCGCGGCATCTTCGGAATGATGCAGGTGCAGCAGGAGTGTCCGACCTGCCACGGCGAAGGCAAGGTCATCAAGAACAAGTGCTCACACTGCCAAGGCGAAGGCGTGGTGCGCGACGAAGAAATTGTGGAGGTACATATCCCTGCCGGTGTAGCCGACGGAATGATTCTGCCTATGCAGGGCAAGGGCAATGCTGCGCCGCACGGAGGCGTGGCGGGTGATCTGCTCGTTATCATCGAGGAAGAGGAGCACAAGGAGTTCGTCCGTGACGGCGGTGACCTGATATACAACCTGCTGCTCGACGTGCCTACGGCTATCCTCGGCGGACAGGTGCAGATACCTACGCTCACCGGCGATGCCAAGATAACCATCACACCGGGTACGCAACCCGGCAAGGTGCTCCGCATGCGCGGCAAAGGTCTGCCGATGATTGACCAGTACGGACGTCAGTATGGCACAGGCGACCTGCTCATCAATGTAGGCGTTTATATTCCCGAGCACCTAAGCAAGGAAGACAAGGAGCTCGTAGAGAAACTCCGCAAGAACAACAATGTTGCTCCGGGAGCCAATACGGATAAGAAGAGTTTCTTCCATACATTGTTCGGCTAACCCTGATAATTTGCCAAAGGAGTGCATCATAACTGATGCACTCCTTTTATGATGAAGGCAAAATATTGCACATTAAAAGTTAAGAAAAATGTACAATTTTTAAGATTTTGGGATAGAAACAAACAATGGAGCATCTTTTATTAAAAATAGGTATTTTATTATTCATTTTTTTTTTGTACCTTTGTAGCCGTTTTTGTGAAAAAATTTTTAAAATGCAATTAAGCAACATAACAATTCGTTTACGATTAGTCTCTATTTGTCTTTTCCTCGCATGCGCAATCGGCGCATTTGCCCAGTCTACCACTACTGTTACCGGTCTTGTTACTGACCACCAGACGCATGATCCTCTGGTGGGCGTCACGATCTACGACAATGCGAACAAAAGCATTGGTACAGTTACGGACATGGATGGTGCTTACTCCATCACCCTCAATACCGACAAACCCGTGAAGCTCTGTTTCTCGTACGTGGGGTACGATACGGAGACCTTCGTCGTTACCTCGGTAACGAAGAAGCTGAACGTCTCGCTCTTGCCTCACAACGAGTTGCTGGACGATGTAGTGGTTACTGCCGGACGCTTTGAGCAGCGTCAGACCGATGTTACGGTATCGATGGAGGTCGTTCGGCCGCAGGTCATCCGCAGCCAGGCACCTACCGATCTGACAGCCACACTGCAGACCCTGCCCGGCGTGGAGATCATTGATAAGCAGCCAAGTATCCGCGGTGGCGGTGGCTGGACGTACAGCGTCGGAAGCCGGTGCCAGGTGCTCATGGACGAGATGACCATCCTCAACCCCAAGACCGGTGAGATCAACTGGAACAATGTGCCCCTCGAGAACGTCGAGCAGGTCGAGGTAATTAAGGGTGCATCGTCCGTGCTATATGGCTCATCGGCGCTCAACGGTGTGATCAATGTCCGCACCAAGCGTCCAGGGCTGACACCAACCACCAAGCTCTCAGCGTACGTGGGCGTATATGACAACTACAAGAACTATCAATATACTGGCGCACGTCTGCCGCTCTACTATGGTGCCGAGGCTTCGCATTCACGTAGGGTAAGGAACTTCGACGTATCCGGCGCTATAAGCGGATTCAAGGATGAAGGATACCGCCAGCAGAGCTTCAACGACCGAGCACGTCTCGGAGGGAATATGACCTATCACGTGCCGATGCCTGAGAATAAGTACATGACCGTGGGCGCAAACATGAACTATGTGGCCAACCGCTATGGTGACTTCTTCATCTGGCGCAGCCCGAAAGATCCTATTCATCCCTCGCCGCTCACTAACATGGGACGCAAGGAGCATAACTTCAACATCGACCCGTTCTTCAACTACGATGATGCCGAGCGCGGCATTTCGCACAAGGTACGCACACGTTTCTATATGACGGCGGATAACCTGACCACGCCCTCACCCACCATCAGCACCGAGGATCTGCTTAAGTGGGGCCTCACGAGCTTTGATCTGGATAAGATCAAGGGCTACTACGACCAGATCACCGGCTACACCTCATCAGGCGTGGCGTTGGAGGACGCGTTGCTCGTCACCTTCAAGGACGTAGCAGTGCCTGTACGTAACGAGCAGTGGCTCGATGCTATCGTCAACGGCATCGATCTCGTCAAGAACGGCTTGGGCTACACCGGCACTGTTGCCGGGCTGCAGGATGCTGTGGCTTACGCGATGAACCTGCTGGCTGACCATACCCCAGCACGCCCCGAACTCACCTATAACGGATATGTTGACTACCAGTTCGCCAAGCGTTGGGACAACGGCGTACGACTCACAACAGGCATCAACTGGAACCATATAACCAACACCGCCAACATCACTGGCACGCACCACACCGACAACCTCGCGGCGTACATCCAGTACGACCATCGAATAGCCGACCGACTCTCGCTCAGCGCTGGCATGCGACTCGAGTATTACCGCATGGATAGCAGCTACAACGAGGCGAACATCCAGCTCGGCAAATGGCTCTGCCCCGTACGTCCCGTCTTCCGAGCAGGACTGAACTGGGAGATCTATAAGGCAGGCTACCTGCGTGCCAGCTTCGGACAGGGCTATCGTAACCCGTCTATAACAGAGAAGTTCGCACGTAAGGATATAGGTGGAGTAGGTGTTTACCCCAACCATAATATCAAACCCGAGTCGGGCTACAACGCTGAGATAGGCTACAAGCAGCTCTATAAGTTTGGTCCCGTCACAGGCTCGTTGGATGTAGCGGCGTTCTACACCGAGTACCAGAACATGATCGAGTATCAGTTCGGCTTGTTCCGTAACTCCGACTTCACGATGATCAACTCCATCTACGACGCCATCGATGAGCTGAAAGGCGTGCTCGAGGAGTTCAAGACAACTAAGTCGCTCAGCAACGCCGGCATTGGCATCGGCGCACAGTTCGTGAACGTCAGCCACGCACGTATCTATGGCGCAGAGATCAGCACAGCCGGACGAGTGGATATACGTCCGGATATGGGGCTGAACTACACCATCGGTTACACCTTTACCGAGCCTGAGGATCTGGATAACACTAAGCGCATCGAGGAGGAGAAACAGTACGTCGATCCGCTGCAGATGAAGAACAAGTCCAACGACACCAAGTATCTCAAGTATCGTAACAAGCACTCGTTCAAGGCTACGCTCGACTACAATTACAAGTGGTTCTCCATAGGCACCAACCTCTCTTACCGCAGCAAGATCCTCGCCGTGGATTACCTGATGGTCGATGAGCGAGAGAAGGAGACGGATGACTTAATGGATTATGCACGTAAGTTCATCTTCGGCTACGAGGAAGGCGAGTCGCTCCACACCTACTGGATGAGCCACAACACAGGTATCTTCACTATGGATATGCGTTGCGCCGTCCGCTTCAAGGAGCGGGCAGAGCTGCAGTTCATCGTCAACAACCTGCTCAACACCGAGCACAGCTACCGACCAATGGCACTCGCTGCACCACGTACGTTCGTCTGCCGACTTAACGTCAACTTCTAACCGTATATTCAACTGCCAAACTTGGCTGCTTAGATATAACCAATCAATCAACAAATAAATTAGTTTTTATGGAAATGAAAAAGATTTTTACAACCCTGTTTATGGCCATGGCGCTCACCGCGAGTGCACTGGCTGTAACCGTAGCTGATGTCGCCGGCACGTTCCGCGGCAATCTGAACATTGATGGTCAAGACTACCCTAACAAAGAGGTGTATGTATTGCCCGGAATTGAGACCAACACAATCACATTCGTGCTGCCCGATTTTATTTATGGTGCTGCATCATTAGGTAACATCGTACTTACTAATATCCCGGTGGATAATAACGGCCAACTGACGCTGGAAAACGCCACGCTGTACTTATCGGCCATCAGCCAGCGCGCAAAGATCACCGTGGTTAACGGCCTTGAAGAAGGCGGTGAAGTGTATAATTCCGTCTTGTCATCCGGCAGCGCAATGATCTTACTGTCCATCGAAGCTCCTTCGCTCAACGATGCGATCTTTGTGCTCTTTACTGGCGACAAGGTTACAACCGAGAATTATGCCATCACCAACGGTGGTTTTGAGGGGACATGGTCGAACAATGAGGTGCCTGGGTGGCACTCCTTCCCTTCGGCAACGGGTACCTATAGCAGTTTTGTAACAGGCAACACCGAACAGTTCCAACCCTCATCAGACGTACGTCCGGGTTCGACAGGAAGCCAGAGTGTACACCTGAGAACGAATCTGACGGCAGGTGCAAAGGCCAACGGCAACTGCACCAATGGTCGCATCAACGCAGGATCAATGACTGCTACTGATGCCTCGGGTAACTACAACTTCTCTGACCCGACAGCATCGGGATATAACACACCGTTTACCCGCCATCCTGACTCGCTCGCGTTTTGGGCTAAGTATGAGCCCGCTGACCAGAATCCGAGCAACTCCGAGAATAGGGCACGTACGCACGCTGTGATCACTACCAATGCACGCTATCAGGATCCCGAAGTGTCTGACTACTCCGCTATAAAGGTTGCTGACGCTGCTATCAACTATGCAGCTACAAGTGACATGGGGTGGCAGCGTCTGGCTGCACCGTTCAACTACACTGCGGTTAACCCCAATTCGGCAGCATATGTACTCATAACCTTCACCACCAACCAAACACCTGGTGGTGGTACAACCTATTCGACCGGTACAATCAGTAAGAAGTATTACTACGACCACCTCTACCTCGATGATGCTGAATTCGTCTATAACCACGACCTTTCGACGCTGACAATGGATGGTAAGAGGGTTGCGTTCAACGGCAATAGCGCTACTACATCTAAGATCTACAACGACAGTACAATAGCATTCGAGGCTACTACCAATGGTAAGGCTTCCAAGTCATTCATCGGATTTGATGTCGCCAAGCGTCAAGTGCATGTATATGTTGTGCCCGAGAACTACTCGCAGCAGCAGAACTACTCAGTCTACACGCTAACCATGGCACAAGCTGCACAGATGGGTGACACACGTTATGCAATGATCTGCGAAGGCGAATCCTACTCCGATGATGTTTTCTCAAATCTCACCGAGGCGAAAACATACACGAAGACCGTAAGGGATGCTGAGGGAAAGACTCATGTCATCAGACTCACACTTTCCGTTGCTTCACCCTATTACGAGGAGACAAGCATGACGATCAACGAGGGTGACCAGCGCACCTGGGAAGGCTACGACCTAAGCAAATATGCCCAGAGCGATGAGCCATACGAGCTGACTGCTGAATACGAAACATCAGCCGGATGTGACTCCACCTTGGTGCTCAAACTCACGGTTAATGAAAAGATAGTAACTGCGCTGCCTACCACCAAGAACGAGCACGTGGCACAGAAGGTATTCTACAACGGCAATCTCTATATCATCCGTGGCGACGAGACCATCTATGATATTCTCGGACGCAGAGTAAAATAAGTTACAATGAAAAAGATCCTTTCTATACTTGCAGCCACTATGCTGCTCTCATCCTCGATACTGGCTGTCACACCCCGTGAGGTGTGCGGCCAGTTCAATGGCGACTTGATCATCGACGGACAAATCTATCCGTCCAAGTCGGTCTATCTGCTCCTGGGTGTGGTGGACAACACTCTCACATTCGTGCTGCCGGACTTCATGTATGGCGCCGGCAAGTTAGGTAACATCGTGCTGCCGAACATCCCCATGAGCCAGAGCGGTCAACTCACCCTCGAGAACGCTACGCTCTACCTCGACTCGATCTCCGAGCGCGCCACCATCACCATCATCAACGGACTAGAAGATGAAGGTGTTGTGTACAACTCCACCGTTTCGGCTACCGATGCTGAGGTTATCCTCTCAATTGAGGCACCGTCACTTCCAGAGGCGATATACGTACTCTTCCAAGGTAAGGCGGCCAGAAGCAACAACTACCTCATCCCCAATGGCGAATTCGAGGGCAACTGGACGAACAACGAGGTGGCAGGATGGCACTCGTTCACCTCTGCTTGTGGACTGATGGCAGACTTCATCCGTATCGACAACACGCAGTTCTCTCAATCCGCAGACATACGTCCGGGAAGCAAGGGCAAGAACAGCGCACTGCTCTCATCAGATATGGTATTTGGTGTCAAGGCCAACGGTAACTGCACCAACGGACGAATCAATGCAGGCTCAATGACTGCGGACGATGCTGCTGGTAACTACAACTTCTCTGACCCCGATAGCGTAGGGTACAACACCCCCTTCAACGGACGACCGGACTCCATCGTCTTTTGGGCTAAGTACCAGCCGGCTGACCGCGATGCTGCCAACGAGGAGAATCGTGCACGTATGAACACCGTCATCACTACCAATGCGCGCTATCAGGATCCCGAGGTCGAGGACTGCTCTGCCATCAAGATCGCTACAGCTTCGATCAACTATGCAGCTACCTCTTCGCTGGATTGGCAGCGTATAGCTGTGCCGTTTGAGTATACTAATGACAGTAAGAGCAAGGCACCGGCATACATCCTCACCACCTTCTCCACCAGCTATCGACCCGGAGGAGGAACATCGTACACATCCGGCAAGATTACCAAAACAAACGTGCTTGACTCAATCTACCTCGATGATGTACAGCTTGTCTATAATCATCGCCTCAAGAGCGTCAGCGTTGACGACCATCAGCTCACCTTCAGCAACAGAGTAACACATATCTCAGGTAACTACTGCGACGATTGTACACACTTTGCTGCACAGGCTGACGGCTATGCGGCGCAGACCTTCCTCGCATTCGATGGCGAGCACAAGTGCCTGCACATCTATGTCATCGGCGACAACTACGCGCAGACCGGCGAGTACAACATCTACCGCGTTGAGTTCGATGACACCGACTTTGATACCGCTGTACCCGAGGTGCTGATTGACCGGAATAAGAACACCACAGGTTGGCAGAAAACCGTCATCAACGGTACGCTCTATATCCTCACCCCCAACGGTGCTACATACACCGTACAAGGTGCACGCATCAATTAATTGCCAACAGATAACGTGAGCAAAAATAAGGAGATGTGCCAATTATGACACACCTCCTTATTTTTGAACATAGAATATTGTTCTTCGACTAAAAAAGTTTTTGGATAATTTTTGGTAATTTTTGACTAAAAAAGATATCCATTGTTGACTGACTCTTAGGCCTTCAGTGTACGCCGTACGGTAATAGTGACAATGATCGTTACCACGCAGCAAGCCATCACCACCCAGAAGAAACCAAGGTAACCCAGTGCCTCTTGGATATAGCCGGCAATCATCCCGGGCAGAGCCAAACCGAGGAACATGAACGCCGTGCAGATAGAGAAATGTGCCGTCTTGTGCGCACCGTCCGCCACATGAATCATATATAGCATACATGCCGTGTAGCCTAAGCCGTAGCCTAACTGCTCAAAGCCCACGCACAGGCTGAGTAGCCACATGGCGGTAGGCTGGTAGGTGGCGAAGAACACATATACAAAGCACGGCAGGGTCAGGAACAACGCCATCGGGATGATCGCTTTCCTCAATCCTGTCTTACTTGCCCATATGCCGCCGCCTATGCCGCCCAACAGCATCAGTATAACGCCAATACCTGTCACCTCACCGATCACATCCACCGTGATGCCCAAGCCGCCTTCGCTCTGCGGGGCGAGGAAGAACGGGTTGCACAGCTTGAGCAGCAGCGCCTCGGGCAGGCGGTAGAGTAGCATGAATGTGATAGCCAAGCCTATGCCAGGCTTGCGGAAGAACTCCGCCCATACGCTGCCCACCTCGCGCCATATCGCACGGCTGTCCATCTTCTCCGTCCGAACCTGCTCCACACGCGGCATAAACAGAGTGTGCCACACTGTGATCGCGCACAGCAACCCGCTACACAGCAGCAGCGCGTACGTCCACGATGAAGCTATATCAGTGCGCTTCTGCAGCCAGCCTACCAGCAACAGCAGAAGCGATTGGCAGAACACGTTGGCTATCCTGTAGAACGTTGATCGCAGACCCACATACGCCGACTGATCGTGCTCATTCAATGCCAGCATGTAGTAGCCGTCGGCAGCTATGTCATGTGTAGCTGAGCAGAACGCGGTGACGGCGAATAATATAAGCGCGGTTGTAAAATATCCCTTCGGAGCAAATAACGCCAGCAACAGTACAGTGGCCGCCATCAGCGACTGCATCACTATAACCCACCAGCGTTTGGTGCGCAGCACGTCCACAAAAGGACTCCAGATGGGTTTAAGCACCCAGGGTAGGGAGATGAGCGAAGTGAACAAAGCCATCTCGCTGTTAGGCACACCCAGCTGCGCAAACAGCGTCACGCTGATGCTCGTAACGATAAAGAAAGGGATTCCCTCAGCAAAGTACAAGGTCGGAACCCAAAACCAGGGATTCTTATAGTTGAAAGTTGAATGTTGAAAGTTGAAAGCTGACATTTTTTATATATTCCTTATTGTTTCCGTTTATTCCGTCTGTTCCGTACTCAATAAACTTCCGACTACAAAGTTACAACAATTTCCTCACTTTTACAAATCCAAATGCAAGATTAGTTCTATTTTCTGCGAAATTTGTTCGTTTTGTAATATTTTTTAGCGAATATACTTGCAAATTTGGAAAATTATTCGTATCTTTGCATCCGAATGCCTTACCTACGGGAACACGGCATTGATATATGGGACTATTATTACTCTTTCTTGTCATCACACTGCTGGTATCGTTTCTGTGCTCCACGTTGGAGTCTGTGCTGATGACCACCACTCTTTCGTACATTTCGCTTCGTGAGGACGAGGGCGACCGCGCTGCTGTCCTGTTCAAGAAGTACAAGCTGGACACGGAGCGTCCGCTGGCGGCTATCCTGTCGCTCAACACCATTGCCAACACCGTCGGTTCGGTTGGCATCGGTATGCAGGCCACAAATACTTTTGGTAGTGCATGGGTCGGACTCGTCAGCGCCATCGTCACGCTGCTCATACTGATCTTTGCCGAGATCATCCCTAAGACCCTCGGCACTACCTACTGGAAGTCGCTCATGACCTTCACCGCCTATACGATACGCATGCTCATCGTCATCATGTTCCCCTTTGTGATGCTTGTGCACTACCTGACTAAGGCTTTCCGTAGCGAGGATGCCGGCGACAACACCGTCTCGCGCGAGGAAGTCAGCGCCATGGCGAACGTCGGCGAGGAGGAAGGGGTGATCGAGAAGGATGAGAACAAGATCATCCAGAACGTGATCCGACTGGATGATATCAAGGCTTTTGAGGTCATGACGCCGCGCGTGGTGGCGGCTATCGCGCCGGAGAAGATGACACTGCGCGAGTACTACGACAGCGATGCGTACGACCATTTCTCGCGCATACCCGTCTATGCCGAGTCGCCGGAGTTCATCACTGGTTACGTGCTGCGTGACGATGCACTTGAAGATCTCGCGGAGGATCATTTCGATACCAAGCTCGGCGACATCAAGCGCGCACTGCCGTTCTTCAACGAGGATACATCTATCTCCGACATCTTCGATGCCATGCTTAAGCAGAAGAGCCAGATTGCCCTCGTCATCGACGAATACGGATGCTTCCAGGGCATCATCACGCTCGAGGACATCATCGAAACCATATTTGGTTTCGAAATAATCGACGAGAACGACGTGATCACCGACATGCAACAGTACGCCCGAGACCGCTGGCAGAAACGCCAGAAACGTATATCCAAGCACGTCACTATCACGCCTTCGGCATCAGAAACAATGGCCGACAATGCACCTGAGTAATTACGATAACCTGCTTACGCTGCTTCGCAACGCCATCTTCAACCGAAATGGCGTGTTGCCCGTTGCGCCTGATTGGCAGGTGCTGATGCAGCTGGCGCGCATACATGGCGTTGAACCGCTCGTGTACGACGCTGCGCTACGGCTGCCCGCCGAACAAGCTCCAAGTAAAGCCTTAGCCACGCAGATGAAGCATGTCTGCCTATATCAGATGCAGCAGCAGACACTCTGGCTGCCCCGCATCCAAAAGGCTACCGAAGCACTCCGACTGGCTGGCATTGAGCCCGTCCTGCTCAAGGGATTCGGACTTGCCGAACTCTATCCCAAACCCTACCTGCGATCCTGGGGTGATGCTGATATATGGGTCGGTATCCGTAACTACCACGCCGGATGCAAGGCGCTGCGCGAGGCCTTTCCCGAAGCCATACACCACGACGAGGAGTACGAGGAACTCAAGCACTACGGCATAGTCTTCCCCGATGGAAACGCCATCGAGCTCCACCGAGTAGCCATGGACTTCCCCACGCGCAGCGAGGAAGCCTACTGGCAAACCCTCGAAGTCCCCGCCATGAACGAGGCCGTCAGAGATAAAAAATGTCAATTGTCAATTGTCCATTGTCAATTAACTGCTCCCCCCGAGCCGTTCAACCTCCTCTTTGTCTTCCTGCATGCCTGGGAGCATTTCTGTGGTAGTGGTATGCCGCTCAAGCAGGTGCTGGACATCGCTCTGCTCGTCAAGCGCGACTATGATCCCTTGTCTGCCGAGGAAAAGGCACGCTACGACCAATATCTTCAAACCCACCTCCGCCGCTTCCATCTCATGGAAGCCTGGCACCTCGTGGCGTATGTCGTCCGGTACGTGACTGGGGTAGGGGTGCCGTTGGCCCCGAGTGAAACGGTCTTTGAGCGAGGCGGTCTTTGTTCTTTCAGCCGAAGGCGGTCTAACAGCGAAGCGTTCTTAGCTCGCGTCCTTTCCGAAGGCCAATGCCGAACACATGAGTTCGCCTTGGGCGGAGAAAACCGCTACGACGAGCGTGAACGAGTCAAGCAGATGCCCGTCTGGCGACGGAAGATACTCACTTTGCAATCACGCTTCGACAATGCGCACTTCCTACGGCAGTACGCGCCTGCCTACGCACGCCACGTCCTGTGGGCGAACATCTGTAAAGGTATCCGCCGCACTATCCGCCGAGAACGGATGATTGACTACTGATTTGTATCTTCAATATTGCAAATGCGCGATTATTCATAGCCTCGCTGCACGATTTTAGCTATACTATTTGCAAATATCAAAAAATAGTTGTACCTTTGCATTCGCTTTCGTAGGAAAGCCCCCCAATTGGGGTTCCCGACCGGCAAGTGCATCAGGGTTAACCTCATCAAGGGGTCCCCGACACAACTTGTTGTGGTGGGGAGAGCGGGGGCAATCGTGCGCTTTATTGCGACGAGCGCAATCTGTAGCGCGATTTGCCGAACGCGACATGGTGGTCTTAGCTCAGTTGGTAGAGCATCGGA
>DBXI01000041.1:0-9540 GCA_002309255.1 Bacteroidales bacterium UBA1216 | reverse complement strand
CCGGAGCGTTCTCCCGACGGAACGGGTGAAGCGGCCTCCGCCTAAGAGTGCAGAGGGTATAAAAAATCAGCAGCCATATGGTTGCTGATTTGGTTTTGGTTCGTCCAGCATGAACGTACTCTAATAGGGGCAAGTCCTTAACGCGCCCTTATGCAGAAAAATTCATTTTTTGCAAAAAAAAAGACAAATTATTTACAAATATTTCATTTTTTTTAACTTTTGCATTTAAATGTACAAGTTTAACGAAAAAATTTGCAAATGTCAAATATTTATTGTATCTTTGCGCTCACTAAGGAAAAGTATGCCCATGTTCATCGACCCTTTTACCTGCCTTTACCATAGGATAACCATAGGATTACCTTAGGACAACCATACAATAAAACTACAGAATATACGATTCTTCAACAAATACTATATATATACTATGTATATATATATTAACTCTTCAAATTATGGCAAAAGTACGAAATATTGACGGCTCGCTGCGAAGTGGCAAACTTTCTAAAAGTTCTGATGAGATCCACCGCATACGCAACGGGCAGGAGTTCATCCACAAAGTAAAAAATCCTAATACAAAACCGCCTTCGGAAGCTCAGCTACTTTATCGTGCCAAGTACGCTCGTGTGAACTCCAAGGTAAACGTCATCATGGGCAACCCGGCACAAGTCGCCTCATTCGACAAACTCCGCAAAGCACACAATCGTGGCAAGAAATACCCGCTTGCTAACCCGGACAAGAAGTACGGTACCACTCGTCAGTTCGTTTTCGACATCTACATGCGTCTCGAATCCGAGTCGCCCGAAGAGCAAGCAAAGCAAGCCGCCTTGCCGTTCACTTTGCCCAAGGGTGTCACCTTACAGATTTTGCCGTTTCCTGCGCTCTCTACCCTTGATCTCTACGAGATCCTGAAAGCCCGTTTCAGCGTCTTTGTCTGCGAGCAGCACATTCACTATCTCGACGAGGATGACATCGACTTGCTTGCCACGCACCTCTCGCTGCGTCGTCACGGTCAGGTTATCGCTTACGCACGACTTTTCCCTGCCGATGAACCCGCCACGATGCTTGTCGGCCGCATGCTCACTATCGAACGAGGCAAAGGATTCGGACGACATCTCATGCAACTCATCATCGCCGAAGCCAAACGCCAAGGTGCAACCACGCTCCGCCTGAATGCGCAAACGCAAGCCGCCCCGTTCTATGAACGTTGCGGCTTCCACTCGGTTGGTGACATCTTCATCGAGGCCGACCTCCCGCACATCCTGATGGAACAACAACTCTAATGTGATAATTTACTTCACCTCCAACCCTTGCACATCATACATCTTCCCCTCGCGGAGAATGAGGAGTTGGCCGTTAATAATCTGTTTAGTGGGAGCAACAGAAGCTGAAGTGTTCGCTACGTCTGTATGGACACCGATAATATTCATTCGTCCCCAATACGGGGCAGCGAGATATGCGTCCGTACTCGTTTCCGGCACATAAACCGGCGTTTTCAGGTCTACTTCAAAGAATGTCTTTTCTGCAATAGTCGGCGGTACAACTGCATCAACAGAGATCTTTTGCAGCCTGCTGCATAGTGCAAACGCGTTATCGCTGATGCTCCGAACGGAAGCCGGCAAACTGAGTTCCTGCAAGTACGAGCAACCATAAAATGCTGCTTTGCCTATTGTTGTAACGCCTTCCGGAATTATGACTGATGCCAACTCATGACAGTTGTAGAATGCCCAGTCGCCGATATAATCTAATGCTGACGGAGTGCTGAATGTGATGCTCGTCAGACTGCGGCAGTCCTCGAATGCGGATTCCTCAATTCGAACCAGACTTGCTGCCAATTCGGCTGATTGCAGTTGACGCAATGATTTGAACATGCTTCTGCTGATATTAGTTGCTCCTTCTTCTACAACAATTTTTTCTATTCCGCTAAAACTGCTCTCTTCAAAATACCCGACATAACTATAGCCATGCTCGGTCATTGCGCCGTTACCGGAAACTGTTATCTGCTTTTTGTCAGCCTCGTAAGCCCAATAGAGAGTTTCACCTAACTTGCCACCTTCTTCGCCCTTGGCAAAGATCGCATAAACAGAAAGGTTGGATATTATCTCAAAATTTCTCCAACTAGCTTCATAGCCATCGCTCCATTCTACAAAATGATAGCCCTCATCAGCGATTGCTCTTGTATCAAAACGATTAGCACAAGAGGACATAGTGCCGACAAACTCATTGCTCAATTGTCCGTGTTCGCCTGCGGTGATACTTACTTGGTAGGTTTCAATGCCGGTGTAATTGGCAGTAATTGTTGTATCGCAGGTGATTTGAATATTGCGGTAGGAATATTCCGAACCGTCACTCCAGCCAACAAATATGCCGCAATCGGTGATCGCCTCAAAGCGGATCTCGGTGCCCTCAAGTACTTGCCCCGACCAGTTTGGACCATAATATGACTGATCAAGGTCTCGTATTTCCATATAACCGAAGCCTGAAATGTTGACCATAAAATAGGTGGTTGAACGCTCGAATTGCGCCGTAACCGATTTGTCGGCAGTCAGAACGATGGCACGCGGGTTGTCGGTGTTGCCGTCGCTCCAACTCTTAAAGCGATAGCCGGCATCTGCTGTCGCTTCAATGACAACGGTATTGGCGGCACAAACGCTATTCGTGATACGAGCTGTACCGCCTTCTTCAGCGTGAAGCGTAAAGTCGTAGTCCAAAATGCCCATGATATTCAAGAACTGCCAGATAGGTGCGGCCAAATAGTTACTTACACTATTGCAAGGAACGTGAAGAACGACGTCGGATTTAAATGTGCTCGAAGTGATGGCTGCAGGGGTAGATGACTCAATGAACACGTCTTCGCAGTAAGGGAATGCATTGGAGCCTATTTCAGTCACAGATGCGGGTATCGTAATTTGTTTGAGGTTATATCCATCTACAAATAGCCCGTATGGTATATATGTAAGTGAACTAGGAAGAACAACTAAGGATAATTCGCGGCACCAGCCAAATGCATATTGTTCAATGTTAACAACGCTATTAGGGATAACAATGGATGGAAAACTACAACCGCTAAATGCAGATTCACCGATTGAGGTAACTCCTTCGGGGATTGTAATTGAAGTTACGCTTTCGCAATCGTAAAAAGCGCGATCTCCAATTGAGGTTAATCCTTCCGGCAAACTTATGGATAAAATAGAACCAGAAATAGTGCTCCAAGGGCTATCGTAACTGCCGTAATCAAGCATATCTCCGCTACCGGAAATAACAAGCGCGCGGCTGTCTGTGTCGTACGACCATGCAAGGTTGTCGCCACACGTACCTGTTATCACATTGGCACGAAGCATTGAAAGGCTCATAAGAGCGACAAAAAGAAGTGTAAATCTTTTCATAATGTATTGATTTTAATGATTATTCCTTAATATATACGAAAAGCGTGCGCTTTCGCGGCTTCATTTGATTCTTCGAGGTCTTCGACTACCTTATTAACTCAAATTACGCACAGAAAACTCACGCTATTACGTGAGCGTGCATAAACCGAACTTGAGTTAATAACAATTCTTGAAAAGTGTCGAAGTTTTCGAAGAATCAAGTGGCTTATTACGCTTTTTCGTGGCGCTCGCTTGCGCCGATATATCTTATGTCACCGCTTTATTTCGCTGTCAGTGCCAGCGCTCTCATTTAACGTCTCAGATCCGACGACCGAGATTTAGCCCTTCAAGCTGCGCTCGTAGGCTTCATGCATTTGACGATGATGTCCGATCTTCCATTGATAGTCAATTGCGCACATAGACTCCTCTGCAATGGATTGCATCTGTTGTACGGACATTATTGAGCGTTTTTATATTTTGCCTGCAAAGATACAAAAAATAATTGACATTTGCAAGAAGAGTACGAAGATTTTTTCGAAAAATTGCCTGTTTTGCGTAAATTATTAAGAAAATATCGTTTTTTGCAAAAAAAATCACTATATATTTGCAAATATGGGATATTTTTCGTATCTTTGCTGCCTAAAAATTATTGCATAAACCAGTACGCATATGAAACGACTTTTCACGACAGCAATCGTCCTCGTTATCTGTATTGTTTCTTTGTCAGCGCAGACCATCCAGTATGGTGACCTGTGGTTCAGCCTGAGCGGCACAAGTGCCACGGTTATCAAGGACCAGAGCGGCGCGAGTACGAACTACGCTGGTCTGAAGACTATCGTTATCCCTGCCCAAGTGCCATACAGCGGTCATAACTACGACGTGACGGCTATCAGTACGACAGCGTTCAACAACTGCCCCGATCTGGAGGAGGTAACGATCCCGACCAGCATCACCAGCATCGGCAACAAGGCGTTCAACAGCTGTATCTGGCTGGAGCGCATCAACTGGAATGCGACGAACTGCGGCGCTTTCTCAAGCAGCTACAGCGACCATCCGTTCTATAACTGCAATAAGATCAATACCGTAGTATTCGGAAGCGGGGTGCAGACTATTCCGGCGTATGCGTGCTACAGTTTGAGCAATCTGACATCCGTAACAATCCCATCGTCGGTAACCAAGATCGGCTCCAACGCGTTTGCCTACTGCTATGGTCTGACATCGGTAGAGTTACCCGACGGCATAACGAGCATAGGTGCTTCGGCATTCCGCAGTTGCAGCAGTTTGGAGTCCATCAACCTACCCACATCGCTTAATCTGGTCAATGACTACTTGTTCTTTTCCTGCAAGAAGCTGACATCCATCAATTTGCATGATGGCATAAAGACCATCGGCGGCTATGCATTCCAGGAAACAGGCATCACCTCGGTAACTGTCCCGAGTTCGGTGGGGCTTATATACGCTGCGCCATTCAAGAACTGCTTGAGCCTGACGAGTGTAGAGTGGAATGTGGTCAATTATACGGGCAACAGTTGGGACGCAACATCAAACAATCCCTTCCTCGGTTGCGACAACATCACATCATTCAAGTTTGCGGACAATGTGACGACCATTCCGTGTTATATATGCTATAGCATGGACAAACTGACGGAAATCAATATTCCTTCCACGGTGACATGGATAGGAGATTATGCATTTGCCTATTGCTACGGTTTGAAGGAGATCGTACTGCCTGACTGTGTGACAAGCATTGGCACCTCTGCGTTCCGCAGTTGCAGCAACCTTGAGTCAGTCAACATCCCCACATCGCTTACACTGATCAATGACTACCTGTTCGCCTACTGCAAAAAGTTGACATCCATCAATCTGCATGATGGCATAAAGACCATCGGCGGCTATGCATTCCAGGAAACAGGCATCACCTCGGTAACTGTCCCGAGTACGGTGACGAGTTTCGGATATGCGCCGTTCAAGGACTGCGCGAGCCTGAAATCAATCGTGTGGAAGCCTGTGCAGGTATGGGGATCGGATTGGGACGGTTCCACGTTCCCGTTCAGCGGCTGCAGCAATGTCAGCTCGTTTACGTTTGCAGACAATGTGGAGTATGTGCCGCGGTATATATGCTACGACATGGATCTGCTGACGGCGATACATATCCCCTCGACCGTGACACAGATAGGCGCGTATGCATTTGAGTACTGCGACGGCTTGACGGCTGTTGAGCTGCCCAACACCATAACGCTGATCGGCAATTCGGCGTTCCGCAGCTGCAGCAACCTTGAGCGGCTGAACATACCGACATCACTTACGTCAATCAACGAATATCTGTGCGCCTACTGCACGAAACTGACAGGCATCGTGCTCCCTGAAGGCTTGGAAGCAATCAATAACAATGCGTTCCAGGGGACAGCAATCACGGAGATAATAATCCCGAGCAAGGTTACGACTGTGGGTAAGGCATCGTTCCAGGACTGCAAGAGCCTGACATCGATCGTGTGGAAAGCGAAGGATATTTCGGGCAGCGGTTATGCTACGAACACGCATCCGTTCTACATGTCCTCCAGCGCTAATTCCAAAGTGACGAGCGTAACGTTTACCGAGGGCGTGGAGACTGTTCCGTATTATATATGCTACAATATGCCTAATCTGGTCAACCTGACTATCCCTTCCACGGTGAAGACGATAGGTCAGTCGTCGTTCGCCTCTTGCAGCTCGCTGACGAAAGTCGTCCTGCCGGAAGGGTTGACGAGTGTCGGCAGTCAGGCATTCAGCAATTGCACGAACCTGACGTCCATCAATATACCTACGACGCTCAACAGCATCAGTACAAGGTTTGTTTCAGGCTGCTCCAAATTGACGCGCATCGATCTGCATGAAGGCATCACTTCGATTGGCGCAGAGGCATTCCAGAACACGGCTATCACATCCGTCACTCTGCCGACCACTCTGACCAGTATGGGCAATGCACCGTTCTCCAACTGCAAGAGCCTGACAAACGTTGTCTGGAAAGCCACGAACACAACCTGCGGCAGTGCGACCAATACCCATCCGTTCTACGGCTGCACCGCGCTCAAGAACCTCACATTCAGCCGCAATGTGACCAACATCCCGAACTATGCATTCTATGGCGCAAGCGCAATGGAGAAGATTGTCAACTACGCCCTCACGCCGCAGACCATCAATGCCAACGTCTTTACGAATGTCAATAAGGAGACTTGCGAACTCTGGATCCCCAAAGTGTCCTTCAGCCTGTATGAGAATGCAAACGTCTGGAAAGACTTCTTCAAGAGAGCAGAAACATCTGACATTATCGGCGAACTGACGGAGAGTGCTTGCGAGTACTATATGTGGGCAGGTGAGAAAATCACCGAAAGCGGCGATTATATCAAGACCTTCATAGCCGACGGCGGTCAGGATAGTATTGTTTCCCTGCATTTGACCATCAATCATGCTTCCGCCGGCTCGGAAACCATAACAGCCGAGGATAGCTACGAGTGGAACGGTGAGACTTACACCGAGAGCGGTGATTATCAGTTCCTCACCACCAATGTCTATGGTTGCGACAGTATAGCTATCCTGCACCTGACCATCACGCTCTCGCCGGTATATCATGAGTTCTCGGAGACAGCCTGCGACAAATATACCTGGGAAGGTAAGACCTACACCAGTTCGCAGGATGTGGTGGAAACATTCAAGGCTGTGGATGGCCGCGACAGTATTGTCACCATGCATCTGACCATCAACTATTCCTCAGCGGGCGAGGAAACGATTTCAGCGGAAAGCAGCTACGAGTGGAACGGTCAGACCTACACTGAGAGCGGCGACTACGAGTTCAATACGACCAATGTGGCAGGCTGCGACAGTGTGGCAACCCTGCACCTGACCATCACAGAACCCACCGTGGTTACCGGTATACCGCAGACAGAGGCCGGGCAGGTGGCTGCAGAAAAGATTTTGCGCGACGGACAACTATTCATCCGAAGGAAGGATAACACATACACCGTACAAGGCGTGAAACGCGATTAGCCGCACAGAATTTGTGGCAAAATAGGCTGACGCAAACGCCCAAAAATCCGGCGGTTGGCTGAAATATTGAGAAAAAAATTGCATTTTGCAAAAAAAAATCGCCAAAGATTTGCAAAAATGATATTTTTTTTGTAACTTTGTGTCGGCTTACGCGGATTATGCGCGTAGGCGTGTACTAAACCATAGTGATACGTGCCGAAAAAACACATCATACGACATATAATCTAAAACATCAATACAATGAATCTATCCGAATTAACCGACAAGATCTACGCTGAGGGCGTGGAGAAAGGTAAAGAACAAGCTTCAGCCATCGTTGCCGAGGCTGAACAGAAAGCTGCTGCTATCATCGCAGCCGCCGAGAAAGAGGCCGCCCAGAAGCTCGAAGCTGCCAAAGCCGCTGCTGCTGAGCTGGACAAGAACACCCGCTCGGAGCTCAAGCTCTATGCTGAGCAGAGCGTGAACGCCATCAAGACCGAGGTGACGAACCTGCTGACCGACAAGCTGGCTGCTGACAGTGTGAAGGCTGCAACAGCTGACGCTAAGTTCATGCAGAAGCTCATCGCCGACCTGGCAGCCGAACTCGCCAAGGGTGGGGATGTAGTGATCGAGGCCAAGGATGCCGAGGCACTGAAGAAATACTTCGCAGCCAACGCCAAGACCCTGCTGAACAAAGGCGTAGAAATCAAAGAGGTCAAAGGTATCAAGACCGCCTTTGCTATCGCACCGAAGAAAGGTGGATACAAGCTCGCTTTCGGTGACGACGAGTTCATCGCATACTTCAAGGAGTTCCTCCGTCCGCAATTGATTGAACTGCTATTCTGAGACCGCTAATGCTGAAAGATAAAAGACCTCTGCGCTCAAAGAAAAAAGCCAGATTACCTTTCGTGGGTGAAACTTTATAGGCTTTGAGTGCGAAGCACGTTCTTTTATCTTTCGACTTTCGACTTATAATTATGACTTACGAATATTTAATAGCAGGCTTTGAGGAGATTGCTTTGGGCGAGCGTCCGCAGACCTCGGACGAGCAGCTGTTGACGCTGCTGGACGAACATCTGTCGGCCTCGGACAAAGAGTTGCTCGACCTCTTGCGCCGCAAGAACGACGATCCGGCCATCATGGAACTGATGGAGGACGACGCCATGCTTGACCGCAAGGACGAGCTCAGTCTCTCCGACGAAGACTTCCGCACCCAGCTGCTGTACGAACAGGGGCAGAAATGCCGGAACAAGTTCGTGCGCGAGTGGTTTGCCTACAACATGGACGTCAACAACGTGCTGGCTGCTGCCGTAGCTATCAAGCACGGCATGGATGTGCAGAAAGTGATCGTGGGCGACAACGAGGTGGCGCAGGAGCTGAAGAAAGGAGGCGCTCTCGGTAAGAACGCCCGTCTGGCAGCTCTCGTTCCTGACCTAAAAGAGGTGGCGGAGATTGCCGAGATAGGCGACCTGCTCGACCGCGAGAAGCATATTGACGCGCTGCGCTGGCAGTGGCTTGAAGACCGCACCTTGTTCGAGGTGTTCACCATCGAGTCTGTGCTCGCGTATTACCTGAAGGCAACCATCCTGCACCGCTGGGACAACCTGACCGTTGAGCAGGGCGAACAAGTGTTCCGCAACATGGTTGCTGATATGAAAAAGGGCGTGAAGTTAGACGCCAAGTAAGAGGCTTTTATCTTTCGACTTTTATCTTTCGACTAAAAAATAAATCAAAATATGACAAACGGAAAAGTAAAAGGTATCATCGCTAACCTCGTGACCGTGGTGGTGGATGGTCCTGTAGCACAAAACGAGATCTGCTACATCCACGTCGGCGACGTACGACTGATGGCAGAGGTGATCAAGGTGACCGGCGAGAACGTGTTCGTTCAGGTGTTTGAATCGACACGTGGACTGAAAGTCGGTAACCTCGTAGAGTTCACGGGTCACATGTTAGAGGTGACCTTAGGTCCCGGTCTGCTCAGCCGTAACTACGACGGTCTGCAGAACGATCTGGACAAACTGACCGGCGTGTTCCTCAAGCGAGGCGAGAAGAGCTTCCCGCTGGATGAGGACAAGCTCTGGGCATTCAAACCTATCGCCAAGGTCGGCGACAAGGTACAGGCTGCTGCCTGGCTGGGTGAGGTGGACGAGAACCACCAGCCGCACAAGATCAT
>DBXI01000050.1:63869-72776 GCA_002309255.1 Bacteroidales bacterium UBA1216 | reverse complement strand
CTCATCGCCCTGATGAAGAACCAGGTGGATGCCATGCGTAGCTACTACGATGAGGACTGCATTGCACATTTCATAAACTCCTCACTTTCGCGTCCGGAGATCCACGCTGTACATGAGGATATCATCAACGGGAAAACCAAGCTCCTGTACATGGCTCCTGAGGGATTGCAAAAGGCGGAGAACGTTGAACTGCTGCAAGGCGTTAAGGTCAGTTTCTACGCCATTGACGAGGCGCATTGTATATCCGAGTGGGGACACGACTTCCGTCCGGAGTACAGGAACATCCGCCCGCTGGTGGAGAAAATTGGCAATGCACCGATCATCGCACTCACAGCCACCGCTACGCCCAAGGTGCAACAGGATATACAGAAGAACCTTCAGATCAACGACGCAGAGATCTTCAAAAGCTCGTTCAACCGTCCGAACCTATACTACGAGGTTCGCCAAAAGACCCCCGATGTCAACAAAGATCTGGTGCGCTTCATCAAGCAGATGGAGGGTAAGTCCGGTATTGTATATTGTATGGCGCGCAAGGAGGTTGAGTCGCTGGCGCAGATCCTGCAGGTCAACAACATCAGCGCACTGCCATATCACGCCGGTATGGATGCAGCCGAGCGAAACAAGAACCAGGACGCCTTCCTGATGGAAAAATGCCAAGTGATCGTGGCTACTATAGCATTCGGTATGGGTATAGACAAACCCGATGTGCGTTTCGTTATTCACTACGATGTGCCCAAATCGCTGGAGGGCTACTACCAGGAGACGGGGCGCGCCGGACGAGACGGAGGAGAGGGACGCTGCATTTGCTTCTATTCGCCTAAGGATATTGAGCGTCTCAGAAGCTTCCAGCAGGACAAGAGCCGACAGGACAACAACATGCAGGAGGCGGAGATCACCAACCAGCTCCTGGCTGAAACGCAGCAGTACATGGAGTCATCCACATGCCGACGCCGGCTGCTGCTGCACTACTTCGGCGAAAAGTACCCACACGAGAACTGCGGCTGCTGCGACAACTGCAACAAAATTTTCAAGCAGTACGACGCCACTGAGCTCCTCGGATTGGCGATAGAAACCGTACAGGAGTGCAATGAGCGCTTCAAACCCGAGCACATCGTGGATATTCTCCACGGCAACAAAACACCGGACGTGCTGAGCTTCCAGCACGATGAGATGGAGAACTTCGGCGTAGCCTCCGACGAGACAGAGGAACTGCTCGCTACAATCATGAAGGAGGCGATGGTGCATGGCTATCTGGAGAAAGATACGACCACCTACGGCAGCGTGCACGTCACGCCGCTGGGGAAGAAGTTCCTGCGCAAACCTAATAAGTTCGAGATACCCATCGAGGTGATCGACGAAGATGCCGAGGAGAACATAGAACAGAACATGATCGGTTCGTCGGCTGCCGACACCGAGCTCTACAGCATACTCAAAGACCTGCGGAAAAAGGTCAGCAAGCAGCACGATGTGCCGCCATACGTGATCTTCCAAGACCCCAGTCTGGAGGCTATGGCTACCTTCTATCCTATCACAATGGAGGAACTGCAGAATATCCCGGGTGTGGGGGCCGGCAAAGCCAAACGATATGGTGCGGAGTTCCTCAAACTGATCAAGGAGTACGTCGATGAGAACGAGATCATCCGTCCGGAAGATCTGCGCGTCAAGACCGTCGCCCACAAATCGGCGCATAAGGTGGCGATCATCGAAGGTATTGACCGGCGAATCGCTATCGACGACCTCGCACTGAGGTTCGGTATGTCGATGGAAGAGATTGTCAAGGAGATTGAGGCTATCGTCTATTCGGGCACCAAGCTCAACATCCGATACTTCCTCGAGGAAGTAATCGATCCCGATGCCATTGAGGAGATCTTCGACTACTTCAAGCACGCCGAGAGCGATAGCATCAAGGTAGCCATGAAGGAACTGGGCGAGGACTATTACTCTGAGATTGAGGTGCGACTCGTACGCATACAGTTCCACAGCGATCTGGGCAACTAATCTCCAAATCTCAAATCTCAAATGACAAATGTCAAATATCAAATCTTAAATATCTACTATTATGAGCAATCAAAATTCACCTAAAACGATTAGCATCATCGCGTTGATCATCAGTATCATCGCATTGTTATTGGGGCTCTACACCTGGAACTACAGCCGCACACACTGCTGCCTGCAGGACGATGAGACTGAGCCCGCTCAGCAGGAGCAGGTACAACAAACCCAAGCCGAGCCTGCCACCCAGAACGCACCGGCCGTGCAGTACGACGAGGAGCCTGCTGGCGAGATCACTGTCAAAGATGGTCCAACCAAGAAGAAAGCACCAACCGCTCCGTTCATTGATCTGGGGCTACCCAGTGGCACCAAGTGGCGCACGCTGAACGAGGAAGGCGAGTTGCTCACCTATGACGATGCAGTAGCCAAGTACGGCAAGCAACTGCCCAGCCAGAAGCAGTTCACCGAGCTGTACGAGAAGTGCCAGTGGAAGGAACTGAAGGACGGAGGTTATAAGGTCATTGGTCCTAACGGTCAGTTCATCATCTTCCCCTTCACCGGTTACATCAACTGCACCGGCGAGTTCCGCGGTGAGACGGAGATGGGCGACTACTGGACATCCACGCCCAAGAAGGACTCCAACGAGGCGTATCGCGTAGCTATGCTCAAGGATAAAGGCGTCAAGATCGTTCTCCACACCCGCTGCTACCAGCGCGCCATCCGATTGGTGGAAAAGTAATCCTTCCCTTGTGGCTAAAATGTAATAGGGACGAGCACTTCGGTGCTCGTTTCTTGTGCATTGTAAACGTCTTCATTTTTTCGTAGCACTTTGACACTTTGGCACTTTCGTTTTGCGGTAAAACGTTGAAATACAGCGCGCAACGAGAAAGTGCCAAAGTGCCAATGTATTATTGTAAAAAAATCTGATTCTCAACAGACGCTACGGGCACGGAACGAAGAGGGGGAGAATGAGGAGGAAGGCAGTGGAACGTCAGCAGAATGCCTCGTGTATTGTCTAGGATCGACAGGTAAATGGTATATAAACGGCAGGCATATTGGAGAAGACGCTTTACACAAACAGTCGGCTCATGTGAGCCGTCTGTTGTTTTCGATGTCAGGAGCTGCTTCTTGCTTATGAACTGATTACTTGCTTAAGAGCTGTTTACTCGTTCAGGAGCTGTGGGAGGTGCTCTTTGAATGCGAGCATGGATGGCAGGAAGACATCCGGCTTCCATGGGGCAAAATCGTTGTAGACGAGCGGACCGGTGTTCAGTATGACCGTATATAGATCCGCAGCCCTGGCTGCTTGCAGGCCGAGGGGTGCGTTCTCGATGACGCAGCACTCATCTTTAGGAAGGCCACTGCTCTCCCAAGCCTTCAGATACGGTTCGGGACGCGGTTTGCCATGCGGGCATTCAAACGCCGTGATCATCCGTTCGCGGACGAAGATGCCAGGGAAAGCGCTGTTGAGTTGGTCCAACAGGCTGACCTGCGCACTACCCGTCACGAGCCATATCTGACGGCCGGCTGCCTGAATAGCCTGTAGCACATCGTAGGCGTAAGGCATCGGCTGGGCACCACCCAGCTCAACGAACATCTCCCTCTTCTCGCGGTAGAACTCCTCCACATCATCCAGACTGACCTGCCGGTCGGGCTGCTGAGCATGGTAGGTGTTCAGGATCACGTCGCGGCTGGTGCACCCTTCCGCCATATAGCAGTCGCGCTGGGTGAAGTGCAGTCCATGACGCGCCATGACAATCTCCCAAGCGCGGGCGTGATTGGGCATGGAGTTGAACAGCACGCCGTCCATATCGAAGAAAAAGGCCTTTTTCATAATTAGTCGAAAGAATAAAGTCGAAAGAAAAAAGCCAGATTAGTCTTGTGTACCGAGAGTAACCCGGCTTTCTTCTTTGAGTGTTAACGGTCTTTTATCTTTGAGCGAAGCGGTCTATTGATGTTGCTCTCGGAGCAGGTCGTTAACGGTCTTAACGGGGTTGAAGGTCGAAACGGGTACTTCCACGAAGATCGTGTTCCACTTGGACATAGCTCCGTTCCAGAGTCCCGGAAGTTCGAGTGCCTGCAACTCGCGGCCGTCTTTGGACTTCTGCGAGATGAAGCCGGTCTTCGGGTCAACGAACTTCAGCAGGTCAAACGGTTTGCCCTCGTAGTCCTTGATAGCGCAAACGAGATCCACCGGATTGAAGTACTTCGACTTAGCCATGAGCTCCTTGTCGGGTATCTGTACAGACTCCAGGATCTGGTTGCTGATGCTGCCGTCAGCCTCCCGTACACGGAACGGTCCGCCGCCGGGCTCACCGGTATTACGCACAACGCCGCACACACGAATGGGGCGATTGAGGCGTGCACGCTCCTCGTCGCTCAGCCCGGGCTTGCGCAACTCGTCAAACACGCGCTTCTGCTCCGTTACCAGCACACCTGCCAACAGCTGCTTGAACTCAACGGTTGAACCCTTCAGACGATCGGGCACAACATTGTCAATGTTCTTGATGAACACGATGTCAGCGTCCTGCTCATTGAGGTTCTCGATGAGTGCGCCGTGGCCACCCGGACGGAACAAGAGCTTGCCGTCAGCCGTGCGGAACGGTGTCCCGTCAGGATTAGCGGCGAGGGTGTCCGTCGAGGGCTTCTGCTCGGAGAAGGAGATATTGAACTTCACGCCATACTTCGCCTCGAGCTTCTGCATATTGTCGGCAATATGCTTGCGGAACAACGGCAGATGATCATGCGATACGGTGAAGTGGATGTTCACCTCACCATTCGATGCGGCATACAACGCGCCTTCCACCATGTGCTCCATAGCCGGTGTACGTGCGCCGTCGCGGTACGAGTGGAACAAGAGCAAGCCTTTAGGAAGATTGCCGTAGTTCATGTCCTTCAACAGGAAGCGAACAGCATCCTGACCTTGCTTGCCGGCGAGCTGATTGCCAAACGCAAACTTGAAGATGTTGTCCAGGAACTCGCGGATGAACGGAGTCTCTACGCCGTTATCGAGATACTCAAACAGGTTCTTGAACATACGCGAAGCTGCACCCGAGGCAGGAACGAACTTCAGCACCTTGTGTCCCTCAGCCAAATACTGCTGCCAAGCGGCGATAAACTCCTTACGCTCAGCTACCGACGGACTGATCACACCTTTGTGCAATGCAGCCGGCTCAACGATATCCAGCACCGGAAAACCCGTCTGGAAACACTTCAATTGCTCTTCCGCCTTCTGTACGGAAATGCCACGAGCACTCAGTTGCTCTAAATCTTGTTGGGTAAAGTTCATGGTTGTATCAATTTAATTGGTTAATTATTAGTCGAAAGAAAAAAGACCGCTGCGCTCAAAGACAAAAGCCTAAATACACATGGATACAGCGAGCGCCTCTAAAGCGGTTTTGTCGGCGTCCTTCATGCAGCCGCGGAGCGTCACGACAGGATCAATGATCTCGATGCCGGTCATTGGTTCGAGCATGCTACGCATCACATTGGCGGCAGCGGGGGCCCATGAGCCGTTCTCAACGAGTGCCACGCGGCGGTTCTTGTACCCCTTGAGCTGCAGTTTGTGCAGGAAGGTGTGCATGGGCGGGAAGAGATCGGCATCGTAGGTACATGCGCAGAGGATCATCTTGCCGTAACGGAACGCATCCTCCACAGCCTCTGCCATATCATCGCGTGTCAGGTCAGTGAACGCCACCTTCACACCCTTCCGGCGCAGTTCGTCGGCTATATACTCGGCTGCATGCAAGGTATTGCCGTGGATGGAAGCCGAAACGACAAACACGCCCTCGGTCTCTACGCCGTATGCGCTCCAGATGGTGTACAAGCGCAGCGCTTCGTCTTTCTGTTCGCCATCGAGCACATAGCCGTGCAGCGGTGCAATGCTGTCTATCGCCAGAGGAGCGATCTTCTTCAGCACAGCTTGCACCTGCACGCCATACTTGCCTACGATGTTGAAATAGTAACGGCGTGCCTCACACGCCCAGTCGTCAGCGTCGGCTTCATATACGCCGAACTTGCCGAAGGCGTCGGCGGAGAAGAGCACACGCTCCTCGGGGCAGTAGCTCATCAGCACCTCAGGCCAGTGGATCATCGGCGCAGCAATAAAGCGGAGCGACAGACCGCCGAGGTCAAGGACGTCGCCTTCCTTGACAACGAGGATGTTGCTATAAGTTACCCCAAACTGCTTTAACATATTCTCGGCAATCTTGGAGCAGACGAGTTGCACATTGGGGTACGATTTGACGAACTGCGCGATGCTGCCGGAGTGGTCGGGCTCCATGTGATGAACGACGAGGTAATCGGGCGTGCGCCCCATGAGGGATTTCTCGAGTTTGTTCAGCCACTCGTCCGTGCAACGCTTGTCAATAGTGTCCAGCACGGCAACCTTGTCGGCGCAGAGCAGGTAGGAGTTATAGCACATGCCGTCCGGCAGAGCGTATTGCCCCTCGAACAGATCTAATGTGGCGTCGTCGCAGCCTATATACGATACGGATTTCATGTTCATGTATGATAGAATTCAAAGATTAAAATATTCAATAATTCAAATTTATTGCATTCTATGCAATTTGAGTGCAAAGATACAAAAAAAAAATCAAATTTGCAAACATTTTGGCAAAAAAATACGACCCACGTTGCCGTGAGTCGCATTTTTAACGAAATAGGCATATTTTACTTGCCCAGAATGGAGTAAACTTGTCCGTTTGCGCGGATGTAGAGTTGTCCGTCCTGCATGAACTTGAAAGCCTTTGTGTCGGTGGTCAGATTGTCAACAGCGGTAGTGATATCATCTACAGAAACATACCATGTACCAGTATACTTATCCTCATTGAGGCCACCGGGAACGAAGTACGGCGTACTTGCGTCAACGGCAAGATCCTCCGTTTGTGCACCATGACCATTGCCGAAAATAATATTTACATAATCTTCGGGGAAAGTAAACGAATATACCTCATTCTCACCTACCTTCTGTTCGGTCAGGGTCATAGCCTCACCCGGCCAAGTATGTTTGGGATTACCGTCTGCATCCCATACGTAAGCATTTACGGCCTCCCAGTCAAGAGAATTTACGAAGAATATAGTTACTTTCACAACCGGTGCTGCTCCTTCGGGGAAGGTTACTTCCAGAGTGTTGGTTTCATACGTCCATTTGAAGGTGTATTCGCCGGCAGCATCCGCCTCAAGGCTCATGTTACCAGAATCGCCTGTAACAACTGCAGAATTGTTCTCGCGCGTAAATATTGTAGCGTTAGCAGTCCACTGTCCACCGATCTTCACGCCAAACTCATACGCTTTCTTCTCTAATGTAAGTTTCAGTGATGCAGATTTTTCGTCATCAGCTATTGCAAAAGCCTCAGTGTCATCCCAGACTTCTGCAAATGTTCCGTGCAATTTAATAGCAGGTTTACCTGTAGCTGAACCAGTCTTAACCAATGAATACGAAATTTCTTCCGTAGAAGCATCAAATGTGATGGTTACATTGTAGGATGCTGTTTCTGTAACTTGGAAATAAAAGTTACCACCATCTTTTCCGTATGATTTGGTCCATGCATGATCTTCACATACCTTGAAGTTGATCCAACTTTCATACAGAGTAACGCCTTCCTTTACGAATTTGTAAGTCGAACCTTCAACCAAAGCCATGTCGTTAGCAGTGTTGGCAGGATCCCAAGATGTTCCGAACAAAGCCTCTGAATCACCGGCTACCGTGTAGGTAGTAGCGAACATGCTGACGCCGAATGCTACAGCAAAGAAAAAAGAGAGAATTTTTCTCATACAATAAATGATTTAAAGTTAATTTAATTGGGTTACTTATATTGTTTTTTTAGTATGCAGCATAATATTCACGCAAAGATACGAAAATATTTTGGAAAATGCAAGAGCAGTGGGCACTTTTTTGCAAAAAATCTTCGTTTTTTCATTTTTTAGTCAAAAATTACCAAAAATTATCCAAAAATTATGTTATTCGTCAAAAAAGCCCCAAAATGTTCCAAAAAACGCAAAGGGCAAAATGAACCCCGAAGGTTCAGGGAACTCTCGGGGTTCAAAATGAGCTGTGATCGTAGAATCAACGAACGATCTGTCCAGCTGCGTTGAATACGCGTGTGTTGACGATGATGAAGAGCTGTCCGTTCTCGATGAACTTAACGGCTTTCACGTCAGCTGTGGTGTTGTCAAGAGCGGTAACGTCGCTGCTGATGAACATGAATCCACCGAACTGCGCCCAATCCTCCTTATAGGTCTCTTGGAAGTAGATCGTTCTGTTACCGGCGTGCTCAGCATCAACCTTATATTCGTTGTCCATACCGTCTGGGTACCATGCAGCGATAGCATTGTTCTCGACCTTAACCACCTTGAGCGACTGTCCCTCCTCGAGTGCTACTACGAGGTTAAACTCGTTCTCAGCGCCCGGGTTAGCAGTAAAGAGCAGGTTGCTGTTCAGAGCAGCAATGTCCCATCCGTTCTGACCGATCAGGTAGAAGCCGTTAGCCAGGCCTTCGCCTTGCTCACCGCCTTCGCCGCCTTCTTCACCGCCTTCGCCTCCTTCTTCGCTAGCGCCCTTTACAGACCACTCGCCAACAGCCTTATTGCCGTCTCCGTCCCACTGAGCTTCGGTAGAAGTGAGGGTGAAGAGGTTCTTGCCGTCGCGAGGAATAATCTGATCCTCGGTCTTTGCTCCCCAATAGAGGTCACCTTCATCACTCGGGTTTACGCGGGTAAATACAACTTTGTTGAAAGCTACGGTGTCCAGATCAATGAACCATACGTTGTCTTCACCTTCAACAGCCTGCATACGTACACCGGGCCATTCTGCATTTGCAGGAGCGTTCTCCGTCCATGCATAAGCACCTACGGCTGCATCACCCCACCATTCTTGAGCTACTTTGCAATATACACGGAGAGGCTGTGCTGTAC
>DBXI01000050.1:63263-63755 GCA_002309255.1 Bacteroidales bacterium UBA1216 | reverse complement strand
GTACCATTGTTGAAGATGATGTTCACGAAAGTCTTGGCGATAGAGATCGAATATACCTCCTTCTCGTTAACCTTGGCTTCGGTCTTGGTCATAGCCGCACCCGGCCAGTCAGCATTCTTGACTTCACCAGCCCAAGCGTAAGCGTTAACTGCTGCCCAACCAGGAACATTTACAAAGAATACGTTTACGTTCTCAACGGGTTGCTCTTCGCCACCTTCGCCGCCTTCTTCGCCGCCTTCGCCACCGGCTGCAGGGATTGCCTCAGCGTTTGCGTACCATGCGCCGTCATAGAAGTAAGGCTTAGCTGCATCAACGGTCAGATCACCAGTTTGATCGGTACCATTGTTGAAGATGATATTTACAAAGTTCTTAGGCAGTGCGAACGAGAATACGTCTTTCTCGTTAACCTTGGCCTCGGTCTTGGTCATAGCTTCGCCCGGCCATGCAGCTTTCGGACCTTGGGCGTCCCAAGCGTAAACGTTAACGGCTTCC
>DBXI01000050.1:56411-63257 GCA_002309255.1 Bacteroidales bacterium UBA1216 | reverse complement strand
ACGGGTTGCTCTTCGCCACCTTCGCCACCTTCTTCACCGCCTTCGCCGCCTTCTTCACCGCCTACAGGAACACCTTCACCGCAGTCCGAACCTGGCCCGATGTACAACTCGTCAGCCTGGTACTTGAGCTTGATGTAGAAGTCAAAGCAGCCATCAGTGGATACTGTGTACTTGTCACCGTTACGGGTAAAGCCCTCAACAGAGGAAGAGTTGATGTCAACTGCCCATACGGCGTACTCGTTGTTAGCGTCGCACAACTGGCAGAAGTCACCGGATTTAACGGGAACGTGAGCCAAATACTGCTGGAAGCCCTCGAAGTCAGCCATCTTCGTGCCGGCAAAGTACGTGTTACCGTTCACCAGAATACCATAGTTCTGAGCGAACAGACCTGTACTGAATACAGCCGTCATCAATAAATAGAGAATCTTTCTCATACAATTAGTGATTTAAAGTTAATAAATTAGGGTTGATTAATTATGTCGTTTAACATAAATTTTCGCGCAAAGCACAAACAAAGGTACGATTTTTTTTTCGAACAAACAAGAATTAGTGTAATTTTTTTTCAAAAAACTGCATTTTTTCGTCAAAATGGGTAAAAACGAGCAAAATGAACCCCGAAAGTTCACAAAAAACTCTCGGGGTTCGATTTATACATGTTGTTCGATGGTTAGCGAACGCTTTGTCCCATTACGTCAAACACACTACCATTGGCACGGATAAACAGTTGACCATTCAGGATAAACTTAACAGCCTTCACGTCAGCGCTGGTGTTGTCAAGGGCTGTCTGTTCTTCAGAGATAAAGATGAATCCGCCGAAATTTGCCCATTCAGGATTACCTGCCGGGCGGAAGAATATCTTTCTCTCTCCAATGTGATCAGCGTCAACGGTGTACTCGGTGCCCATACCTTCAGGGAACCAAGCCTTGATAATATCGTTTTCGACCTCAACGACCTTGATGGTGTTACCCTCAGCGAGGGTTACAGTGAGCACGAACTCACCTTCAACCTCCTCACTGGCAGCGAACTTATGCACAGGATTGATTGCCGACAAATCCCAACCTGTGAGACCAATCAAATAGTATCCGTTTGTCAGTTCGGGTTCGCTACCTGCCACAAAGTTACCTGTTACGCATAGCTTGCCGTTCTTGATCTCAACGCGGAGCTTTCCTTCGGCAGCCATCTCGATCTTCACGTTACCGTTGTCACCGGACTTGATGCCATCGGATGAGCATTCGGCATTAACGTCAGCTGCACCGAGGGCATGATTCCAATCCCAGTTAGCACCTTCAGCAGGCACAACCTTGAACTGGCACTCACCTGCGGGGATTGTTACTTCAGCTACGCCGTCCACCAGTTTGACAGCTTTCGTTCCGTCCCACGAAGTGCCACCTATAGCTTCTGCGCTACCGATGAGGTAGTAATCCTTATCAGTGGGTTGCGGGTTTTCACCAGCACCGGCGCTAAATGTTACGCAGAGCTTGCCGTCCTTGATTTCAACACGCAGTGTTCCTTCTTCACTCAGGGTAATCTTGACATTGCCGTTGTCACCCTCGGAGATACCTTCGGACGAGCACCCAGCGTCAACTGCTGCAAATCCGAGAGCATTGTCCCAGTTCCAATCAGAGGGAACAACCTTGAACTCGCAGTCACCTGCAGGTACGGTTACTTCCGCTACGCCATTAACAAACTTAGCAGCACCGTCACCTTGCCAAGCACCCATAGACGGTGCGCTACCGAACAAAAGATACTCCTTATCAGTGGGTTGCGGGTTTTCACCAGCACCGGCGCTAAATGTTACGCAGAGCTTACCGTCCTTGAGTTCAACACGTAAAGTGCCTGCCTCACTCAGGGTAATCTTGATATTGCCGTTGTCACCCTCGGAGATACCTTCGGACGAGCACCCAGCGTCAACTGCTGCATATCCGAGAGCATTGTCCCAGTTCCAATCGGAGGGAACAACCTTGAACTCGCAGTCACCTGCAGGTACGGTTACTTCCGCTAAGCCATTAACAAACTTAGCAGCACCGTCACCTTGCCAAGCACCCATAGAAGGAGCACTACCTAAGAGCAGGTATTCAGCTTCCTCGCCTCCGTGCGTTGACCATTCACCGGCAGCACCCGGATCACCCCAAACGGCAGAGGTAGAAGTAATAGTGTAGAGATTCTTCCCATCTGTAGGGATAGTTAAATCAGCAGTCTTTGCGCCCCAGTCTGCAATAGCTCCCGAAGCATTAACACGGGTAAAGATACACATCTTGTACACAGACAAGTCAAGGTCAACGTACCAAACGCCTTCCTCACCTTCTACAGGAGCCATGCGCTCGCCCGGCCATGCGGCCTTTGCTGTTCCGCCGTCGTCCCAGGTGTAGATGCCTACGGCTGCACCGCCATCGGTCCACCAGCCTTGGGTTGCCTTGCAATAGATACGGGTTGCCTCAGCATTAGCAAAACTGAAGCCCAGCATCAATGCCATTACAATTGAGAAAAATTTCTTCATAAAATGAGATTTAAAGTTAATTATAAATTAGGTTAAACATTGTTTCGAACGTCGTGTTTGGCGGGTGATTAATGCTCAGCATCACAAATCCGCACATAACGTTTACAAAGTTACAAACTTTTTTCCGAATATGCAAGTATTTAGCGATTTTTTTTGCAAAAATCTTTATTTTTTACTAACTTTGCGGAAAAATAACGATTCACACACACTAAATTTAGCACTTTTACAGAATATGCTATCTACATCCGACCAACAAGAGATTCTTCGTCGTCGCACGTTTGCGATCATTTCGCACCCTGATGCGGGTAAGACGACCCTGACCGAGAAATTGCTGCTATACGGTGGTGCAATCCATGTAGCAGGTGCCGTGAAGAGCAACAAGATCCGCAAGACCGCTACCTCCGACTGGATGGAGATCGAGAAGCAGCGTGGCATAAGCGTTGCTACCTCGGTGATGGGATTTGATTATACCCCATCCTATCGCAACGAGGCGGGTACGACGTATCACATCAATATATTGGACACTCCGGGTCACCAGGATTTTGCGGAAGACACGTTCCGCACGCTGACCGCCGTTGACAGCGTGATTATCGTGATTGACGCCGCCAAGGGTGTGGAGACGCAGACTCGCCGGTTGATGCAGGTTTGCCGCATGCGCAAGACACCCGTCATGGTATTCATCAACAAGATGGACCGCGAGGGCAAGGACCCGTTCGATCTGCTTGACGAGGTTGAGAGCGAACTGGGTATCAAGGTGCGTCCTCTGAGCTGGCCGATCAACAGCGGACAACGGTTCAAGGGCGTGTACAACATTTTCCAGCAGACGCTCGACCTGTATCAGCCCGACAAGACGCATGTGACCGAATCCATACAGTTCGCCGATGTGACCGACCCTGAGATAGGGCGTCTGGTGGGTGAGAGTGATGCTGCCAAGCTATGCGAAGATCTGGAGATGATCGAGGGCGTGTACGACCCGTTCAACAAGGACACCTATCTGACAGGCGATCTGGCGCCGGTGTTCTTCGGTTCAGCGCTGAACACCTTTGGCGTAAAAGAACTACTGGAGTGCTTCGTACATATCGCTCCTTCGCCGCGGCCTGTAGCTGCCGAGGAGCGCGAGGTAACACCTATGGAGGACAAGTTCACGGGGTTCTGCTTCAAGATACACGCGAACATGGATCCGAACCACCGCTCGTGCATCGCGTTCTTCAAGATATGCTCCGGCAAGTTCGAACGTAATACCTATTATACACACGTGCGCAAAGGGCAACAAATGCGATTCAGTTCGCCCACGTGCTTCATGGCGCAGAAGAAAGAGACGGTTGACGAGGCGTTTGCCGGTGATATAATCGGACTGCCGGACACTGGCAACTTCAAGATAGGCGACACACTGACCTCGGGCGAGCAACTGCACTTCAAGGGTCTGCCAAGTTTCTCACCGGAGATGTTCAAGTACATTGAGAACGCTGACCCGATGAAGCAGAAGCAGCTGGACAAAGGCATCAGCCAGCTAATGGATGAGGGCGTGGCGCAATTATTCGTCAGCCAGCTCAACGGACGGAAGATCATAGGAACGGTCGGCCAACTGCAGTTCGAGGTTATCCAGTACCGCCTGGAGCATGAGTATCAGGCCAAGTGCCGCTGGGAATCGTTGCAGATGTACAAAGCATGCTGGCTGGAGAGCGAAGACGAGGCGGAGTTGGAGATGTTTAAGAAACGCAAGCCGCAGTACATGGCGTTTGACAAGGACGGAAGAGATGTGTTCATGGCCGATAGCGCGTATGTGCTACAAATGGCGCAGCAGGACTACAAACATATCAAGTTCCACTTCACGTCAGAGTTTTAGGTCAAGGGTGCGTCAAAAAAGCCCCAAAATGTTCCCAAAAATGTTTAGTTGAGGCGTTGGCAGTGCAAGAGGAGTGGTTTGTCCGCAATCCTGCAGCCGATGATATACTGATCACCTCCGTCCTTGAGGCGGAGGTTTTTGTGTAGTGCGTCGGGCGAGAGGACATAGTTACGCGTAAGGATGTTGGCGGCACTCACGCCCGCGCATGCGAGCGCACGCTGCAAATCTTTCGCGCGCGCATAGATACCGATGATCTGCCACAGGCGGCCGGGGATGAGGGGGTTAGTGGATGAGGGGATGAGGGGGTTAGCGGGTGAGGGGAAATAGAGGTGGGTGTTCGGGTCGGCTTTCTGCAGACCATAACGTGCACTGATCAAGCGGAACGCACCGGCCTTGAGGATGGCGGCGTCAGGCTCGTAGATATAATTGACATTTGATAATAGACAATTGACATTTGTCAAATATTGCGGTTGGGCGGAGGCTTCTTCTTCAAGGGTGAAGGAGAGGGTTTGGGTTGCGTCATGTGTGAGTGCAACGGCGTGGATCAGACCGGTGCCGCCGGAGAGTAGCAGGAGCTCCTTGACCTCGTTGTTGAGGCTGACGATATGTACATCCCATGCACCGCCGAGTTGGGCAATGGCCTGATGGAAATCGAGCATGGGCGAGAGCTTAAGCAGGATGCGGATGTTCGGACAGTGCAGCTGCACATGACGGACGATGTCGATCACATTGGGCGTACAGTCCTCCAGTCGGAACACCTTGCCGCCATGCTCGTTGCGGCGCGCAGGATCGAGGTAGAGAAGAGAGACCGCTTCGCTCAAAGAGGAAAGACTGAAGGGAACGGGGTGACAGACGATGTTCTTGCCGGCAAGGCGGAAATTATGCTCGGCGATGGCCGCCAGGTCGGTGTTCTGCTCGAAGTAGTGCGTCTCTATAGCCTCGGCGCTCATGAAGAACGTATCAACGCCATAGCCACCGGTGGCGTCGATCAATTGACAATTGACAATTGACAATTGACATTTCATAGCAGAGAGTAGCTCGGCTTTGTAGCGTGCGGTGCGTTCGCTGCTGCACTGCTCGAGATTGAGACGAGGCGGATAAAGCCAGCCATCGATGGTGGCAAAAAGCGGCAGTTTGTCACGAGTGCGCTGATAGCCCTCTATCTGCTGCAGACAAAAACGGAAATCGCTATCCGAGAGCATCGGATAGCGTTTTCGCTGCAGCGCGAGTTGTGCTACATCAGCATTTCTGTGTTCGCTGACAAACTGCTGCAACACAGCTTAGTAGGTCATGACGATGCGGAAATTCATCGGATCAGGCACATACGAGGTGTTGAGTTCATAATCGAAATCCGACTCACGCAACTCGATCTGCACCCATCCTACTCCGTACACGAAATCCACCGTGCGCGTGAAGAAGAAGGTCTGATCTGTCCCCTTCTCATAGATCGGCAGCACATACGGCAACGAGTGCTGGATCGTCTCACCGTTCTCCTGGAGGAGGATATAGCCGTTCACATTTCCGTCGCTGAACACGTAGCTCGTAAGGGCGGGGACACTGAATTTAGCGTAGAAGTAGTTGTTGTCCGCATAGTTCGAGTAGTCCCACTGCGTAACATTCAAGTCAGCGATCTTCCAATTGACACCTACACCATCTGCTCCGGCAGGACCTTGCGGACCAGGGATACCTTGTGGTCCTTGACAAGCGCAAAACAGGAGCACTGAAAGGACTAAAAATAATGCTTTTCTCATATCTTTGAAAATTTATTATCAAAAACTGCAACAAAAATACAAAAATATTTGCAAATTTGCAAATTATTTTGTAACTTTGTAGGCGAAAGTGCAAATATTATGTCAAGATACAAGATTTATTTGTCAGTTTGGGCGTTTTTGTTCGTCATTTTGTGCAGTGCTGAATGTGCAGAGGTTCGCAGTTCGGCTTACCTTGCCTACATCGAGCGATGGAAAGCAACTGCGTTGGATCAGCAGGCCAAATACGGAATCCCAGCCTCAATCACGTTGGCGCAGGGCTTGCTGGAGTCCGGCGCGGGTCAGAGCGACCTGGCTACCTTGGCTAACAACCACTTCGGCATCAAGTGTCACAGCGATTGGCAGGGTGGCACCTTCCGCAAGGATGACGATCAGCGCGACGAGTGCTTCCGCCGTTATACGCGTGCCGAGGATTCGTTTCGTGACCACTCGTTGTTCCTCAAGCGCAAGCGTTATGAGTCGCTGTTCAGCTACAAGGTGACGGACTACAAATCGTGGGCAAAGGGGCTGAAGGAGTGCGGCTACGCCACCGATCCCAAGTACCCGCAGAAGCTCATACAGATCATTGAGACCTACGAGCTGGACAAGTTAAGCAAATCCGGAAAGCCGGCTAAGCACGACAAGCCTGAGCAGACAGCGCCGCCAGCCAAGGCAGATCAGCCGACCAAGACGGATAAACCGACGAGAGAGAAACCCACAAAGGCAGATAAGCCTAAGAAGGATAAACCGACGAG
>DBXI01000050.1:35718-56281 GCA_002309255.1 Bacteroidales bacterium UBA1216 | reverse complement strand
GAGAGAAGCCCACAAAGGCAGACAAGTCAAGCCGTACGGACAGACCGAGTGTGGCTCCTGTGGTGCCGGTAACACCTGTGGTGTCTGATTCGGCGGAGACAGAACAGGCTGATACCGTTCAGTGGAACCCCACGTACTTGCGCACCAAGAGTCTGCACGCCGAGCATGCATCAGGACGGATCAACGGACGGCGGTTCGTAGTGGCACAGGACGGCGATTCGTGGGGCAGCTTTGCATTCCAATTCGGTATGGAGGAGAAGACCTTGCGCCGTATCAACGAGGTGGCTGAAGGACAGCAACTGCACGGCGGAGACAAAGTGTACGTCTTCCCCAAGCGCAGACGAGCTGACGCACGGCACACGTCACACCAGGTGCAAGCCGGTGAGACTGCCTGGTTTATTGCTCAGTACTACGGCATGCGCGTGAGCACATTGTGCCAACTCAACGGCATAACAGCCGATACGCCGCTCGCAGAAGGGAACTGGCTGAGGTTGAGGTGATTTATAATTGACAATTGATAATTGACAATTGATATTTTGTGAGACGGAAAGAAGCGCAAACATTGGATAGCGTGCTGGCGGAGTGGATCCGCGAGAACGACCTGGAGAAACCGCTGCTGGAGCACCGCGTGGTGGAGCAGTGGGGGAAGATCCTCGGTCCGCTTATCGCGCGCTACTCTCGCGACATAGAAGTGAAGGACGGTCTGCTGCGCGTCAGGATAACGAATGCCGCACTTAGGCAGGAATTGTTCGAGCAACGCTTCCGACTGATACAGAAATTGAACGACGCCGTGGGCGGCGAAGCCATCAAAGATATTAGACTGCTTGGTTAATTGACAATTGACATTTGACATTTATTGTGAACTATCCGGAGAACATAGAACAGAAGATTGACTTCACGCTTATCCGCGAATGGGTAAGCAAGGAGTGTGACTCGCCGCTCGGTCAGGAGCGCTGCGAGCAGATGTCTTTTCTCACGGATGCCTCATCTATCTTAGAGCGCGTGACGCAGACCGTACAGATGCAGCAGGCGCTCACGGATGCCACGCTCAGTTTTCCGCGCGGCGAGATCTACGACCTGCGTGAGCAGTTGCAGCGCATCCGTATTGAGGGACTTTACTTGGATGAGCATGAGCTGTTCAGTCTGCAGAAGTGTCTGCTGTTCGCCCGTGACATGCAAGCGTTCCTGAAGGGTTTGGAGCCTGCGCGCTACGCCCTGCTCATCAACATGGGTAACATGCTCGGTTTGTCGCTCACGCCTGTCACCACGCGGCTCGAACAGCTGCTCGACCGCTACGGCGAGTTGCGCGACAACGCATCGCCCGAGCTGGCACGATTGAGGCAGGAGCTGCGCAAAGCCGAAGGAACAGTGGCGCGCGCTATCGACCGCATTCTGCGCCAAGCGCAAGCCGACGGACTAATCGACAAGGATGCAGCCCCTACCCTGCGCGAGGGACGACTGGTGCTACCGGTAGCGCCGGCATACAAGCGAAAAATAGGCGGCATAGTGCACGATGAGAGTGCATCCGGCAAAACAGTATATATTGAGCCACAGCAGGTGATCGAGGCGAACAACCACATCCGCGAACTGGAAGGTGCCGAGCGCCGCGAAAGGATACGCATACTGATTGCCTTCTCCGGCGAACTGCGGCCGCTGCTCAGCGATCTGATGCAAGTGCAGCACTTTGTGGCAGAGGTGGATTTTGTGCGAGCGAAAGCACGCGTCGGCATCCAACTCAGGAGCATCGCTCCGACCATTGTTCCCAAGCCCCTACTCTGCTGGCAACAGGCGCGTCACCCCATGCTGTGCAAGCGATTGCCCGAAGTAGGCAAAGAGGTGGTGCCACTTGACATACGACTGCATGAAGGCAACAGGATACTTGTCATATCCGGTCCGAACGCCGGTGGCAAATCTGTTTGCCTGAAGACTGCCGCTATGCTGCAATACATGCTGCAATGCGGTATGACCGTACCTGCAGGCGAGGCGTCCCAAGCAGGGATCTTCCGGCAGCTGATGATTGATATAGGCGACGAGCAGTCGATCAACAATGACTTGTCCACCTACTCCTCGCACCTGAGGAACATGAAGCACTTCGTCAAGACCGCTGATGCCGACACCTTGTTCCTGATCGATGAGTTCGGCACAGGCACCGAGCCGCTCATCGGCGGGGCTATAGCCGAGAGTGTGCTGCTGCACCTGAACGAGGCACAGGCTATGGGCGTGATCACCACGCACTACACCAACCTCAAGCACGTGGCAGAGCAGACCGAAGGAATAGTGAACGGCGCCATGCTCTACGACCGAGGCGCACTGCGACCGCTCTTCCAACTGTCGATAGGACAAGCGGGCTCATCGTTCGCCATAGAGATCGCGCGCCAGATCGGGCTGCCCGAGCAGATCATATCGGAGGCTACGCAGCTCATAGGCGCCGAGCATATCGACTACGACAAGCAACTGCAGGACATTGCGCGCGACAAGCGTTACTGGGAGAACAAACGTCAGAACATCCGCACGCGAGAGAAACATCTGGAGGAGCGCATAGCGTACTATGAGAAGGAGATAGGCGAGCTGAAGAAGAAGCAGAAAGAGATGCTAAGCGAAGCCAAGCAGCAGGCCGCCGACCTGCTTGAGCAGTCAAACGCCACCATCGAGCGCACTATCCGCGAGATCAAGGAGGCGCAAGCCGACAAAGAGGCAACCAGAAAAGCCCGCGCCAAGGTGGAGGAGCTGAAACAGGAGGTGACAAAAGACAAAAGACAAAAGACCGCTGCGCTCAAAGACAAAAGGACAAAGACCATCGCTGCTACAAAGTCCGAGCCTGAGAAACGCGGCGGGAAAGCTGTGCTGCACGACCTGAGCGAGCTGCGTATGTTAACCAAGCATCCTGACCTGGCACCAACACCTGTACGGACACGACCGACCACCACCGTAGCCGACCAGATGCGCCGGCGCAAGCTCGCCTTCAACCGCACGCTCGACATGCGCGGCATGCGTGTGGATGAGGCACTGGAGACGATCATAGCCTATATAGACGATGCTATCATGGTGGGCGCCGAGGAGGTGACGATTCTGCACGGAACAGGCACAGGCGCAGTCAAACAGGTGGTGCGCGACTACCTGCAACAGAAGAGTAACGCCATGCACAAACGCGGCACAGGATCGATCACCTTCCATGACGGCGACCCCGACCGCGGCGGTGCAGGCATCACCATCGTAGAGCTATAGAACCCGAAAATCCAGATAATCCAGATAATCCAGATAATCCAGAAATATGAACAAACGAATTACACTACTTATCCTGATGGCTATGACAGCTACATTGCCTATGTCGGCGCAGGTGCAGTACGGCACTAACCAGTACGCCGTGCGCATGAACGTAGGCTACAACCACAACACGACCTACGGATCGCACGCAGGTTTTGATTTCGGAGCATTCATGCCTATCAACCAGCACTTTGAGATGCAGGCTGACCTGCGCTTCACCACTGCCAAAAACCACGCACTGGGCGTACAGCTGCGCCCTAAGTTCGCCGTTCCTGTGGGTGAAATGTTCGTCGAGGGCAGACTGCAGGCAAACTTCTATCCGCGCGACGGGTTCAATGACATGACGCAGGCTATTGGCATCGGCTACAGAATGGAATATGTGTCCGTACTGTTTGGTATGTCAACACGCCTGATCATAGAGTCACCGTATGACTGGCACGCAAATTCAAACATCATCGTCGAGCCCTTCAACTTCTGCTACCGCATCGAAGCGTTCGTGCGCCCGACAACATCGCCGTGGAACATCAGTCTATGTATATCGAACATGACTGACTACCAGATCGAGCGCGTGTGGCAGCCTATCTTCATGGCTAACGGACGCTACAATATAGACGAACACTGGCAGGTGAATCTCTCAGCACTGTGCAAACCCACCGGTATGTTCCACCTCAATGCCAAATATTATGCCGCCGAGGTGCGTGCAGGATTTGCTTACGCCTTTTAATATCCCGATATTCCGGCATCCCGAAAAAATGGTATAACGAAAAAAATCAAGACTACAATGAAAAAGACTATCATAGCTATCAGCGCACTGATCTTATGCGCATGCAATCCGGACACATGGAACCTGGACGTCACAGGAATGTTTAGCGGCAGCAGCCCTGGCATCAATCAACGCGTTGAAGACTCGTTCCGCTACAACGACGAACACGGTTACCCTGTTATCAACGCCACGAGCGAGAATTACAAGGTATATATAGCCACCGACACCCATGTTGACTTCACGCGCGATAACTGGGAACGTTTCATTAACGACTACCGTGCGGACACCAACTGCCCGCTGGCTATCCATCTGGGTGATCTGGTCAATGCACAAAACCACTGGGACTACATGAAGCGTCCGCTGGACAGTATCCCTGCCAACCCGCTCAAGCATGACACCCTACTCGTAGTAGTGGGCAATCATGACCTGTATTTCAATCAGTGGAAGGAGTATCTGCTACGTTGGAAAACCGCGACATACTACGCTATCGTCAAGACGCCAGCCGGGAAGCAAGACTTATATATCTTCATCGATACAGGAGAAGGTATATTGGGGGAGCGTCAGACTGAATGGCTGAAGCAGACCCTAACATGGGCAGACGGCCAGGGGTTCCGTCATATTGCAGTAAGCACGCACACAAATCTGTTCAAACGCGACAGCTCGCAAGAGAATTCGTCTAACATGCCGCTTGAGGAGACCTACGCACTGATACACCTGCTGAAAATGCACAATGTGAAGATGTTCTGGTGCGGACACGACCACTCGCGCGAGATAACGAACCTCGGTACCATGATGGCCATCACCGTAGATGCATTGAAGGATCCCGAAGCACATCCGGCATATATGATTGCCACCATGAGCGATGAGGACATCCACTATCGGTTTGTAGACCTTAAATGACAGGATAAAATCGAAAAGGGGAAGCATGCGCTATTATATCGGTTTGGGTAGCAACATAGGTGATCGCGAGCAGACGATCCGCGCGGCGCTCAACATGCTCAGTGAGCAGGTAGGGCGGCAGATAGACGTAGCGCCGATGATCTACAGCGCGCCAGAGGGCTTTAGTTCGGAACACGAATTCTGCAACACGGTAGCCCTCTACGAATCACCGCTGCAACCCGAAGAGTTGCTCAACCGCACGCAAGCCATCGAGCAGCAGTTAGGACGAACGGAGCATTCGGTCATCCTGCCCGACGGAAGCAAACAGTACGCCGACCGAGAGATAGACATTGACCTTATACAAGCATACAACGATGCAGGGGAAGAGCTGCGCTGCAACACGCCTACCCTGACCCTGCCCCATCCGCGAATGAACGAACGGGAGTTTGTGCTCATACCACTGCAACAACTCCGCCAATGAATACATCCGCCAATTTTGGCAATATAACCCAAACACCAACCACGCCATGGTAAAAGATAGAAAAGAACTGATCATCTACAAGGCCCTTGAGCTCTACCTGCTGAACGGGTATGAGAACGTGAGTATCACCGACCTGCAGATCTCGCTTGACATGGGACGCGGTACGATGTATTACTACTTCAAGAACAAGGACGAGATCTATATAGAGATCGTCAACCGTTTTTTCCTGCGTCCCAAGCAAGAGATGCTGCGTCTGCCTGACAGCATAACGGTGCCGGAAATGATCGAAGCGCTACTCCGCTACTTCCGGTTCCTGGAGGATAGCCTGATGGAGCTGGAGAACAGGAACATCAACACGTCCAACGTGATCATGCTGCTCTACACAGCCTATCACCGTTTCCCTGAGCTTTATCGCCGCGCCTACCGATTGTACGCCAACGAGCAGTCATTGTGGCTCAAGGCTATTCGCAACTCGCAGATTGTAGGAGACGTAAGGCGAGATATCCCCCAGCAGGAGACTGCAGCACTATTCACGCAGATAAAGGACGGCTATGATGCCGGGCAATCAGGCAAGCAGATGGATTTTGCCATGGTGCGCAAACAGTATCAGCTGCTCTATTCACTGATCAAAGCTTGATAGACAGGCTTTGCCTGAAAGAGCAAAAACCGTTTCACTAAAAGAATAAAGACTAAAAATCTATACTATGACTGACAAGTACCTACAACTGCTATCCGAGAAGTTCCCGAACGCCAGTGCAGCGCTCACGGAGATCATCAATCTGCGCTCTATCCTATCATTGCCGAAAGGCACGGAGCACTTTGTGAGTGACCTGCACGGTGCTTCTACGGCCTTCATTCACATGGTAAAGAACGCATCGGGTGTGATCCGTCGCAAGGTGGATGATGCGTTTGGCGACACGATTAGCGAACAGGAGAAACGCGCGTTGTGCGCTATGATCTACTACCCCGACGAGCGCCTGCAGATCCCCGACGAGCCGTTTGATGAGGGACGCACCTTCGCATCGCGCGACGAGTTCCTGTATGTGAGGTTGAGTCAGTGCGTAGAGATCATGCGGCGTGTAACGGTCAAGTACACTCGCTCCAAGGTGCGCAAGATGCTACCTAAGCAGTTCGCATACATCATCGAGGAGCTCTTATATGAGTCGGATATAGAAGGCGGACGGCAGGATTACTACCAGGCTATCCTGCACGCTATCATCGAAACAGGCTGCGCCGAGCAGATGATCATAGCAATCTGTTACCTCATCCACGGTCTGGTAATCGATACGTTCCATATTGTGGGTGACATCTTCGACCGTGGTCCGGGTGCGCAGAAGATCCTGGATGTGCTCTCCACCATCCGCGATTACGACATCCAATGGGGCAACCACGACATGGAATGGATGGGCGCTGCCGCCGGCAACCAGGCGCTGATAGCCACCGTGCTGCGCGTGTCTATCCGCTACGCGAACATCGAGACGCTGGAGGAAGGATATGGCATCAACCTGCTGCCGCTCGCCAGCTTTGCCATGCAGACCTACGGCGATGATCCGTGCACCATCTGGCAAACCAAGGATTTTGAGAACAATCCGCGTCTCACGCGCTCTGCCAACCTCATGGCAAAGATGCACAAGGCTATCTCCATCATCCAGTTCAAGCTCGAAGGGCAGACCATCCTGCGCCATCCGGAGTATCAGATGAACGACCGGCTGCTGCTTGACAAGATCAACTTCGCCGATGGTAGGATCATGGTGGCAGGAAAGACCTACCCGCTCACCGACAGCCATCTACCGACCGTCAACCCCAATAACCCGTATGCACTCTCGCTGGAAGAAGAGGAGCTGATGACCCAGCTCGCACGCTCGTTCCGTAAGTCGGAGAAATTGCAGAAGCACCTACGCATACTCTACCGCCACGGCTCGCTCTTTCTGGTGCGCAACGGCTTCCTGCTCTACCACGCTGCTATACCTCTCAACGCCGACGGCTCGTTCACCGAGGTGGAGGTGCTTGGCGTAAAAGCCAAAGGCCGCGCACTGATGCAGCGCATCGACGATGTGGTGCGCATGGCGTACTTCGGCTCGGGCAAGAAGAAAGCCGATGCACTCGACTACACCTGGTACTTATGGTCCGGGCCATTGTCGCCGCTGTATAATAAGGATAAGATGACTACCTTCGAGCGCTACTTCATACCCGACAAAGCCATCTGGCACGAGGAGAAAGGAGCGTACTACGAACTGGCGAACCGCAAAGACATTTGCGAAAAGATCCTTGCAGAGTTCGGCTTGGATCCCGAAACGAGCCGCATCGTCAACGGTCACATTCCCGTCCGCACCATCAAGGGCGAGACACCGATGCGAGCCGGAGGCAAGCGATTCGTGATTGATGGAGGATTCAGCAAGCCTTATCAGGAGAAGACCGGCATCGCAGGCTACACGCTCATCTACAACTCGTTCAGCATCCAACTGGTGGAACACGAGGAGTTTGAGAGCCGCGAACAGGCTATCCGATCGGGGTCGGATATCCATAACCGCATCGAGCTTACTGACTTTGCCAGCAAACGCATGCTCATCCGCGATACGGATCAGGGAAAGATTCTGCAGGAGCAGATAGCCGACCTTGAGCTCCTGCTCAGTGCTTATCGAACGGGACGGATCAAAGAGCGCACCTTCTAAAGCAATCAATCGTGTTCTCCATCAAGGAACAGATGGTCAGCGGCCCTACCCCTCCGGGTACGGGCGTGATTATCTTGCACTTGGGTGCAACGTGCTCAAAGTCGACATCACCGCACATCTTGCCGGTTTCGGGGTCATTGTTGATGCCTACATCGATGACCACGGCGCCATCTGAGATCATATCCTCAGTGATGAATTTCGGCTGCCCGATGGCCGCCACGATGATATCCGCACGACGGAGGATAGCCTGCATATCGCGCGTGTGGCTGTGGGCGATGGTCACGGTGGCGTTGGCGTTCATCAGCAACTTGGTAACAGGCAGACCCACGATGTTGCTTCTGCCTACAACAACAGCATTCTTACCGTCAAGCTCAATACCCGCTGACTCCAGTATGCGCATCGCGCTACGCGACGTGCAGGGCACACAATAGCGACTGTAGTCGTTGCGTTTATGTTTCCACAGCTGCGCTACATTAGCATCCGTCACCCCATCCACATCCTTAGCGGGGCAGAGTGTGGCTACAACCTTCGCTTGGGATATATGTTTAGGCAGAGGCATCTGAATCAATATGCCGTCCACCTCCTTATCTTCATTCAGCGCACGCACCTGCTCTAACACCTCTTCCTCTGTGCTCTCGCCGCTCATCCTTACCACACGGCAGGTCAGCCCCACCGCAGCCGCATTCTTCTCGCACGATGCCGCATAGCGCTGACTACCGTAGTCATCGCCCACCAGCAGCACGTTCAAGCACGGCACGCGGCCATAGTCCCGCTGTAGAGCAATTATTTTTTCACGAAGAGAGGATTTTATCTCCTCCGCGAGTTTCTTTCCGTCAAAGCAATTTTCCATTTAGAATGATTTGTTTGATAAATGGGGTTTGGTACATGTATGGGATCATGGTGAGTGAGTTCAGCGGCCGTGTGAGGATCAGGTTGGCGCGTTTGCCTACTGTGATCGACCCTAACTCGTCGCTCACACCCATGGCGTAGGCGGAGTTGAGAGTGACGGCATTAAGAGCCTGCACGGTGGTGAGCCGCATACGGATGCAGCCCATCGCCATCACGAAGCGCATATCGCCGCTGGGCGACGAGCCGGGGTTATAGTCGCTAGCAAGTGCAACGCCTAATCCTGCCTCGATGAACTCCTTCGCTCGTCCGTAGGGCAATCCGAGGAAGAACGATGAGCCGGGAAGCATCGTTGGCATCGTGTTGGTGCCACGAAGCGCCTCGATCTCCGCATCGGTTGTTTTCTCCAGATGATCTACGCTCAGCGCCTTGTGCTTCACGCCCACCTGTACGCCGCCGCTGACTGCCAGTTCGTTGGCGTGGATTTTAGGTCGCAGACCATACTGCTCGCCGGCGAGAAGGATAAGGTTAGTGTCTTCTACAGTGAAGAACCCCTCGTCGCAGAACACATCTACAAAATCCGCCAGTCCCTCTTTTGCAACCGCCGGAATCATCTCTTCAGCCACCAGGCGTACATATTCGTCGTGCTTGTAGCCACGACCTATCGCGTGCGCGCCTAAGAAGGTACTACGCACCAGCGCGGGTGTGTGCTCGCGTATGCGGCGGATGACACGTAGCATCTTCAGTTCATCCTCCGTACGCAGACCATAGCCGCTCTTGATCTCCATAGCACCTGTTCCCTTGCTGATCATCTCGTTCACGCGCGCCATCGACTGCTCGTATAGCTCATCCTCCGTTGTCTCGTGAAGACGGTCAGCTGAGTTCAGAATCCCTCCGCCACGGCGGGCAATCTCTTCGTAACTCAGGCCGTTGATCTTGTCGATGAACTCTCCTTCGCGCGAACCGGCATAAACGATATGCGTGTGCGAATCGCAGAAAGAAGGCATCAATAGCCCATCTTCGGCATCAATGTAACTATCAGCATCAGTAGGCATCTCTGCCTTCGGTCCGAAGGCGGCTATACGGTCGCCGTCAATGAGTAGCCACGCATCATGCAGGACACCGGTCTCATTCATCTCATGTCCTTGCTTGCGCAATACGCCCTCAGGAACGATGCCCACGATCTCGCGAATATGTTTAATACAGGTCTTCACGGCGGATAAACTCTTTACTCTTTACCATCAGCGGATGCATGTACCTATCCACATAGATGAACGGCACAACCTTGCGGTACTCGCTCACTATCTTTTCCAACTTAGCCGATGATTTAGCGGGACGGCGGAACTCGAGCGCCTGCGCTGCGTTCATCAGCTCGATGCCCAAGACTGATTCGGTGTTCTCCACTACGCGCACGAGCTTGGTGGCGGAGTTAGCACCCATCGACACATGATCCTCCTGTCCTTGCGACGAAGGGATAGAGTCGCTCGATGCAGGCCAGCACAGACCTTTGGTCTGACTCACGATGCTGGCGGCGGTGTATTGCGGGATCATGAACCCGCTGCTGAGTCCGGGTTTGGCAACGAGGAACGATGGCAGGTTACGCTGACCGGAGATCAACTTGTAGATGCGCCGCTCGGAGATACTTGCCAGTTCATTCAGCCCGATAGCCAACATATCCATCGAGATAGCGATGGGCTCGCCGTGGAAGTTACCGGCACTGATGATCATATCCTCGTCAGGGAAGATATTCGGATTGTCGGTGGCGGAGTTGATTTCGTTCTCAATCACGCGATGTACATGGGCTATGGTGTCCTTCACCGCACCATGCACCTGCGGTATGCAGCGGAACGAATACGGATCCTGCACGTGCTCTTTCTTCCTTACTATCAGTTCGCTACCGTCCAATAGTTCAGCGAAGCGCTCGGCCGTCACCAGCTGCCCTGGCTGCGCACGCAGCTGATGGCTGTGCGGATAGAATGGTTCGATACGTCCATCGAACGCCTCCAGCGAGATTGCTCCTATCATGTCAGCCCACTGACTCAGGCGCTCAGCCTGAATGAGTGACCATACGGCATGCGCACTCATGAACTGCGTGCCGTTGAGCAAGGCGAGCCCTTCCTTCGATTGCAGACGGATAGACTCCCAGCCTAACTCTTTCCACACATCGGTGCTCTCGCAGCGCTGACCTTTGTAATAGACTTCGCCCAGACCTATTAGCGGCAGGCTCAGATGCGCCAGCGGCGCCAGATCGCCCGACGCACCTAATGAGCCTTGCTGATAGACAACAGGAAGCACATCGTTGTTGAACATATCTATCAGTCGCTGTACGGTCACCAGTTGGGAACCCGAATGGCCGTAGCTGAGCGACTGCGCCTTCAGCAGCAACATGATCTTCACGATCTCCGGACGAACCTCTTCGCCCATACCGCAGGCGTGCGACATCACCAGGTTATGCTGCAACTGACTCAGTTCCTTCTCTGGAATGGATATATTACAGAGCGAACCGAAGCCTGTGGTCACACCATAGACAGGTCGACCAATGTCGCCCATCTTGCTATCGAGGTACTTCCTGCACTTCTCGATGGCGGCTATAGCCACCTCGCCGAGCTGCAACTGCTCATGCTTGTCTAAAATCTCTTTGACGCGTTCAATCGTCAAGCGTTCATGGGATATAATATGCATAAATTCTTAATTTTAAATTTTAATTTCCCAGTACTTTACGGATGAGCTCTTCGTCCGCATAGTTTGGGATAGTCACCTTCAGCTCCGGTGTGCGGTTCATCTCGCGCAGGATAGCGTGGCTCGCACCTTCGTTGCGCGCCCAGCTGCGGCGAGCTATTCCGTTGTTCACGTCCCAGAACAGCATGTTCTTGATGTGCCGCTCGCTGTCCTCACTACCATCGATCACCATGCCAAAGCCGCCGTTAATCACCTCGCCCCATCCTACTCCGCCGCCGTTGTGGATGCTCACCCATGTGGCGCCGCGGAAGCCATCACCTATCACGTTCTGTATAGCCATGTCAGCTGTGAACTGACTGCCATCGTAGATGTTGCTCGTCTCACGGAAAGGCGAATCAGTGCCGCTCACGTCGTGGTGATCACGGCCGAGCACGATAGGTGCTATTATCTCACCACGGCGGATAGCATCGTTGAACGCCAGCGCGATCTTCGTCCTGCCCTCGCAGTCCGCGTACAGGATGCGCGCCTGCGAACCTACGACGAGTTTGTTCCTGCCGGCTTCCTTTATCCAGTGGATATTGTCGTGCATTTGTCCCTGTATCTCTTCGGGGGCGTCTTTGACGATCTCGCTCAATACTTTTACTGCCAGTTCGTCGGACTTCTGCAGATCCTTCGGGTCTTCGGACATACATACCCAGCGGAACGGACCAAAGCCGTAATCGAAGAACATCGGTCCCATGATATCCTGCACATACGACGGATAGCGGAACGTGCCATCGGCCTTCATCACATCCGCTCCGGCACGCGAGCTCTCCAGCAGGAAAGCGTTGCCGTAGTCGAAGAAGTACATTCCGTTCGCACTCAACCTATTGATAGCCGCCACGTGCCTGCGCAGCGATGCACGCACAACCTCCTTGAAGCGCTCCGGCTCCTCCGCCATCATCTTCTTTGATTCGTTTAGGCTGTAGCCCACGGGATAATATCCTCCTGCCCAAGGATTGTGCAGCGAAGTCTGATCGCTTCCTAAGTCCACGGGGTAGTTCTCATCGGCCAATCGTTCCCACAGATCGACTATATTGCCTACATACGCTAGCGAGACAATCTCCTTGTTCGCCTGCGCCTTTCGCATACGCGCGAGCAGTTCATCCAAGTCATAGTGCAGTTCATCCACCCAGCCCTGCTCATGGCGTTTCTCTGCGGCCAGCGGATTGATCTCCGCCGTCACGCTCACTACGCCGGCTATGTTTCCTGCCTTAGGTTGGGCGCCCGACATGCCGCCCAGTCCGGCGGTCACGAACAGCAGTCCATTGCGCTCCTCCAGCGAGCCTGTCAGACCGCGTTTGCGGAGCTGCTTGCGTGCAGCGTTCATCACCGTGATCGTCGTGCCGTGCACGATGCCTTGCGGACCGATATACATGTACGATCCGGCGGTCATCTGCCCGTACTGAGATACGCCCAACGCATTGAACCGCTCCCAGTGATCCTGACTCGAGTAGTTCGGTATAACCATTCCGTTGGTCACCACTACACGCGGTGCATCCTTGTGGCTGGGGAACAAGCCCATCGGCAGACCCGAGTACATCGCCAAGGTCTGCTCGTCCGTCATCGTAGCCAAGTACTGCATCGTCAGCCTATACTGCGCCCAGTTCTGAAAGATAGCACCGTTGCCGCCGTAGATAATCAGTTCATGCGGATGTTGCGCCACACGCGGATCCAAGTTGTTCTGGATCATCGCCATGATAGCCGCAGCCTGGCGTGACTTAGCCGGGTACTCATCTATCGGACGCGCATACATCGCATAAGAAGGACGGAACCGGTACATGTAGATGCGTCCGTACTGACGCAGCTCATCCGCAAACTCCGGCGCTAATACGGCGTGATGCTTGGGGGCGAAATAACGCAGCGCGTTCTTCAGCGCCAGCACTTTCTCCTCTTCGGTCAGTATATCCTTGCGTTTGGGTGCATGGTTGATGGATGCGTCGTAAGGTTTTACCTCGGGTAACTCATCAGTTATACCCGCTAATATCTCTCGTTGAAAAGCATTCATGGTCTTAACCGATATTTTTGTTAACGATTTCGAGAATCTCTCGCTCTTCCCGCTCGGCCTGCTTGACTAACTCAGCAGCCTCGCCTATCAGCTTCTTTGCCACAGCCCTGTCTTTCAGTCCTGCGGCATTAATGCGCACATTCATATCTGCGCCACGAACTGCTGCACGTGCTGCCAATGCACCTACTCCGGCATCACTGGCGCTGGCAGGGTTACCTTTCTCTGCCATCGCTCTAATCACCGGCATCGCGCGCAGTGCTGTCTTCATCGTGCGCAGCGGCACCTGTGTGGCGTACAACGTTGCAGCCTCCATAGCCGCTGCACGTGCGGTTTTCTCCTCATCGGTGCCCTTGGGCATAGCAAACACATCCATTATTCGGTTGAACGCCGCGGTGTCCTCATCTACTAACGCCAACAACTCGTTCATCACTTCTTGCCCTTCTTCCGCTACCTTCGAGAACTCCTCCCAGCGCTCGTCCCAGCCTCTCTTATGCGCACTCAGATTGGCCACCATAGTGCCCAGCGCAGCGCCTAACGCACCCATATATGCTGATATACTGCCTCCGCCGGGTGCTGGCGACTCACTTGCCGTTTCAACGGCAAACGTCTTGCACGTCATCCTGATCAGGCGCTCCTTCATGGCTTGCTCCTTCTCATCTTCAATCATGTACTCAATCACTTTCTCTTTCGGATCAAACGGTTTGAGCTCATCCAAGCCCATCGACTTAACCGCCATGCGAATGATCTCCGCCTCGCTTATACCCAGTGAACGCTGCTGACGTGTCAGGTAGAACTTACCGGCATCTACCAGCGCGCACTTAGGCACCAGCCCCACGATCTCCGCCCCCGTCACACGCATGCCACGAGCAGCAGCGGCACGACTCACCTCCTCAAATGCCACATGCAGAGGCGTAGCGCTTATATCCGTTATGTTCATGCTCACCTGCGCTATTCCGTACTCGTCGATATACCAGCCGATGGCTTTGCAACCCTTCAGCGTTCCGGGGATCCACATCTCCTGTCCCGTCTCGTCACGCAGCACCTTGCCGGTCAATTTGCCGCCCTCGCGTGCCTTACGGCCTTTCTCTCGTACATCGAACGCCACAGCCATCGCGCGACGCGTACTAGTGGTGTTCAGGTTGAAGTTCACTGCAATCAGGAAGTTGCGTGCACCTACATTCGTGGCGCCAGCTTGCGCCGTGCGCTCGTCGTACTTATCAGGCCCAAAATCCGGGCACCGTGCAGGATCGCTCATCTTCTCCGGCAGGGCTTCGTACTCACCAGCACGGCATACAGCCAAGTTTTTGCGCTCAGGCGTGAACGCCGCTGCTTCGTAGCAGTAGCATGGGATCCCTAACTCTTCGTACATTCGTTTGGCAAGCGCACGCGCCAGTTCGGCGCACTCCTCCAGCGTCACCCCCGCAATCGGAATCAGCGGACAAACATCCGTCGCACCGCTACGCGGGTGCGCACCATGGTGCTGACGCATGTCGATCAGCTCACCGGCTTTCCGTGCACCACGGAACGCTGCCTCCACCACCACATCGGGTTCACCTACAAACGTCACCACTGTTCGGTTGGTGGCTTCGCCCGGATCAACATCCAGCAGTTTAACTTTCTCGCCGTTCAGCTCAGAGGCTACGATCTCGGCTACGATCTGGTCAATGACTTCTTTGTTGCGTCCCTCTGAGAAGTTCGGCACGCATTCAATCAGTTTCTTCATGGTATAGTTATCAAGTTTTATGTTCTTACAATCAGAGCTCCGACATTATCCGCTCAATTCATTTAGACTACAAAGATACAAAAAATTTTTGATATTTGCAAATCTTCAAACAGAAAATGCGCAGAAATCTGCACTTTTTCCTAAATCTACACCGAAAACCACTTCCTCCCCGCGCGAACAGTATAAAAACCGACGGAATAATAGACGTGCGTGTGTATAACGGCGTAGGCTACGCGAAAAGACGCACGCCCCCGTCCGAAAAAGAACTCAACCATTGGCAGCTCTTCGCACAGGTCAAACGCGAAGTGAAAAAAGACAATAGGAAGGGGATACATGCCACCGAAACATCATCTTCAAATAGCTCTACGCCCTCCGAAAAAACAGGCTACTACATTCCCATGATTCGACCACCCATCTACCCGTCATCTACCTGCCATCTACCTGGCAACTACCTGACAAAAACACATTTTTCACGCCGCCGAATGGCCTAAAATCTTAAAACCACTAAAGGTAAGAGTTGAGTACGGAACTCACCAGCTGGTACTCAGTTCATGGCGCCATCGATGGCGAGTACCTGTCCGGAGATGTAAGAGGACATGTCGGATGCGAGGAAGAGCACGGCTTGTGCGACCTCGTCGGTAGTGCCGGCACGATGCATGGGTATGCGCTCAATAAAACTGTCGCGCACCTGTTGCGGAAGGGCTTGCGTCATGTCGGTATCGATATAGCCTGGTGCTACAGCGTTGGCACGTAAGCCTCGCGGGCCGAGCTCCTTGGCGATGGATTTCATCAGGGCGATGATGCCAGCCTTGGATGCGGCGTAGTTAGCCTGTCCGGGGTTTCCAGCGAGTCCGACGACCGATGCGATGGAGATGATGCTGCCGCGGCGTGCACGCATCATAATCGGGATGACAGCATGGGTGTAGTTGAACGCCGACTTGAGGTTGACGGAGATCACGTCGTCCCACTGCTGTTCGTTCATGCGAAGCAGCAAGCCGTCGCGCGTTATGCCGGCGTTGTTGACCAGGATATCGATGGTGCCGAAGTCGGCTTGTACCTGTTCGACTATCGTTTGTGCCGCGTTGAAGTGGGCTGCATCGGCTGCGTAAGCCTTGGCTTGGATGCCTAACGCAAGCAGTTCGGATTCGGTGGCACGCACCTGATCACTAAGTTCGAGATCGGTGAAAGCAACGTTGCATCCTTCTCGTGCAAAGCATAGCGCTATGGCGCGACCTATGCCGCGCCCCGCTCCTGTGATCAATGCCGTCTTGCCTTGTAGTATCATAATGGTGTTGCTATGGGCGTACAAAGGGGGGAACGCCGTTTTACGCGAGAAAACTCCTATTAACAGGATTTGAGGTTTCACGTACCTCTGTAATCCGACCACCTCATCGCTGCCATTGCATGAGCAATGGGTCACGGCGCAGAGTATCGGCACGCCATTAGTACGCCAGGGACCTCGGTAGTTTATTTTACTTGATGAGTTTTCCGGTCTCTAACCGACATTCCCCCTATGTTATTCAAAGATTAATATTTAAAATCCAAAATTTCAAGTGTTCCACTGGAACGAGAGGACTATTCTGTTCTCGCGCATGCGGTAAATGCCTTGGGTAGTGTAGTACAAAGGATCGATGACCTGTCCGTTGCACCACGAGAAGTTATACGCCATACCGATGCGAATCCATCGTCCCATGTAGTTCACTCCAACGGCCGCGCGTTGGCGTGCGTAGAGCGTGGAATAGGCGTAGCCGAGCTCAATCATCCAATGGTTGGTCATCGCCACCTCCAGTCCGGCACGTGCGGTGTGCGCTACGCCAGTGAGCTTGTGGTAGTGCAGGTCGTACTGCAGCGATAGCAAGCCGTGGTTCGCCCACTGCAGTCCCAGTCCCGCGCTGGCTTTGAGCGGCGTGGTCATCTTCCAGCGGTAGTTGTCCGTATATTCGGTTTCACTGTTCGATCCCAGTTTTTCGCTGATAATATCGGTCTGCCTCATCTTGCCAATGACAGGCGACTCGACCGACACGCCGAGGCGTATGGCACGAATAGGATGGACGAGCAATCCCACGCTGCCCCCTACCCCAAAGGCACGTCCGGTGGATGCGGTGCGGATGTCGTACGTGCTGGCTTGTCCGCGCCTGTCCTCCAGCTTATCCTCACAGCGGTTGTATATCTGTCGCGCCTGCATCCATTCAAGCGTCAATCCTGCGCCCCAATAGACGCAGTTGCTAATGTTCATAGCGTAGTGCAGATTGGCATCGTGGAGGTATAGGTACTCGTCGATGTTCGTCTGTATCCAGTCGCCCTGGCTGACAGCTTTGCCGGCACGATCGTTGAGCATGATGTTCTGATACATGTCGGCGCGCTTGTTGTAGGAGATCATGAGGTTGTTGCTCACCACTCCTGCTACGCGTTCGGGGTGCGTCAAGGCGAAAACATACGACACCTGCGACACTTTCCACCGTGCAAACCATCCGTAGTCGTACGTGCTACCATCCTGCACATATCGGCGGAAGGTGCCGTCGGCACTGAGCGAGAACTGGCTATGTCGGTACACACCCAATCCTGCAGGATTGATCAGAACGGCTGAAGGATCGCCACCCACGGCGGTCATCGCGCCGGCCATACCGATGAATCGTGGCGTACCGCTGATGTCGGCATCCGCCACCGACACCATCTGCTGCAGACCGTACGGATGGATGGTCTGCGCATGCACAACGGGCATCAGCAGGATGCCAAGTAGCATGAGAATATATGTGAGGCGTCGGGTCATTGCTTAAACAGTTTACTTGCTGGCACGTCGCGCACGACAGCGCGCACGGTATCGGGGTGCTGGGCAGATGAGCTGTCCTCTATAAAAACGATCTCCTTGGCTCGGGGATTATAGGTAGGTGACAGTTCGCCGTCGGCACTACGTGTATCGGTAGCATCCGGCCAGTAGTAAACATCCTCTACATAGTCGTCCGCCACCATAGCGCCCACGCAGACCAGTGCCAGCAACGCGCCGCCTACTATTGCACGCCAACTGTTCATCATCTCCATGCGTTATTCTCTATCGGTAGTGTGCGGTTGATACTCTCATCGAGCGCGGTGAGGGTCTCGGTGTTGGCTATGCCGGGGATAGCATGTATTTGCGAGTTGAGCAGATACATCAGGTGCTTGTCGTCGTGGGCATAGAGCTTGATGATCATCGAGTACGCGCCCAGCGTGTACTGCGCCTCGACGATCTCGGGGATCTTGTTCAGTTCGTCGCATACCTGGCGGTACATATGCCCGTGCTCGAGCGTGATACCTATATATACGCACAGGTTGTACCCCAACATCTTGGGATTGACCTGATAGCCTGAACCGATGATAACACCTATGTCGAACATCCGTTGCACACGCTGGTGGATAGCCGCGCGACTCACGCCACACTGCTCTGCCACATCGCGGAACGGGATGCGCGCGTTCTGCGTGATGATCGTCAAAATCTTCTTGTCTAATTCATCAATCAGTTCCATAAATTTGACAAATTGTTAGCAATTATTCAATTTTTGCATGCAAAGTTACAACTTTTTTTGCAAATTTGCAAATTTTTTCGTATCTTTGTGTGCAATTTGATAGAAAAAAGTACCTTTTTGTTAAAATAAGTGCCAATTACGATGTCAACGATCCTCGAATACATTGAATCGCACACCACAGCTGAGCCGGACTACTTGGCTCAAATCACTCGTGACACCCACCTGCATGTATTGAACCCGCATATGCTATCCGGCCAGGTGCAGGGCGAGTTGCTTCGTATGCTGAGCCGCATGATTCGTCCGCGGCGGATCTTAGAACTCGGCACTTTCACCGGTTACTCGGCACTCTGCCTGGCGGAAGGGCTGATAGATGACGGCGAGCTAATCACCATCGAGCACAACGATGAGTTGGAGGATACGATCCGCCACAACCTGTCCCTCTCGCCGCTGGGGCAGAAGATACGTTTACTTATCGGGGATGCTAAGGAGATGATTGCCGCAGCCAAATTTGGCTGTGATGAATTGTTCGACCTAGTGTTCATCGATGCCGACAAACGGGAGTACTGCACTTACTACGAGTTGGTTTATCCGCTGGTCAAGCCCGGCGGTTTTATCCTGGCGGACAACACGTTGTGGGACGGGCATATCGTTGATCCGGCTTACGATCGTGACAAGCAGACCATCGGTCTACGGAAATTCAATCAGCTGGTGGCTGATGATTCGCATGTGTCGCAGGTCATCCTGCCTGTGCGCGACGGGATGACGATTATCTACAAGCCTTTGTGACCAGCCACAATCGTAAAAAAAGCATCATTTCCAGAACAGCTCTGTGCAGTCGATCAGAGTTGCGTTTTCCATAGTTATGTCAGCATCCGTGTGGCCTGCAGGATGCTCCACACGGTAGAAGCGCTGGTTGGTGGTCTTCGACTTTAGTCCGCCCAACGCTTCGATGTATGGTCCGACCTTCACAAAGTCGAAGTGCCGGAGTTGCAGATTGTGAGGCATCTGTTTGAAGCCGGTGTACCAGCATGTTTTCTTACCATGCTCATGCACCCATTGTGCCACGCGCTCCACCTCATGGTAGTCGCGGTCACCGCCCTGTATGCTGACGCAGGTGATATAGGGGTAGCGCTCCAGTTGTACAAGCAGCCATTCCTGCGTGAGCTCATCGCCCACGGGCTGCCACAGATAACTACTATGACAGCCCGGGCAATGGTGGGGACAATCGGAGATATTCAGCGCCAACGTCGTCTCGTCAGGCACCTCTTGAAAAACGATGTCGTAGTCAGCTACTAACATGCAGTGCCCAGTTTGCTCTGGTTGGCGTAGTAACGGCGTGCCGCCTCACGCTGACGCGGCTCGGAGAAGTTACTGATGCGCTTCAGGTAACCGATGATACGTGTCAGGTAATCCAGATCGGTGCTGCCGCACTCGGGGCACTCCTTCAAGTAACGCTTGTCGATATGGCCGCACGTGTTGCAGACGGTGTTGGGGATATTGAAGGTGAAGTAGTTCGTGCCCTCCTGCGCCGCTACGCGCAGCAGGTTGCGGTACTGCGCCTGCGACAGATGCTCCTCCAGGTTGCAGTGCAGTGCCGAACCACCGGTCAGGTGCTCAACATACTTGCGGCCGTGGAGCTTGAACTTTTCCATCACATTCAGGCTGGTGTCCTCCACGATGTAGAAGTAGCTGTTGTAGCAGTCACGCGG
>DBXI01000050.1:880-35676 GCA_002309255.1 Bacteroidales bacterium UBA1216 | reverse complement strand
CAGTTGAACATCACATCCTTGGTGCGATACTCCTTGTTCTTGCGCTCGATGATGCCCAGCACCTCTTGTACGTAGTGAGCATAGTCGTCGTTGTCGGTGATCTTGATGCCCAGGAACTCTGCACCTTCCACCAGTCCGTTCACGCCGATGGTCAGGTACTGACGGCCGAGGTTAACAAAGCCCGAATCGAACAGCGGCAACATGCCTTGCTTCTGCAGCTCATGCAGGTTAGCATCGTATGCGAGCTGCACCTTGTGCATCAGGTCAACCACCTCCTCAATATATGCGGGGTAAGCCATTCCCTGGCGCACGGCATATTGTATGGCGCGGTTCAGATTGATGGTGAGCACGCTCTTCGAACCTGTGCTGACGCCACCGGCACCCAGCGTGTAACTGAAGCCGTTGTCGGTGATCTCGTTACGCAAACGGCAGCAGCTGGCCAGCGAGTCTGCGCTATCGCTCATGTAGGTGAAGAACGAGTGTCCCTCGGCGTACATCTGCGCGGTGAAGTCGCCGTACTCCTTGTCCTTGACGTCGCCGTTCTCGCACAGCAGCGCCATAGTCTCAACGGGGAAGGTGAGTACGGCACGCGTGCGCTCATGGTTGAACCAACGCATGAAGCGCTTCTGCAGCCAGTTAAGGCTGTCCCAATGCGGCTTCTCACCATCAGGGAAACGGAAGTCGCCAAAGATCGACTCGAAGTAGTAGCGGTCGTAGTACGATATATTCCAGAACACCGACTGATAGTTACGTGCGCCGGCAGGCTGGTTGATGGAGTATACGACCTGTTGGAAGCAGTCGGTCAGGATCTTGTCGATCGTGCGGCGCTTGAGGCTGAGCTCAACCACCTCATCAGCACGCTTATAGTAATCCTCGCCGTACTCCTTCTCGCAGAAGTAGTTCATGTACATTAGGAACTCGGGAGTAGCGCACGCGCCTGAGAGCATCGAACTAACCATGAACACCATGTTCACAAATCCGCCACAAAACGCCTTCAGGTTCGTCGGAGCAACTGCATTACCGCCAATGGCTTTCGTGCCTTCCAGAAGCCAAGGATACATAGTTACCGATGCACAGTAGTTGGCCAGCGAGGTCTCATCGTTCTTGTACAGCACGTGCGTATTCAATAGGTTGATGTACTTGTCAGCTATCTCCTTGCCAAACATCTTCTCAATGCGGTTGGTCAGCAAGCGACGGTTTAGACGGATATAGTTGCTCTTCGGCAGTTCGCCAATCAACGTCGCAATGTTCTTCTTCTCCACATTGGCGTTTGCATCATACTTACTACCGGTAGCTGCGTTCGAGGCAGAGCAATAGTCTATCAGGAAGTTTAGTTTCTCCAGTGTCTCACGATCTTCCGAGTGCTTGTAGCGGTACACCATGTAGTTCTTTGCTACCTGGAAGTACCCCTCTGCCATCAGAGCAACCTCTACCTGGTTCTGGATATCCTCCACGCCCATTCCGCTACGGACGCGCAAGTGTGATAAGACTGCTGTCAACGTCTCCTCTGTGGCAAACGTTCCCGATGCAATAAATGCCTTGCTGATGGCATCTTTGATTTTGTCGATGGAAAAGAGCACTTCTTTTCCGTCACGTTTAACGATTTTTGTTTCCATGTATGTTTATTGTTTTTCTATGCCCCTAAACGAGGCGATTATTTCCAAGCCCCTGCGTAAATGGTCGCGCCACCCGCGGGACTATGATTTTTCAATCAAGCATTCTTCAAAAGTTTTCCAAAACTGACAACTTTCGACACCACACCTTAGTACAAAGTTTTCCATTTTGGACAACTTTCGCACCACCCACTTTTAGTCATATGGCTTATTTTCAAGCACATACGAAAAACTTTCGGGAAACTTTTCGTTTTTTCTCGCGAAATGTGTTGCAAAAATACAACAATTTTATGATATTTGCAAATTTTTTTGAAGGAAAATTTTTTTATTATTTTTTTGTCATATATAGCACACAATTTTCACTTTTCGGAACCTTTTTTTTAGCACAAAAAAAGTATGGCTGCAACATCAAACAGTTACAGCCAAAAGTGCGTTTGTTTATCTATTCAAGACTTAGATTGTATTCGGCCAGGGGTTATGTGTTATGCCCGCCATTCGTTCCATCTGTTTGTGCGCTGTGTCCAGCAGTCGGTTCACTTCTTGTGCACGGGGGTGCGACTTGTCGGGGATAATGGGTTCGCCGATCTCCACCTGCAGCAGAGGGAGGTTCTTGGGGGCAAACAGGCGGTATATGCCCTTCCGCTCGCGGAACGTGATCACACACGGCAGCAATGGCATGTCGTACTTGTACGCCATGGTGAACGCACCTTTCTGGAACGGACGCAACGGCTTATAGAAATCCCAGCGCTTGGCTTCGGGGAAGACATGCATCCAATAACCTCGGCGGTGGAACTCGTCAAAGGCCTCGTTGAACTTCTTCAATGCTGCCATTCCCGCCTCCTGATCGGGGATTGGCACTCCGCCAACGGTCTTCATAAAAAATCCGTCCTTCGTGCCGAAATTGGGCGCGAACATCGGAATTCTGACATTGAATGGCACCTTCGTTGCCAGCAGCACGCACGGACAATCCAGACGGAAGCAGTGGTTAGCAATGGTGATTGCACCGTTGGCAAGCTGCTTGCGGTACTTGCACAGATTCGACCTACCCTTGTAGCGCAGCCCCATTTTCACGTGCAACGAGATGCGCATCAATATACGCAAGATCAGCGTGACTAACACAACATTGTTGAACCGAAAACGAAAACTGTCATCCACAAACGGATAGTTCTCATCCACCGTGAAGTGGCTCGTAAATTTCGGATGGACGAGTTGTTCGTACGGATTATCTTCGGGATACGTGATACCCACCTGCGGTACATATACGCCTTCAGCTACGCGTAACTCTTCATATTTGCTCATAGTTGTTTGTTTTTTGATCTAAATTGTTCTATCTCATAAACGGAAACTCCAATTGTCTATCGCTTCCCGTCTGCGGAGCAAAGAAGATGCGGTAGCCCACTTCGCAGTTGACGCACTCATGGTGCTGGCAATAGTTCTGATACAGATGCAACAGCGCCTGCGATTCGGCAGCATTGCGCACCTGTTGCCCCAACATCCGCCATTGACGGATGATCGTGTTGTCTTCAGCGGCTATCTGCTCCATCATCTCCATCGCCTGACGGGAAGATGAACGTGTATCCTGATTGTCATGCGCGCACGCGTACGCGTATTTATAAGGAACCACGGTGTTGATGAGCAGTATGTCCACCGAGGCACGACTCACCCCCTCCAGCGTGAACAGGCTGACCAATGCATCGATCTGCTGCATATCGATCACCTTGCTGAATAGGAACTCTGACCGATGCAGCAGGGTCGCGAACTGTCTGATCCGCCGCTCTGGGCTGTTCTGCGGACGGATACGCCCGAGCTTCCATGTACTGCCGTCGATGGGTGTCAAACCGAACTTGGTGCGCAGGAACTGATATTCGCGCACCATAGCTTCGTCTTGTATAGGCAACCCGGACTGGCCGAGCAGGATAGCTGTGAGCTGGAAGAGGTTGTCCCGATGCTTGCGCAAAGCCGACAGAGGCGTGGCTATCGCCAGTTCCTCGAACGGCACGCTGTTAGTATGAAAACCGAAGTTTCGCGCTAGCGAAATGTAAAACGCATGCTCCCAGCTGCCATGCGTGATCTGCAGCAATCGTTCGATGGATGCGCGCTTGCAGTCCAGACGTTTGCGCAAGAGCAGCCGCCGCCAGCCGTCCGTCAACAACAACGGATCATCCAACAACTGACGCGCGCAACCGATCCTGCTCTCGGCACTATCCATGCGCATAGCGTTGGTCAACAAACCGGCCAAGTAATCCTTGCCGCTCGGGTACTGCAACTCACATTGCAAGATAGCCTCTCCACGGGTGTTGAACACCTCTCTGTCCGCATCGCGTACCACATGCAGGATAACATTATCATAAGCATGGTCTATATGATGCTTGTGCTGATACCATTCGGATGCATGGATGTGGATCTCGATGTTCCCCACCCACTCCTTGTCGCCGATCCGAACGCGCGCATGGCTGTAGTCAGGACCGGCATCGCGGTTGTGATCACCCACCGATATGATCTCTATCGGTTGCCCATCGGTCGTGAACTGCAGATAGCCTGCCCACAAGCAATGTTCCCATATGTAGTGTAGTAGAATTTCCGGCATATCAGTTACTTAAGATTAGCCACGTGGCGATGGTATGTGCTGCCGATCCGAGCACGATGAACACGTGCCATATGGCGTGATAATAAGCGTGCTGCTCATCCTTGTTGAAGAAATACGAACCGATGGTATAGAACGCACCCTCCGCCAATATCCAGAAGAACGCTGCGTGCGACATGTTCCGCCACATAGGCACGATCATCAGTAGTGCCACCCACCCCATAGCCAGATACAACGCCAGCGAGAGCCGCGGATACTTACCCAAAGCCACCAGCTTGCTGACTATACCAACTATCACACTTGCCCAGAGGAAGATGAATAACGTCCATCCCAGCCATCCGCCAACGACTGACATACAAATCAGCGAATAGGATCCGGCTATCATCACATAGATGGATATATGGTCAAAAATCCGCCAGTGGGATTTGGCGACAGGCGCTACAATCAGGTGGTAAAAGGTGGATGAGCCGTACATCAGTAGCATACCTATCAAGAATAGCAACGTCCCGATAACATTTATCGCACGAACGATATGATCCCCGGCATCGACAGCCGATTGAGCAGCAAGATGCAGCATAGGCCAAGCCAGCACGCACGCACCAATCAGCGGAAAAAGATGTGTCAGTGTGTTCGCTTTTTCCTCTAACGGCAGGATGGCTATATATACTTTTATCTTGTTCATTCGATTGGTCTATCTTTGTTTTGCGAATTCGGATGCAAAGATACGAAAAATTTTGCAATTATGCAAATTTTTTGCAACAAAAAAAGCTAACCAGCATCGGTTAGCTCTTCTTTCTTTGTGTCCCCCGAGGGACTCGAACCCTCGACCCACTGATTAAGAGTCAGTTGCTCTACCAACTGAGCTAGGGAGACTCACGCAAAGCGGATGCAAAATTACAACATTTTTTTGACAAATGCAAATTATTGCGCTCTACAGCCACTTTTTTGTGGATTATTCGCACTAAATGCCAAGTTCACCTTGCAATCGTTCGCAGTATATGCGTGTCGCAGATTCTACCATCCTCAGGCACGGACGCTGGCGGTAGTACTCCACCGTACGTGCATCAGGTGCCGGAGGTGTGGGTGCATCCTTGCGCAGTTGCAATAGTTCGCGGCATATATACGAGCCGTTCTGCTCGGCAAAACGATGAACAAGCGCTTGCACATTCTTGTAGTTGTTCTGCTTGCCAGCGGCATCTGCACCATCCGTCGCACCGGACTGCAATCCTTCCAGCAGAACCATGGCGGAGCATGCGCCACACATCTCTCTCAGACGACCTACTCCACCGCCGAACGATGCCGACAGACGAGCCGCCTGATAATCGGATAGGTCATATAAATCTGCCAACGCCATGAACACCGATTGCGAACAGTTATATCCGCTCAGGAACAACTCCCACGCACGTTCTACTCGCTGATCAATATTTATAACAGGACTGCTCATCTTCAATGAGTTAACTTACTAACTTATTCGCAATGCGACGGATACGCTGACCGAGCACAACATCGGTCTTTAGCATGGCGTTCAGCGCTTCGATGGCATGCGCTACAGTTGCATACGTGCGATTGCCCATATGTCTACCTATATCCGAAACGGAGATATCCGTGTATTGTTTGGCTAAAAGCATCGCCACCTGACGGGCGATAACAATATCACGCTGGCGACTCTGCGAACTCAAAACATCAGCCGAAACATTGAACTCCGCGCACACCGCATCCGTGATCTCAGTCATGCTGCGCTCGCGTGGCTTGATTTCCACGATGCGCCCAACAACCTGTTCCGCCAACTGCATATCGATCTCCTTGTCGTCAAGCGTGGAATATGCAAGTAGTGCAGCCAATACACCTTCCAAATCACGCACATTGTCGCGCACATTGCGGGCTATGAACTCCACAACATCCATCGGCAACACTACGCCATCGCGATGCATCTTGTTGAGCAGGATATTCTTCCTAAGCTCATAATCCGGCTTGGTCATCTCTGCTGCCAACCCCCACTTGAATCGGCTAAGTAAGCGCTCCTCCAGATCGTGTAGATCCTTCGGCGACTTGTCAGAGGTGAGGATGATCTGCTTGCCAGACTGCTGCAAGTAGTTGAAGATGTGGAAGAAGGTATCTTGTGTCGCGCGCTTGCCCGCAATATATTGTATATCGTCCACTATCAGCACATCGATCGTCTGATAGAACAGCAGGAAGTCGGGTATATGGTTATGAGCCGCGGCATCCTGGTACTGCAGTTGGAACGTGTTCGCCGATACATAAAGCACACGCTTCTGAGGTAGCAGCCTGCGCACCTCGTTACCGATAGCGTTCGCCAAGTGGGTCTTGCCTACACCACTGCCGCCATAGATGAACATCGGGTTGAAACTGCTACGTCCGGGCTGTGCTGCTATCGACAGGGCTACCGTCCGAGCCAGCTTGTTCGAATCGCCCTGAACGAAGGTCTCGAACGTATAGAACGCATTGAGCTGGCTGTTGAAATCCGGCTCCTCCTTCAGATCAGGCTGCTGCATCAGCATCATCGGTACAACAGGAGCCTGAGATACATCCGACGGGATATTCACGCCAGCGTTCGTGTGCGAATCTATTTGCACGCGATACTCCAACTTCGTCTCAGGGCCGAACATCCGGAACAGTACCTTCGACAGCAAAGCCAGGTAGTTTTCCTCGATGTACTCTACCACAAACTGCGACTTGACTTGGAGTACCAGTATATTGTTTTCGAAACTCAGCGCCTCAATTGGAGCGAACCATGTAGTAAACACGGTCGGCGTGAGATTATCACGCAGAACGTGCAAACACTGGGTCCATATTACTTGTACATTTTTCTCCATAAGGCGCAAAAGAAATCGGAGCGTGTTCTCCGAAAACCAGTGCAAAGATAATACTTTTTTCTGATATTTGCAAATTTTTGCAGATGACGAATTTTGACATTTTCAAAACCCTTATCATTTCAATGAGTTACGAAATGTTTATTGAATTTCAGCCATTTGCAAATATGTTAACTTGCAACTTATTGATTGATAGGGATGCGAATGGCTTACGTTTTCCTATGCATTCGCCGATTTTCATAGTAAGTAGGCTAAATATGGAGTTTTATGCTGTACAACACTTTTTTCTTATTTATAATCTGCAAGAATAAGGGGCTTTAAAGTACAGTTTGCAACACGAAAATATCACCTTCGTTCACCCAATTCGGCAGACATGCAACATTCTGAAATCCAACACTTTGGAACAGATTTAGCGATATTTTATTTTCTTCTCTCACCATAGCATACAAAAGTCGAAAGCACAGAATATTAGCCACATACGATTTAAGCTTTTCCAGCGCCTCACGCGCCACACCTTGACATCTGTATTCCGACGCTACATAAATAGCTATGGCTGCTTTCCTGTTTCGAATATCCACATCATACAAATCAACGCATCCGATTGCTTCCACCTTTGCCGATGAACAGATCATCAGTCGCAGCTGGCCATCCTGATAAATATCGCCCGTCGTGCGCAGGATATATTCCCGTAGATCAGCCTCGGACAACGGATTATGCGTATCGCCGTCCTGCCACGCATCCGTATCGTTCTCCCACTTGTACAGCTGCGGCAGATCATCCGGCTCCAACTTACGCAATACTATCTTCGATGCATCTATCATGCAAACAACCGCTCGAAAAATGACTGCTTGCGGTGTTGCTTCTCGTCATCAAACCGCTGATTCTCTGCCGGCTGCAAAGGCTTGCCGCTATGGATCATCTGATAGATCACGCCCCAGTCGGGAAGGCCGCCAAGGTTATGGTCATCAATAAACACATCAGCATCCAGCTTGCGAGACACACGCATATCGAGGGTCTCCTCCGGGAACGACGCATTCACGGCGTAGAACTCCAAGCCACGCTCCTTGCAATAGTTTACCGCAGCCTCCAACAACTCACCTTCGCGGCAAGTGTAGAGGATGATCTGGCACATATCCTCGCGTTGCAACTTCTTGAGCGTCTCTATCGCAAACGGAATAGGTTTGCCTATCGCCGGATATGCATGAGTAACGATCGTTCCGTCAAAATCTACTGCTATTGTCATATCTTCTTACTATTAACTATTCACTATTACACTAATATTTAAGGTCTTCATCCTGTGGGCGCAGCTCTTCCTCTGCCTTGCGAGCTGTAGGCTTGCAGAACACAAACGCCACAGCACCAATAGCCGCCAGCCAGATCATCGGCGTGTAGGCGCCTAACAACAGATATGCCACTAGACTGAGCGGCATAGTCAGCGCTATAGCTCCCGTGCGCAAGAAGGCATAGGAGTAATACAAGTCATACTTCAAATCTTCATTCTCTACCCTGCTGAACGCCAAGCATTTACGCTTGAACCAGTACAGCGCACCCGGAATCGCAGCCAACGCATAGATGATTGCTGCATACTGAAGAATCAGCCCCACTGTTTCGTTCGGGGCAAACATTTTGAATGCACTTCCCGATTCGACTACCGAACGGTAGTTGATATACCAGATCGCGCCGAAAAAGATGAGCACCAGTCCATATACCAGATAGTAGAACTGATTGTGCAGTTTCAGCCATTCGCCTTTCGGCTTGTGTTGTGTATCCATCATTCTGTCGTTTTTATCCGTTAAAGATTGTTCTGTTCACTATCGACCTGCCGAGCGTTATCTCGTCGGTATACTCCAGTTCGTTGCCAATCGCTATTCCGCGTGCGATGAGCGATACAGTCAGCTCCTCCGTCGATCTGCCGGCTTGCTCCAGACTGTTCATGATCCGTCGGTATAGGTAGAAATTCGTCGTGTCGCCCTCCATCGTGGTGGGCAGAGCCAGGATGATTTCCTTCACATCGCCGGTCAGCACGCGATCCACCAACTTGTCCACCTCTATATCCTTCGGGCCTATGCCATCGATGGGCGAGATCACGCCACCAAGCACATGGTACACGCCGTGGTATTGACCGGTGTTCTCGATCGACATCACATCCTGTATGTTCTCCACAACGCATATCGTTGAATGGTCGCGACGAGCGTTGCTGCAGATCGGGCAAAGCTCGGTATCGGATATGTTCCGGCACTCCACACAGTAGTGCACCTCTTTCTTCAGCCGCGTCAGTGAATCCGCAAATCCCTGCACATTCTGCTCCGGCTGCCGTAGCAGATGCAGCACCAGCCTAAGTGCCGTCTTCCTACCCACACCCGGAAGCGACGCAAACGAATTAACCGCACTATCTAACAGTTGACTCTCCATCACTTTCTGTTCTTACTTTCATCCGCATGGCTGGCTGCCTTGCTGGATGTACCGGGCTTCCACCTGGCGGGTATTACTCTATATGGATAGCGATCGCGCATGTGCATAGCATTCGGGCAGTCGCAATGGTGGATCCTAATTCCCTTGGTCACACTTATGAAACCGAAGATCGGATCACCCGGCTGCGGATTACAACATTTCGATAGCGCATAATCCACATTCTTCACATTGATATCCACCTCCAGCGCCAGCGCCGAACTCGAACTGGTCGGCACCACCTCGCGTTGCGGACTGATTGTATGACCGCTCTCCAGCGCCTGATCCAGTTCCTTGATCCGCTGCACATCCTCCTTGCCCAAGGCCAACGCCTCGTAGAAGTCCGAAACTGCCTTGTATCCCAACTTCAGCGCCCAATGCGACACACGTCCCTCGTCGTACTCAATCTTCCAGTTCTTCAGCCTGCGCTCCAGTAACTCACGACCTTCAGCTGCCTGCTTGTACTCCACCTCCTTCAGCGCCTGACGGATCTTGTTACGAGCCTTAGTGGACACCACATAGTTCAGCCAGTCAGCCGTCGGATGCTGGTTTGGCGAGGTACTTATCTCCACCTGATCGCCGTTGTGCAGTTCTTGTCGGATGCTCACATGTTGCCCGCGTATACGGCCACCCACACACTTGCAACCAACCTCAGAATGTATCGAAAATGCAAAATCCAGAACCGTTGCGCCGTAGGGCAAACGACGCAAGTCGCCCGTGGGAGTAAACACATACACGCTCTGCCTGTCCGTGTTCAAACGGTTGCCGTCCACGCCCTTGTATGCCCAGTGTGCCGCCACACCTTTCTCGGCCACCTCGTCCATACGACGCGTGCGAATCTGAACCTCCACCCATTTGCCTTCTGGACCGAGCACCGTCGTATGCAGACTCTCATAGCCGTTCTCTTTGGGAACACTCAGCCAGTCACGCAGACGTTTCGGGTTGGGCTGATACATATCTGTTATGATCGAATACACCTGCCAACAGTCCTGCTTCTCGCGCTCCAGAGGCGAATCCAAAATGATGCGGATGGCAAACAAATCGTAAATCCTGTCTATGTCACAATGCTGCACTTGCATTTTGTGATAGATCGAGTGGATGGATTTCGGGCGCCCCTTGATCGTGAACTCAAATCCGGCATCCTTCAACTTCTTCTCCAACGGAGAGATGAAAGATGCTATATACGCATCGCGCTCTGTCTTCTTCGCAGCTAACTCATACGCGATATATTTATATTTGGTATAGTCGGTAAACTTCAGAGCCAGATCCTCCATCTCCGTCTTGATCTGATACAATCCCAAACGGTGAGCCAATGGAGCATGCAACGTTGCCGTCTCGTTGGCCACATGACGACGACGATCTGAGTCACCCTCCTTATCCAACGTGCGAAGTAACTCCAAACGCTCAATCAGTATATCGTATAATACCTTGTTGCTGTCTTCCATAATTTCTGTCATTTTTGCTGCAGATTTTGCCCAAAATTGTTATTTTTTGTGATAAATCTGAAAATACCTGCACAAAATCTATGCAAAATTAAAAAAAAATTTGCAAATATCAAAATAATTTTGTAAATTTGTAGCGTTTTAGTGGGAACTATCTCATTTTTGATACATAATTTAATAAAATAACACATACATGAAAACTACATTTCGTATTTTGCTGGCTGCAGCTATTGTCTTTTTGGCATATATCTGCGTCGACAGCGTGGTAACCCCTATTCAGTTCGAAGAGACGCGTGTGGCACGCGAGGATGCTGTGGTGAAGAACCTTATTCACATCCGCACTGCAGAGGTGGAGTTCAAGAACCAGCACGGAAGGTTCATCGCTGATCCCGACTCCCTGCTACTGTTCCTCAAGAACGCTCCTAAGAAGGAAGTGCTCAAGGAAGGTTCACTTACCGATGCACAGCTCGAGAAAGGTATGACCGAGCACAAAGCAGTTAAGCTCATCGAGAAAGCCAAGGCTAAAGCAATGAGCAAACTCAAAACTGATGATCAGGATGCTCTCTACGAGTACATCTGGAAGAACGACAAGGACGTCATCGCTGCAGGACTGCAAGGATTCCGACGCGACACCATCGAGCGAAACATGATCGAGACACTCTACAAGGGTGAGTTCAACGCCGAGAACATCGACCAGATCGTTCTGATCCCATTCTCCGACAACATTCGCTTCGAGATCGAGGTTAACGACACCTACAAAACATCACAAGGTATACATGTTCCTCTGTTCGAGGCACGAGCACCCTTCGAGACATATCTCGCCGACCAGGATAAGCAGGAGCTCGTTAACCTCATCGACAAGGAGAAGAAGCTCGACCACTATCCCGGACTCAAAGTTGGGTCAATCGACGCTCCGAACAACAACGCCGGTAACTGGGAATAATATATGCGAATTATCAGCGGTAAATTTAGGGGGCGTCGTCTGATGCCCCCTAAAAATATAACAGCAAGACCTACAACTGACTTTGCCAAGGAGAGTCTGTTCAATCTGCTCGTCAACCGGATGGAAATCGAGGGAGCTGACATCCTCGACCTCTTCGCCGGAACAGGTGGTATAGGTCTGGAGTGCATCTCACGCGGAGCGCGTGAGGTAACCGCTGTCGAACTCGCACACACACAGCAGAACTTCATCATATCAACCTGCAAATCACTTGGCATCAACAACCTACACCTCATCCGAGCAGATGTGTTCAAGTTCCTCCGCAACAACTACACAACATCCTCCAATCCCGACGAACCCATCTGGCGCGGACCAAAGTACAACCTCATCTTCGCTGACCCGCCCTATGCACTCGACGAACTGCCTACCCTGCCCTCACTCATCGTACCCGGACTACTCAAACCCGGCGGACTATTCGTTCTGGAGCATGGTGATCAATACGACTTCTCCGGCCATCCGCACTTCCTTGACCTACGCACATACGGCAGCGTGCATTTCTCTTTCTTCCAATAGACCATAAGGCCGAATATCACCCCCATTTTGCTAACAACACTTGACAGAATTCGCAAAAACGAGGACCCTTTTTCTTTTTTATACTACTATGTATTGCATAGTTCTAAAATTTGTCGTATCTTTGCATCGGATTTCATAACAAACGACAATATTAACCCTCAAAATTTATACAAGTATGGCAACAAAAAGATTAACTCGTAGCGCTAACAAGATGTTAGGCGGAGTATGTGGCGGTATCGCCGAGTATTTTGACATCGATCCCACGCTCGTTCGTGTAGCTTATGCTGCTCTCACAATCTTCAGCGCTGGATTCCCTGGTTTACTGCTCTACATCATTATGCTCATTCTTATGCCGAATAGCGATTACGAGCAGCTCAACTAATCTGTGACACTTCTCTTTTCTTAGAAGTTTAACGTAATTAATCATCCTATCCATGGTTGAGAACATCAAATCACAGATGCGAAAAGGGATATTGGAGTATTGCATCCTCACCATCATCTCGCGGAAGGAAGTATATACCTCCGATATTCTGGAAACGCTTCGGCAAGCCAACCTGCTCGTCGTCGAGGGGACACTCTATCCACTACTCTCACGCCTGAAGAACAACGGCTTGCTCAAGTACCGATGGCAGGAATCTACCGACGGACCACCCCGTAAGTACTTCACACTTACCGATGAAGGCGAACAACTTGTGGCTACCCTCAACGAAGAGTGGAACACAATCAGTCAATCAATCTCTAAAATCACAGAACAATGAAACTAACACGCTCTATCAATCTGCACGGTGCCGTATTCAATATCGACGAGGATGCTTACCTGCTGCTCAAGGATTACCTCTCGGACATCGAGAGCCGCCTACCTGCAGACGAATGCAAAGACGTCATGGACGATCTGGAGAGCCGCATAGCCGAACTCTTCCAGGCTGCACTCTTCGACCACAAATTCGAGTCTGTTACTATTAATATGGTTCGCGACGTGCGCGCGCGCATAGGCGAACCCACTGAATTCGGAGAAAACCGTCGTCCAGTATTCAAGAGCGAGCGCATCAGCCGACGCGGAGTAGGACGAGTACTTACCATCGTACTCAAGGCTATACTGATCATCATAGGCCTGCAAATCCTATTCCCTGTGCTCGCTGTCATATTCGCACTAATGATGGCGTTCTTCGGCGTAAGTCTCGGAGGCATGGCACTCGTTCCCGCACTCGGTTTCGAACTACTCGGCGGTAGTGTGGGATGGACGTGGGTACTTTGCTTGTCTGCTATCGCGGCTATCGCAATACCCATCTACATGATCATCCACTGGATCGTCAAGTACAGCCGAGAACGCAAGCACCCGAGCATGAAGTTCTGGATCATCACACTGCTCATCTGGTTCTTGTCCTTGGGCGGACTGACAGCCTCAACCATCAAGGTCATTGAGGTTAACGGCTCAAACATCGAAGCTGTAATCGAGTCACTCGACGAACTCGATGAACTCGACGAAAGAAAAACCGCAGAGGATTAATCCTCTGCGGTTTCGGGTTTCTTTTTCGGCTTGAAGAAGATCACGCATATTATGTAGTTGATACATCCGCCTATGAAGATCACCACAAAGCTTATATAGTCATCCCTCCATGTGGAGAACATTTTGAGCGCCAACGGCAGCAAGCCTAACTGTATCGCCATATTGATTACGCGAGCCAAAACAAACCCGCCGGCATTCTTCAGGTTAGGTCGCGTCCCGAACGTGTACCAGTTGGAGAACAGATAGTTCGGGATCATCTCCACCACATAACCAATTCCGAATGCCACATAATACAGCAGCGATCCTTTATCCGGTTGCGACAGCCAAAGCAGCGCAGCCATAAAGAACCACGTCTGCAGGAACATTCCTGTCGTGCCAACTACCGTGAACCGCACAGCCGATCGCACCCTGTATGGCAAATATGATGATGGTAACTTCATGTAATTAGTCTTTTAGCTTTCTGCAAAGCGCTCTTTGCTCTTTCTGCAAAGCGCTCTATTTCAGCGCAGCCAGTAGGTCATCCAGCGCAGCAGTCAGTCCGTTCACATCGCGCCCGCCGGCTGTTGCCATCCACGGCTGACCACCGCCACCGCCTTGTATCAACTTGGCGGCTGACTTGATCATCGAACCGGCGTTCTTTCCTGCATCCACCAGCGGCTGACTCAGGAACACTGCGATCGTAGGTTTGCCTTCATGCTGGGTTGCCGCCACTACAGCGAACTTCACGTCGGTGAACTTGCCGCGCAGAAGCGGGAACGCGCCACGGAGCATATCGGGGTTAACATCGCCCTGCAGACGAACCAATTTGACGTCACCAAAGTCCTCTGCACGACGAATCAGATCATCGCGGAAGAGCTCCACTTTCTCTGCCATGAACTGCTCGATTTGCTTCTTCAATCCGGCATTCTCCTCGATCGACTTACGTATAGCTCCTGCCAGATCGGGTGCGTTGTTGAACAAACTCTTCAGTCCCGCATGCATATCCTGGATGGTGTAATAGAGCTCATCTGCCTTGGCGGCTGTCACAGCCTCAATACGACGTATACCGGCAGCTACGGATGTCTCCAGCACAATGCGCACACTACCTATCCTACCCGTTGACGATACATGACAACCGCCACACAACTCGATACTCGGACCGTACTTGATCACGCGCACATCATCACCATACTTCTCGCCGAATAGCGCCATCGCACCCATCTCCCTCGCCTTCGCAATCGGAGTGTGGCGGCTCTCCTCCAAATGCAGATCATAACGAATCAGTTGGTTTGCCAGGATCTCCACCTTGCGCAGCTCTTCGGGAGACACTTTCTGGAAGTGACTAAAGTCAAATCGCAGGCTGTCGGGCGAAACGAACGATCCTTTCTGCTCCACATGCTCGCCAAGCACCTGACGAAGCGCGTAGTGGATGATATGTGTTGCCGAGTGGTTGCATGCAATCGCCTGACGGCGCTCGGCATCAACCGAAGCAACAAATGTTGCATTCACGTCCGACGGCAGTTCGGTCATAATATGTACCGGCAAACCGTTCTCGCGCTTGGTATCCAAAATCGTAAATCGTAAATCGTTCAATCGTAAATGACCTGTGTCGCCAACCTCGCCACCCATCTCGGCGTAAAAAGGTGTCTTAGACAGAACAACTTGATAGAACGACTTGCCCTTCTGACTCACTTGACGGTAGCGCAGGATCTCCGTCTCCACCTCCAGTTCATCGTAGCCCACAAACTCCGTGTCGCCCTCGCGAACGATGTTCCAGTCGCCCAGATCCTGTTTGTTGGCGGAACGCCCCATCTCTTTCTGGTGCTCCAGGGCTTTGTTGTACTCCTCTTCGTTGGTGGTGAAGCCCTTCTCACGCAGGATCAGTTCAGTCAGATCAAGCGGGAAGCCGTAGGTATCTTTCAGCGTGAACACATCCACACCGCTGATCTCGGTCTTGCCGGCTTGATTCGCGTCAGCCATCAGTTTATCCAGAAGCGTGATACCCTTGTCCAGCGTGCGAAGGAACGCCTCTTCCTCGCTCTTGATCACCGGAGTAATCTGCGACTCTTGCTTCACCAGTTCAGGATAAGCCTCACCTAAATCGATTATCAGTTGCGGCACGAGCTTGTACAAGAACGCCTCGCGCATACCCAGGAATGTATAGCCGTAACGCACAGCACGGCGCAGGATACGGCGGATCACATAGCCGGCTTTCTCGTTGCTCGGCAACTGCCCGTCTGTGATTGCAAACGCAATAGTGCGTATATGGTCGGCTATCACGCGCATAGCCACATCGGTCTTCTCGTCCTTGCCATACTCGCAGTGGCAGAGCTCGCCTATCTTCCCCAGCATCGGCTGGAACACATCGGTGTCATAGTTCGAGGTCTTGCACTGTATGGTGCGAACCAGACGCTCAAAGCCCATACCCGTGTCTATCACCTTCATGGACAACGGCTCCAAACTGCCGTCAGCCTTGCGGTTGAACTGCATGAACACGATGTTCCAGATCTCTATCACCTGAGGATGATCCTTGTTCACCAGTTCCCGACCGGGCAACTTCGCTTTCTCCTCGTCCGAACGGCTATCAACATGGATCTCAGAGCACGGACCGCAAGGTCCCGTGTCACCCATCTCCCAGAAGTTGTCGTGTTTGTTGCCGTTCAGGATATGATCGGCGGGCAGATGCTTTGCCCAGAGAGAGGCTGCTTCGTTGTCGCGATCCAGTCCATCATCATTGCTGCCCTCAAACACGGTGGCATACAAGTTCTTCGGGTCTATCTTCAGCACATCTACTATGTACTCCCACGCAAAATCTATCGCGCCCTGCTTGAAGTAGTCGCCGAACGACCAGTTGCCAAGCATCTCGAACATCGTGTGGTGATAGGTATCATGCCCTACCTCCTCCAGATCGTTGTGCTTGCCACTCACCCGAAGACACTTCTGACTGTCAGCCACGCGAGCATACTTGATCGGGTCGTTGCCTAAGATTATTCCCTTCCACGGGTTCATGCCCGCATTGGTGAACATCAGTGTCGGGTCATCCTTGATGACCATCGGGGCTGAAGGAACGATCTGATGTCCCTTACTTGCCATAAAATCCAAAAACGATTTACGTATTTCGTTTGCTTTCATATATTGAGCTGTTAGTTTCTTTATTCTTATAGAGCCAATAGCCTCAGCGCTGTTAGCGCATTTGCCTTAGTTTGCTTTGAAATTCGTACTTTTGGGCTCCGAGAAGCTCCTGAACTCCCTCGTATCAACCTGTGGCTCGGGCACGGGCAACGGATTAGCATTGATCTCCTTGTTCAGCGCACGCTGCTTGAGGACCTCTATCGCCATATAAAGAGCATTGCTGAAACTCTGAGGCGAAGCCTGGTTCTTACCTGCCAAATCATATGCGACCCCATGATCGGGAGAGGTGCGAACAATATTCAGCCCGGCGGTGAAGTTCACGCCGCTCATGTCCATCGATTTGAATGGGATCAAACCCTGATCATGATACATAGCCAGTATAGCATCAAAGTGCGAAAAGTGACCGCTGCCGAAGAAACCGTCCGACGAATACGGACCAAACGCCAACACACCTTGCTTATTTGCCTCGTTTATCGCAGGGATTATAATCTCCTGCTCCTCCTTACCTAACAATCCGCCATCGCCCGCGTGAGGATTAAGCGACAGTACAGCTATGCGAGGCTGACGAATGGTAAAGTCATTCTTCAGCGCCTCATTTAGTATGCTCAACTTATTCACTATGCGCTCTACTGTGATATCGTTAGCCACCCCCGTGATGGGCACATGATTCGTCACCAACGCCACCTTCAGAAGATCACTCACCATCATCATCAGCGAACGCTCACTCGTACCGAACAGATGGGTCAGGTACTCCGTATGTCCGCTGTATTTGAACTCGTCGCACTGGATGTTCGACTTGTTGATCGGCGCTGTCACCAAGGCATGTACATAGCCTTGCTGAAGGTCGGCGCACGCTCGTCTCAGGCTTGCCAGCGAGGCTTTGCCGGCTTCCGGTGTGCTTTGACCTATGTTAAGCGGGGTATCGTCAGGATAGCAGGTGATAACGTTCACCTTACCTTCCTGCACTTTCCGCGCATCGTTGATAATCACGCCCTGAGGAGTGCGGTACTCCTCATCCAACACCTGCGCATGCTGCTTGGCGATAGCAACATTGCCATACACAACAGGCGTGCACACCTCAAGCACATGAGGATGGAAAATCGTTTTCAGTATGATCTCATAACTTACACCGTTAATATCTCCGGCTGTGATCGCAATAATCGGTTTCATAAATTGTCTTTGTTCTTTTGTCTTTTGTCTTTTGTCTTTTGTCTTTTCTCTTTTGTCTTTTCTCCTTGCTCTTTAAGCGAAGCGTTCCATATGTATCTTATTGTATAGTAACTTATCTAATTCATAGTTCTTCCTCTCCTCTGCCTTGTACCCTAACGCTATCACACATAGCACGGAGTACTTTTCCGGCATATTCGTCAGCCTCCTTACCAGAGCCTCTGAGTCCTCCCGAGCATATATATGGCACCAGCACGCACCCAGGCCTTGCTCCTCGGCGGCCAGCAACATATGCTCGGCGGCTATTGCACCATCAGCCTGCCACGTATCGATCAGCGTTGTGTCCAGCGCTACCACTATCCCCGCCATAGCCGTCTTGAACATCTGACTCCCATAAGTCTTACAGCCAGCCAACTCACGCAACACATGCTCATCGGTCAACAACACGAACTCCCACGGGTTAAGACGCTTGGCAGAAGGAGACATCAGAGCACATTGAAGGATATAATCTATCTTCTCACGCTCCACGGGCTGGCTACTGAATGTCCGAATCGAGCGACGGTGTTGGCATAACGTCCGAAAATCTTCCATATATCTTTTTCCTTATTTTATCTACACGCATGCTTGCACGCGCGCACATTTAGCGATGCAAAGTTACAAAAAATTACCCACTTTTGCAAATTTTCAGTAAATAATAGTATATTTTTGTTTATGCTGTAAGCTGCAGGTTAAATTACCACCACGATACTTTCTTGTTTGTGCTCTCTGCTGACGACTTGTCGTACTTCAGGTCTGCCAGCATCGAAGCGTTTACACCTATGTGGAACGTGTAGCTCTTGTATGGTCCGAAGGGTACGAACGACGCACTCATCGACCAGCAGTGAAGGTCGCGAGTCACGTTGAAGTTCGTATATGTGAACTGCTTGGCCTTGAAATCATATGACGTCGTCGCACTCACCTTCCAACCAGAACCGAAGTTTAGCGAACCGTTGAAACTCAAGTTCTGAGTGAACTCCATCTTCGGGTACATCTTCTCATAATCGAACGTCGATCCATTGCCGTAGCGCAACGAGTAACTCACGCTCAGGCTCCACTTGATATCCGTTGCCTTGAATGCCGGATTGGGGGTACTCCCGGGCTTTGACAAGGCTGTACTGTCAGCTGGACTGCCGGAACTAACGTCTCCACCACTGCCCGTAGAGCCTTTTTTCTTGCGCACGCGCTCCGCCAACTTCTTGAAAGTGTCGTTGCTGAAAGTATAACTCAACGACGTTGATGTACCGCTCCAGTGAGGGAAACGACCGTTGTGCCAATACTGCTTGTTAGTCCTCACAGGAGTTCCCAAGGCATTTAACTCATACATATACGGATCAAGAGACGTGGACAGGTTAACCGTGTAGTTCACCTTCGGGATCTTAATGCGAAGATTAACCGAAAAGTTCGACCAACGCATCGAGTCCGCAATGAAGTTATACCCGCCACTTATCGACAGATTATCAATAATCGACACCACCTTATAAGGTTTCTGTCCCGTTGTATCCTTGTCATCGCGAATCTTCATCTCTATATTGTTACCCAGAGAGAATCCGATCGATCCTACCGCGCCGTTTGGCGCGTTACCCATTGTATAACGAGAATAGGTCTGACGAACCTTCATCGGATCGCCGTTAGCGTCCAGCTTGGGAACAAACGTCTTGTTACCATACGAATCCGTCACCATCGAGCCTACGGGCTGATCATACGAACCGTAGTAACCCCACCAGGGCGTGCCGAAATCCGGGTGGTAGTTGAAGCTGATGCTCGGAGTCATCACATGACGGAAACGATCAACCTTATCGCCGAACCACTTGCGGTAGGGCGTGTAGAAGCCATAGAGCTTGGTGGATAGACTCACGCCCACATTGAAGTCAAACACGTTGTAGAAACCTTGCGTCGTGTCCCGTTGCACACGGTTCTCCTGCTCGTTCCAGGTCTGATCAACACGCTGGAAGTACATCTTGTCATTCAGGCTGAGGCTCGGAGAGATTGTCAGGTACTTCAGCACCGTGAAGTTCGCGCTGATAGGTACAGAGTGTGTGATCTTGTTCTGCCAGTCCCTGGCAAAGTTCGAATGGAAGAAGTAACTCTCCTTGCACGTTATGCTGTTCGTAAACGCACCCGTGTAACTCATCGATATCTTTTCATACCACCGCTCTTTGCCAACAGGTTTCTTGCGCTTGAACGGATAGATGCGGCTCATCGTCACATTCAGGCTCGGAGCTGTAACGGATAGAGTTGAGTCCTTCGTCCGCTGAGTGATCGAGGCGTTGATGCCTATGCTCCACGGACTGTCCGGAAAGCGCTGGGTGTAGTTGATCGTCGATGAGGTCGTGTTCGCCGAGTTTATCTCGGGCTTGTAGTAGTTGTTGATGCTACTTTGGTTATAGCCCGACGTGGCAAAGTTCACGCTGGCTGAGAAGTTGCAGTAGGGATTAGCCTTCGAGTCCTGAGTGTGAGTCCAGCGGATGTTGAAGTTGTTCGACTTCGAATAGGTCGGCAGATCCTTCTCGCCACGAACATCAGAGCGGTACTCTATATTGATGTTGCCGCTGAACTTGTAGCGCTTCACGTAGCGAGACTTCGCATAAATAGCCCAAGTTCCCTTGGTGTATATATCACCCGTCACCTCCAGATCCATGTAGTCGTTAATAGCCCAGTAGTAACCAATACCCTTCATGAACAGTCCGCGATCATATTCATCGCCGAACTGAGGCATGATCAGTCCGGATGAATAGGTCTGCGAGAACGGGAAGAACGCAAACGGAACTGCCAGAGGAAGAGGAACCTCACCTACTACCAAGTATGCTGGACCGGTGGCTATGTACTCGCCCGGCTTTACCTTTGCCTTCGTCATCCGAAGGTAGAAGTGCGGATGATCATGATCATCGCACGTCGTGTACTTGCCGCCTGACATCATCAGCTCTTCCTCGCTAACCTTCTTTGTCTTGTCCGCTATGATGTATCCCTCACCCTGCTCCGTCACTACGTTACGGATAAAACCCTTCTGAGTCTTTATGTTGTAGGTTATCTCACCCGACTCATAACTGTCCTTACCGTCCTTGAACACTGGCTTACCTTTCCACTCATCTGCCACTGAATCATATACCCCTATCGCATAGATCGTCGAACTGTCGGAATTCACACGGATATACTCGGCATCCAACTCCATGGTCTTGTAGGTCAATACACCTCTACCATGAAGGAACGCCGTGCCGTCACCTAACATCACTACGGAGTCCTCCGACGAATAGCTGACGGGAGCATCCAACTGCGCTTGCGCAATCGCACAAACGAAGAGGAATAAATATGTCAATACAAGACGTATATGCACATTATTCCAAATTACCCTACAAAGTTAATCATTCTTTTTCGGTTTTGCAAATTTAATACGACAAAATTTCCACAATAGGCGCTGTATTTCAAAAATTGCACGATTTAGTTACGATTTATTTGCATTTTTCAATATTTTTTGTTAACTTTGTAGCCCTATTTGGGGCGGCTGGGATATTTTGCCGCTTTTCAATACGAATAAACGAATGTACATATGACCATAACAGAACGAATCAACGGCTTACTGAGCCAAGTAGAAAGCATGAGTGCCGCCAATGCGGAGGAGTTGGAAGCACTACGAATCAAGTATCTAAGTAAGAAAGGTGAGATTGCATCGCTCTTCTCCGAGTTCCGCAATGTGCCCAACGAGCAAAAGAAAGACCTGGGCGCACAACTCAACTGCCTAAAGGACATGGCTACTGAGCGCCTCAATAGCCTCAGAGAGCAGTTTAACGAAGCGGCACAAATACAAGAGCGACCTGACCTCACACGCACACCGGACCCCATCGCACTCGGCACACGACATCCCCTATCGCTCGTGCGAGAGGAAATCGTCGATGTCTTTGCACGCATCGGATTCGTCGTCGCTGATGGCCCAGAGGTAGAGGACGATCAGCACGTGTTCGCTATGCTCAACTTCGCGCCCGAACATCCCGCAAGAGACATGCAGGACACATTCTTCATCGAAAAAGAACAAGGCATTCAAAAGCCCAATGACATACTACTACGAACACATACCTCCAGCGTACAAACGCGCGTCATGACGCAACAGAAACCGCCGATTCGCGTGCTCTGCCCGGGACGTGTATACCGCAACGAAGCCATCAGTGCACGTGCGCATTGTTTCTTCCACCAGATAGAAGGCCTCTACATCGACAAGAACGTCAGTTTTGCCGACCTTCGCGAGGTGTTGCTGTATATGGCAAAGGAATTGTTCGGACAGGATACAAAGATCCGTCTTCGTCCCTCGTACTTCCCCTTCACCGAACCCAGCGCCGAGATGGATATATCGTGTAATATCTGTGGCGGCACAGGTTGCGGATTCTGCAAAGGCACAGGCTGGGTGGAGATCCTGGGTTGCGGAATGGTTGATCCCAATGTCCTCGAGAGTTGCGGCATCGACAGCAAGGTCTATAGCGGTTACGCCTTCGGTATGGGCGTGGAACGCATAACGAACCTCAAGTATCGCGTCAAAGACCTTCGCCTCTTCTCCGAGAACGACGTCCGTTTCCTCCGCCAGTTCGAGTCGTGCTAAATAACGCGAACCTATCAACGCGCCACTATGATCGTAACCAGCCTGCTACAACTGATCGGCAACACACCTCTTTTAGAGGTGCGTGAGGGGAATGCACGGCTGTTGCTCAAGCTGGAGCGTCAGAATCCCGGCGGGAGCGTCAAAGACCGTACAGCCCTTGCGATGATCGAGGATGCCGAACGTAACGGCAGACTGCATGCAGGTTCAACGATCATCGAGCCTACCAGCGGCAACACGGGAGTAGGCTTGGCGTGGATAGGGCGACTGAAAGGTTACCGCGTCATCCTCACGATGCCCGAAACGATGTCCGTCGAACGGCGAAACCTGCTCAGCGCCTATGGTGCAGAACTCGTTCTCACACCCGGCGCAGAAGGGATGAAAGGCGCTATAGCGCGTGCCGAACAACTGCAGTGCGAAACGCCCGACAGCATTATCCTCGGGCAGTTCACCAACCCCGCCAATCCTGCGGTGCATTATGCCACGACAGGACCGGAGATCTGGGCGGACACCAACGGGACAGTCGATGTCTTCATCGCTGGAGCCGGTACAGGCGGCACAGTCAGCGGTGTCGGGCAACTGCTCAAAGAGCGCAAACCCGAAGTGGAGATCATTGCCGTTGAGCCTGCCTCATCGCCCGTGTTATCCGGCGGTAAACCCGGAGCACACAAGTTGCAAGGCATTGGCGCAGGGTTCATTCCCGACACCTATCGCGCGCAGTATATTGACCGCGTACTCACCGTCACCGATGACGAGGCACTTGCCGCCACACGCCGCTTGGCAAGTGACTACGGCTTGCTCGCCGGTATATCTTCCGGCGCAGCGTTCGCAGCCGCTTGCCGCATAGCTCGGCTTGCAGAGTACACAAACAAAACCATCGTAGCCCTTCTGCCCGACACCGGCGAACGGTATTTGAGCGTATTATGATACAGGTTCCTACCATAGCACAACTCAAGCAACTGATAGCACATCTGCAATCGGTTGTCTTCCCCGACTACTTCCCCGCAGTCGAAGCGCCGCAATCGCTCCCGCTGCCCGAAGAGTTCTGGGCAAGTGTCCCTGCTATTGCCGAACTGATTCATTCCGACGTGGATGCCGTGCTACATAACGACCCTGCCGTTAGTGATCGAGGCGAGGTGATCCTATGCTATCCGCTGACCTACGTCATGATCCATTACCGCGCCGCACATGTGCTACATCAGTTAGGCGTGCCGCGCATCCCGAGAATGCTCACCGAACTCGCGCACAGCCGCACCGGCATCGATATCCACCCTGCCGCACAGATCGGCGACCATTTCTGTATTGACCACGGCACAGGCGTTGTCATCGGCGAAACGGCTGTCATCGGCAGTCACGTCGTGCTCTATCAGGGCGTTACGCTCGGCGCAAGAAACTTCGAATATGATGCAGAAGGGCGACCGAAAGATATACCACGTCACCCCATCTTGGAAGACAATGTAACCGTCTATTCCAACACCTCGATCCTCGGACGTGTGCGCATCGGTCACGACACCATCATCGGCGGAAACGTATGGCTCACCTGCGATGTGCCCGCCAATTCCATGGTGCTGCAAAGCACACCGGAAATAAAACTGATAAACAGAAAGTAACATTTTAACGATTTAACACTTTAACGAAAATATGCAATATTTTCTTGCAATAATAGGCGGTGGTCCCGCAGGCTATACAGCAGCCGAACTCGCATCCAAAGCCGGTAAGGATGTGATCCTCTTTGAGCAAAACGCTCTCGGCGGCACGTGCCTTAATGTGGGTTGCATTCCCACTAAGTCCCTCCTTTACGGTGCCAAGCAGTACTACAACGCTACGCACGCACAGCGTTACGGCGTGACGGCGGAGAATGTGAACTTTGACTTTGCCGCCATGCAGAAGCGCAAGACCATCGTCGTGCGCAAACTCGTCGCCGGAATCCGGCAGCGACTCAATAACGAACATTGCACCGTCATCAACGGAGCGGCAAACGTCCTCAGCAGAACAGACGAGCTGGTTACCATCACATGCAACGGAGAAACTTATCAGGCCCAAAATCTCCTCATTTGCACAGGATCATCTAACTTCGTGCCGCCTATACCCGGCATACAGGATAACCCCTTCATTTGGGACAGTACTGCCGCACTCGCCGCTACCGAGCTGCCGCAATCGGTCATCATCGTAGGAGGGGGAGTGATTGGAATGGAGTTCGCCACACTCTATAACGAGTTAGGAATCACCGTCACGATCATCGAGGCAATGTCCCGCATACTCGCCACACTCGACGAGAGCATAAGCGCATACCTCACAACCGTCTATTCCAAGCGCGGCGTGAACATCCTCACCTCCAGTAAGGTGACCGCCATCAACGGCAACACAGTCCAACTTCTAACATCTGACAGCGAAGCGATACAACAGCTATCTGCCGACAAGATCCTTGTCTGCGTCGGACGACGCGCCAACATCCAAGGCCTCGAGGCACTCAACGACCTCGAGTACATACGTGGCGCTATCGTCGTCGATGACTTCATGCGAACAAACCTACCCAACGTCTATGCCGCAGGTGACGTCACGGGAAAGATCATGCTTGCACACGTAGCATCGCGACAAGCAGAGGTAGCCGTAGGCCGCATGCTCAAGCAGATTCCTGTGCAGCGCATCGCATACAACGCTATTCCTTCGGTCGTTTATACCAACCCCGAAGTAGCATCCGTCGGGATAACCGAGAACGATCTGGAAGGCTGCGAGGAGCACACTCTCCCCATGACCTTCTCCGGACGATTCATGGCGGAGAACGAAGGAGAGACTGGATTGTGCAAACTCGTGGTCAACACCAAATCGCAAGCTATCATGGGAGTGCACGTTGTGGGAAACCCCGCATCGGAGTTCATCGCCGCTGCATCATTCGCCGTCAGAATGGGATACACTCTGCCCGAATTCCGACAGGTCGTCTTCCCACACCCCACAGTATCGGAAATCCTCCGCGAAGCAGTCAATGACAAATAACAAATAACAAATGACAAATAGCAAATTAGCAAACGCCATCCGCCAACTGGCAAAACAGAAACGTGCCGTGATCATGGCGCACTACTACCAGCGACCCGAGGTGCAGGAGGTTGCCGATTTCATCGGAGACTCGCTCGCACTGGCGCAACAGGCCGCAAAAACCGATGCCGACATAATCGTCCTATGCGGAGTGCACTTCATGGCTCAGACTGCCAAGATCCTCTGCCCCACGAAGAAAGTGCTTATCCCGGACACTGCTGCAGGGTGCTCCCTCGCGGACAGCTGCAAAGCCGAAGACCTACGTGCATGGAAAAACGAGCACCCTAACCACACCATCGTTTCATATGTCAACACATCGGCGGATGTCAAGGCGCTCACAGACATCGTGGTCACATCGTCCAATGCACTGAAGATAGTGCAGTCTCTCCCTGCCGATCAGCCTATCCTATTCGGACCCGATCAGAACCTCGGTCGGTACATCAGTCAGATGACCGGTCGCGAGATGGCTATCTGGAACGGAGCCTGCCACGTGCACTCACGATTCAGCGTTGAGGCGCTCATCGCACTCAAGCACCAGCACCCCGATGCACCTGTGCTCGCACACCCGGAGTGCAAGCAGGCTATACTCACGCTCGCCAATGTCATTGGCTCCACGCAGGCGCTACTCAACTACGTCAAGCAGCACCCCGACACGCCGGAGTTTATCATCGCCACTGAGACAGGCGTGCTGCATGAGATGCAGAAAGCATGCCCTGAGGCAAACTTCATCCCTGTCCCACCCGAGATGACCGAAGGCCTCGGATGCGCTTGCAACGAGTGCGAGTACATGCGCATGGTAACACTCGACAAACTCTACAACTGCCTCCGCAACGAATCACCCGAAGTAATCGTGCCGGACTCTGTTGCACGGCAAGCTTTAGTACCCATACAACGAATGTTAGATCTATCATGAACCAGCACTATTTCACATACCTGAGCAATGTGGCTACACGCCAGTGGAACGACCTGGCTCTTTCCGACTACAACGAAAACCGGCAGTACACCTTCGGAGAGATGGCGGCAACCATCCTCCGTCTGCACCAACTGTTCAAACTCATCGGCATAAGCCAAGGCGACAAAATAGCCATCTGCGGACGTAACTGCGCCAACTGGGCGGTGGCTTACCTGGCTATCATGGCATACAAGGCGGTGGCTGTATCGATCCTTCAGGACTTTAAAGCAGAAGACATCGAACATCTTGTTGCACACTCTGACTCGAAGTTACTCTTTGTTGGACCATACGTCTGGAATGAACTGTCTGCACAACCACTCGATAGCCTACAAGCTGTTTTCAGTCTGACCGACTGGACTTGCCTACGTGCCAAGAACGAGGAGATAGTTCCTGATACCGAACAATTGGAGGCTGCCTTCCGAAAGGTCTATCCTCGAGGCATAACGGCGGACGACTTCCGATTCGAGCTTGATCCCGATGAACTGTGCCTCATCAACTACACATCCGGATCCACAGGATCGCCTAAAGGCGTGATGCTCAATGGACGTTCGCTCTCAAATAACGTCGAGACGGGCATGTCTATGCTACCCGTCGATCCGGGACAACGACTCGTTTCCATGCTGCCACTGGCACATATGTTCGGACAAGTCTGCGAATTCCTCTACCCACTCTGCTCCGGCACACATATCTTTTTCCTCACCAAGAGCCCGACGCCATCTATCCTCTTGAAAGCCTTGCAGGACGTCAAACCATACATCGTGGTCACTGTACCGCTGGTGATCGAGAAAATCTACAAGAAGAACATCAATCCCCTACTCTCCCGCAAAGTCATTAAGTTCCTCTGGAGAACACCGCTCACGGGGCAGATGATTCGCCGAAAGGTGAGAAAGGCGCTCACCACCGCCTTTGGCGGCGAGCTCCGTTACTTCATCTGCGGAGGAGCTCCTATCAGCCCTGACGTGGAGGCGTGCATGAAGGATATCAAATTCCCTATCTCCGTAGGCTACGGTATGACGGAGTGCGGACCACTCATCGGAGGCAACCCGCCTAAGTACTTCGTGGCACACTCCGGAGGTGTACCGGTGCCTAACATGGAAGTCATGATCGACCAACCAAACCAATACGGCGTGGGAGAGATCCTCGTCAGAGGAGAGAATGTCATGATGGGATACTATAAGAACGAAGAAGCCACCATCGCAGCATTCACCGATGACGGATGGATGAGAACGGGCGACCTCGGATGCCTCGACAAACATAAGAACATCTTCATCAAAGGACGAAACAAAACGATGATACTTGGGGCTTCCGGACAGAACATCTATCCCGAAGAGATAGAGGACAAACTCAATAACCTTGAAGGGGTGGGAGAATCTATCATCGTTGAGCGTGAGGGACGGCTTGTCGGACTCGTCTTCCCTGACGAGCAGACTACCAAACGGATGAGCATCGATGATCTGAGAGAACTCATGAAGCAGAACGTTGCCAAACTCAACAAACTTATCCCTGGATACTCACAGGTTTCCGACATCGAAATCAAATCTGAACCCTTCGAGAAAACCCCGAAGAAATCCATCAAACGCTTCATGTACAAATAATTTGGCTGCAAGCACCTAAAATGCCTTACTACACTAACAGAACCCGTAGCACTCACTACGGGTTCTTGTCGCCTTTATGCCGCAGGGCGGCATCTTATGCGAGCTCCTTGCCGAACGCGGTGTGATAGCCGATATAGGAAGCCTGGATGATAGGCCTCTCCCCACCCCTCCCCTCAAGGGAGGGAGCGACGATCTCAACGGAATATTCTCCTTGTTCGTCGGTTATTGTTCCTGTTAGCAGGCTTGAATCTTGTGCCAGTTAGCCTCTCGCGAGGCACGATTAACGTTGTTTATCGAAATCGAGTGCAAAGGTACGGCTTTTTCAGGATATATCACATGAAAAAACGGACATTTTGCAGTCTTTTATGAAAATCATATCGACTTTGTGCCGAAATAAGAAAAATTCATCAACTATACTTCAGTTTTTACCACAAATATGACAAAATATGAATTATACTTAATATTTTTGACAAATTATTTGCATATTTCAAAAAAAAAATGTATCTTTGCGTCGGAATTGAAAAACTCACGTTGTTATGGAACTTCTGAACAGAGAAAACTACACCCGACAAATTGAGCAGTGGCTTGGCAAACAGATCATCATTGTGCTGACCGGTCAACGGCGTGTGGGCAAAAGCATGTGTCTCAAATTGCTGGCGCAAAAAGTAGGAAAGGAAAAGAATGCCCATGTGATTTACATTGACAAGGAAGATGCGGCATTTGATGCCATCCGCACGTATGAAGAACTAAACGCATACCTGCAAACTCAATACCAGGATGGCAAACACAATTATATACTTATTGACGAGGTGCAGGATATAACCGGCTTTGAACATTCCGTCCGAAGTTGGATCAAACAGCCCGATACTGACGTAATCCTCACAGGAAGCAATGCCAAGATGCTAAGCGGTGAATTGGCTACATTACTGGCTGCCAGATATATAGAAATACCCATTCACTCGTTGAGTTACACAGAGTTCCTCTATTTTCACCAACTGCCCGATAGCGATGAGAGTCTGGAGAAATACATGTTGTGGGGCGGACTGCCGTACCTGCGGCTGATAGGCATCCATAACACCGAACAGATTACCGACTACCTGCAAAGCGTCTATCATACTGTAGTCCTGAAAGATATTATTCAGCGTGAGCAGATTCGTGACGTAACAGCATTGTTCAATATATGTCGTTTCGTGAGTGATAACATCGGCAAACTGATGTCACCCAATTCAATCATGAACTATCTCCGCTCACAAGGCGAAAAACTTTCAGCGTCGGTCATTCAGAACTACCTTACTTATTTTACCAATGCCTATCTGACCTACAAAGTGTTGCGCTACGATATTCATGGCAAGCAATTGCTGGAAAATAACGAGAAATACTATTTTGAGGACCTGGGTATTCGCAACGTACTTGTCCGCAGCCGACAAACCAATGACATAGAAAAACGTATTGAGAATGTGGTTTATACCCATCTGCTCCGTTGCGGATACAAGGTGCGTGTCGGACAGTTGCGCAATGCCGAGATAGATTTTGTGGCGGAACGTAACGACCAGACCATATATATTCAAGCAAGCTATCTGATAGCTGACGAAGAAGTGGAGAAACGGGAATTTGGCAATTTGCAAGCCATCCGTAACAATTATCCCAAGATAGTTGTTTCGTTAAATCCGCTCAACACCAGTTCCAATATAGAAGGCATAACGCATCTACATTTGCGCGAGTTCCTCAAACACCAGGATTTCTAAACTCCAAGCCGTCCCGTATCTACGCGAGACTATTCTGCACGAGAATTATATCTATGCCATTATGCCAGCACGTCCTTGAACTCGTCCTTGCCGCACATCAAATGCTTGGCGTAGGAACAGAGCGGGACAATCTTCACGCCACGCTCACGGGCGGCCGCAATCACGCACTCCACCAGCCGCCTGGCGATGCCTCTACCGTTATATTCCGGACGCACGCCCGTGTGTGAGATGATCCATTTGGCCGTGCCGCCAACGCTGTACCGGCACTCGCCTATCATCTTCCCGCCGTCGTAGGCTGCCGCCTGGTGCTCCGCTTACTCAAAGACCACGCGAACCGCCTCCTTGAGTTCGTACTGCAATGCCTTGGACGGGCTCTTGAAGCCTTGCTGCTCCAGTTCCTCTTTCATGGTCATGCTATTCATTAGGGTATGCATATTTGACAATACAGACTGTTTTTCACCTTGCTGTATTTGGCTTTGACTATCTCATACGAGTTGAGGATAAGGTCTTGGGCAAGGTTGTCGGGTGCGTAATCCCTGTATTCCTCATCGCTCATCGCACAAATTTAATATCGGTCGGCTATGTAATGCTTGTAGTATGATATGCCCAGTGTGGTGAGCGGCAGGGCGATGATCATACCAATCACGCCGAACAGCGCGCCCCAAATGCTGAGCGACAGGAGTATGGCCGCGGGTCCCATGCCCGTCACCTTGCCCATGATCTTGGGCGTGAGCACCAGGTCCTGCAGGGTCTGCACGATCACGAACACCAGTACCATGCCGAGCAGCGTGAGCCACACCGGCCTGCCCGTCTGAGCCGACTGCACAAGGCACAGGAAGATACACGGCGGGATACCCAGGGTCTGCATGTACGGCACGAGGTTGAGCACGCCTATGATCAGTCCCATGGCAATGCCCATCGGCATGCCGATGATGCCGAAGCCTATGGCAAACAGGATACCCACCAGCAACGCCACCAGGCCCTGACCGCGGAAGTAGGCGTTCATGTTGCGGTCCACGTCATGCACCAGCACACGCGCCTTGTCACGGTACTTGACCGGAACATAGCTGCTCCAGTTGGCACGTATCCGCGGGAAATCGATCAGCAGAAAGATCAGGTACAGCAGGCCGATGAACAGCACTACCAGCTCCGCCAGCCAGCTCAGTCCGCCGGTTATCCAGCCACCCACCTTGGGCAGGAGGTCCTTGAGCGCGTCACGCACTTCGGGATAGGACAGCACCGACTCCATGTTCAGTCCGTCCAGCACCTCATGGATTTTCGCCTGCTGTTCGGGCGTGAAGTACCTGTCCACATCGAAATTCGCAAAGTACTGCTCCACTCCCACCGCTGCCGACTGCACTTCGCGGCCTATGGCAGGGATAAGCAGATAGACGGACAGCGTGAGTATGCCCACAAACAGAAGCAGCACGATCGTCACCGACAGCCCGCGGAACTTGACCCTGCAACGGGTCTGCACAAAATCCACTACAGGATCGAGCAGATAGGCAATCAGAAAACTGGCAAAGAACGGCAACAGCACGCCGTACAAACGAGATAACATAGCCTTATAATTTAAATAATCATGCAAAGGTACAACAATTTTTCCGAATTTGCAAGATTTTTAACAAAAAAATGCAGTCTAAGCGTACTTAAATTTGCATTTGTCAAAAAAAAATAGTACCTTTGCATTCTGTTAGCATACGCAGCGGAATTGAAAGAGACAAATATGGATACGAAACAATGGGAACTGTCCGGCCGGACGCTGGAGAGTGTTCTGTCGGAGAGCCGTTATACGCCCCGCAAATTTGCCAATGCCCTCGGGTCTCCCTCGTTCATGTCCCTGCTGGGTAGTATCAATCGGCTGGCCCTCCGCGGTCTCAAGGCCGCGATCAAGGTCAAGGTGTACTCTCACCTGCCCCGTCTGGACCGGCGTTTTGCCAAAGAGTGCGGACGCCGCCGGTTGGGCAAGCGCTGCTGGGATATTCAGAGTGTCACCTTCAGCTACCGCAGCCAGACTGTGGACGGCCGCGATATACTGCTGTCGGGCCGTGTGACGTTCCTCGTCAACAAGGCGGAAGGCACCCCCCACCAAGCCAAAACGATCTCGCTCCACATGCACCAAGCCTTCTTCCACGAGGAATGGGCGCCGTCCAGAACGCTCATGTTCGTACCCCTCAAGGTCCTGTGGGATTCGGTGGTCATCGAGCCCGACCTGCAGAAGTGGGGCATCAACTACGGTATCGAATACGACGGCGGCGGCTCGTCCGTACATATGGCCCGCCAGCTGGCGGACTGCATCGTTGCCGCGCTGGAGATCATGCGGCAGCACGGGGTGAGCCTCGCGCCGGACGGATACACCACCAACTGGGGCAGTTCGCAGAACGCTGTGCCCACGCTGTACTTTGCCAAGTGGTACGACACCCGGGCGCCGCAATGGTTCAAGGATTCCTTACGCCTGCGCGCGACATTCTCTGCCGAGGGCGCTGCTGACATGCCGGAGCTGATGAAATATTCGTACCTCCATCCGGAAGATATCGATACCAACTTCGTGCTTCTGCTTGCGTACTTCAAAGGCTTCAGCCCTGCGCAAATGGGCGGATACAAGCCCGAAGAGTTTGTACCCCGATGGTATCAGGACACCACGTTCCGGGTGGACGGACGCGAAATAACCTTCCAGCAGGCCGTCTGCCACCACTATCCGCAGCTGACGGATCCCTATTTCCGGAAGATGAAGTCCTTTGACCAGGTGTTCGCCCCGGACATGCTGACTGCGGACGGCCGTGTGGATACGGACAGCCCCAAAGTGCGCGCATGGCTGGCATGCCTCAAGAAATACAACAACCTGGACGACTGGACCCCGGCCCACTCCGTCTATATGGCCCACTGCCCGACCGACGACATGATCCCGTATGCGGAGGCATACAAGCTGTACCGCACTATCAGCCGCGACGGGCGCAATCCCCTGGTGCACATGCTGGACGTGCCGTCCATGCGATTCATACCAAGCGGCGGACTGAAGCCGCACTTCATCATCGCCTTTGTCGGACTGCTACTCATGGCTCTCTGCGAGAACCCCGAGGACATGTGCCGCCTGTACAAATCCGTCCAATAGATCATCCGTCAGAATATACAATGGATACAATAACCACCTCCCCGCTCCCCTCCGAAGAAATGCGCTGGAAGCAGTTCTACGCCGAAGGATATGAAGACATACTGGACCAGGACATTCGCCACCAGACGATGTGGAAGTTTCTGGAGCAGGGTATCCTGTCGAACGGCAATCGTCATGACGCCCTTGTGTACTTCGGGCGCCGTATCAGCCGTCAGACGCTGGTGGAGCAGGTGCATCTCTGGGGGCGCGTTATCCGAGGCATGGGACTCCGGCAGGGCGACGAGCTGCTGCTGTTCGGGCCGTCCATGCCGGAGTTCATCTATATCATGCTGGCGGCGGACATGACGGGTGTGACGGCCAACCTGCCCAATCTGATGGTTACCCCCGGAGCGCTGGACTCGATGGCGGGCAGGAGCCGCGTAGCCTTCGTGTTCGACGGCATGGAAGCCGTGATCCGCAAGACGCTGCAGCGCGAGCAGTTCGAGCATGTGGTCATCCTGTCGGCCACGCGCTCCATGGGCTATCCGCTCAAGCTGCTGGCATCGCCCCTGAACAGCATAGCGCGGTGGGGCTCCCGGCACAGGGCCAAGTACCTGACAGCCGATGCCGCCATCCGACGCTTCGGACATTACGACGGTCCGCTGGAGGCCGGGCCCGGCAAGGGCAAGGCTGCGTTCATCTTCTGCTCGTCAGGCACGTCCGGCAAGGGAGTGGCCAACCAGATTGCCATGAGCGACGAAGCCATACTGAACATGTTCCGCAACGCGCTGGCATTCAACCTGAAGGGCACACCGTTCCGCGAAGGCACAACATCGTACTGCCAGCTGCCGCCCTTTGTGTGCACGGGTTTCTTTGTGCTGGTCATAGCGCCGCTCTACCGCGGCATGACCGTCTATCTCGACCCGCGACCGTCCGTGGAGCAGTACATACGGAATATCCTGACTATCCGCCCGCAGATCGCCCTCACTCCGGGCTCTAACTGGGTACATCTGATCCGTTATGTCGACCGGCTCATCGAAGACGGCCGGCGCCCCGACCTGAGCTTCTTCCGCTTCCCCGTCATGGGCGGCGAAGGCTGCACCCCGCAGGCCCTGCAGCACATCAACGAGGTCATGCAGTCCTGCGGCAGCACCGTGGCGCTCACCTCGGGCTACGGACTGACCGAGACCTTCTCCGTCAGCACGGTGGATTATGAGCCGAAGGGCTTTGACAAGGACTACTCCCGCCCCGTCGTGTGCGTGGGAGCACCGTTCCCGGGCGTCACGGTAGGTATATTTGACGAACACGGCAGGGAACTCGGGTACGGGCATCGCGGAGAGATACGCGTCAAGACGCCGTCACTCACCGTCGGCTACGTCAACCAACCCGAGCTAAACAAAGCCCGGTTGCAGGACGGATGGCTGCTCACGGGCGATCTGGGAGCCCTGGACCGCGACGGCAGGCTGTATGTTTACGGCCGCATGGCGCAGTACGTGGAGGCGGAGGGCGGCGAGAAGGTCTATCTGTTCGACATAGCCAACCG
>DBXI01000050.1:499-854 GCA_002309255.1 Bacteroidales bacterium UBA1216 | reverse complement strand
GGCAGCCGAAGACAGTCCGCTGGTGGCGCACGTGGTGCTGGCTGACGGCATACGAGAGTCGGAACAGGACGTGCTATGCCGCCTGGACAGGCTGATGGCAGCGTTCCTGCCGTCCGGACTGCGCATCGAAGGCTACCGGCCGGAGACCGAGCAGCTGCGCACCAACATCGTCGGCAAGACCGACCGGCACTACTACAGCCACCTGCTGACCGGCTACTACGAGATCAGCAACGACGCCATACGCCCCGTCAACTTCATGTAGGCCGAACGCCGGCTAACGGATGATCAGGATACTCAGCTCATATAACAGATAGACCGGTGCTGTGACAAGCAGCAGCGTGAACGGGTCGCCCGT
>DBXI01000050.1:249-476 GCA_002309255.1 Bacteroidales bacterium UBA1216 | reverse complement strand
AGCACATGGCCGCGATAGCGCTTGAGATGCTCACGGCGCAGGATACCCAGCTTGCTGAGCAGCCACGTCAACACAGGCACCTCGAACAGCAGTCCCATCATAACGGACAGCACCAGCAGCAGGGATATATACGAAGTCAGGCTGATCTGATTGACCACATGCGGACTGAGCTCGTACGTGCTCAGGAAGCGGAACGACAGGGGGAAGATCAGCAGGTAGTTCAGCGC
>DBXI01000050.1:0-165 GCA_002309255.1 Bacteroidales bacterium UBA1216 | reverse complement strand
CAGCCACCACACAATCAGCGGCAGCGCCAGCACAAATCCTATACACAGACTGACCTGGACATGGGTCACGAACGGCGCGGTGACATCGATGTTGATGAGCTGCTGCCCATGGAGCGGACGCATCAGAAAGGCGAACAGCCGGTCCTTGCAGCAGAACGCCGCAAC
>DBXI01000005.1:9214-16561 GCA_002309255.1 Bacteroidales bacterium UBA1216 | reverse complement strand
GACTGCTTGAAAGCAAAAAATTGCGTAAAACTTTGATACTTTGAGACTTTTTGGACGTTCTCAAATTGATGATTTTCAGTGCCCTGCCTCTCGCGCGCTTTCTTTGTTAATCCGGAAACTCCATCAAGTATGCCTTGATGAATGCGTCTATGTCGCCATCCATCACGGCATTGACGTTCGATGTCTGGTAGTTCGTGCGATGATCCTTCACGCGGCGGTCATCGAACACGTAGGAGCGGATCTGACTGCCCCATTCAATCTTCTTCTTGCCGGCCTCTACCTTCGCCTGCGCCTGACGACGTTTCTCCAGTTCGAGCTCGTAGAGCTGCGAACGCAGGTGACGGAGGGCGTTCTCTCGGTTCTTGGGCTGGTCGCGCGTCTCGGTGTTCTCGATTACTATTTCATCGGGCTGCCCGGTGAGGGGGTTAATGAACTTATAGTGCAACCTGACGCCGGACTCCACCTTGTTCACGTTCTGACCACCAGCACCGGATGAGCGGAAAGTGTCCCAACTCAGTCCTGCAGGATCGACCGTTATCTCAATCGAATCGTCGATCAGCGGCACAACGAACACCGATGCGAAGCTCGTCATGCGCTTGCCTTGGGCATTGTAGGGACTGACGCGCACCAGACGATGCACACCGTTCTCGCTCTTCAGGTAGCCGTATGCCATGTCGCCCTCAATGTTGAACGTCACGGTCTTGATACCTGCTTCGTCACCTTCCTGAAGGTTGGCGATGGTCACCTTGTAGTCGTGTTTCTCGCAGTAGCGCTGGTACATGCGCATCAACTGCTCTGCCCAGTCCTGTGCCTCCGTGCCGCCTGCACCCGAGACGATCTTCAACACGGCCGGCATCGCGTCCTCCTCATGCGAGAGCATGTTCTTCATCTCCAGATCTTCTACCTCTTTTATCGCATGCGAGTAGGCGGAATCCACCTCCTCTTCAGTCACGAGCTCCTCCTTGTAGTAGTCAAAAGCCAGCTGCAGCTCTTCGGTCGCGTTGCGCACACCCTCGTAGCCTTCTATCCAGCGCTTGAGGCTTTTAACTTTGCGCATCTGCGCCTCGGCGGCTTTTGCATCATCCCAGAACCCCGGTGCCTGCGTGTGCAGCTCTTCCTCCTCCAGTTGGATACGTTTCTCGTCAATAGCCAGGTACGACTTCAGTTTGTCAGCGCGTTGTTGTACGTCTTTTAATTGTTCTATTGTTATCATATGTGTTATATTTAGTCGATAGACCGTGCTTCGCACTCAAAGACATAAGATAAAAGCCTATTATGTCTTGACGCTGAAGGTACGGCTTTTTTCTTTTAGCGTCAGCGGTCTTTTATCTTTTAGCGTAGCGGTCTAATTCTTATTAGTCATGATGTCAATTATCACGTCATCCGTCTGGCACATGCCATCGTGGCCGATGCGCGTGAGGTTGTGGATGGTGCGATCGATGTCATCCTCCACGATGCCTTCGGTTGATTCGGCAAACGAGTGGTTCATTGCCATCGATGCCGATAGCACGGCCGTCGCCACGCCGCTGGTCACCTTCAGCGCACAGGCGGGCTTGGCGCCGTCGCAGATCATGCCGGAGATGTTGGCAATCATGTTCTTGATGGCAAAGGTCACCTCGTCGTACTGCCCGCCCATCAGATAGGTCAAGCCTGCCGCCGAACCCGTAGCCGCTACCACGCATCCGCAGAGTGCCGACAGCCTGCCCAGCGACTGCTTGATATAGATCACCGTCAGGTTACTTACCGTCAGCGCGCGCAACGTCTGCGCCTCATCGCTGTTGTGCTCCAGCGCGTATAGATAGACCGGTATAGAGCAGCTGATCCCCTGGTTCCCACTGCCCGAGTTGGACATCACAGGCACCATTGCCCCCGACATTCTTGCATCGCATGCGCCGCAGGTGTAACAAAGTATCTTTGTGAACAAAGTGTCGCCGAAGATATTCGACATCTGCGTGGAGTGCGCGTTCGTGAGATGTTGGTTGCTCACTGTGTGCAGCAAGCGTCCGAGCCCGTGCCCGTAGTTGCCCATGAACGATTTCTCCGCTGCTGCCATGTTCATCTTAGCACCATCCATCAGGAATTCAACCTCCTTCAGCGGCACGTTCATTGCAAAGTCGTACACTTCGCGCAGACTGCTGATGCAATAGGAAGAATCCGCGCAGCCGGTGTGGCTACCTTGGATAGTTTCCTCTGCCGTCTTGTCGCAGCAGCCTACCACCACATGCACATAGACCAAGTCCGGTGCGTTATGATCGATGCTGATCTGAGGCTGCACACGTTGCAGGTAAGCTTTGGCGTAGCCCACAGCCTCGGGTGTGGTGTCGCGTAGCACTTCAAGCTCGTAATCGCTCTTGCCGATGGTGGCGCCCAGTGCGATGGCAATAGGCAGACCATTCATCCCTGTGCCAGGGATGCCGACGCCCATGGCGTTCTTATAGATGTTCTTGCTTACCTCCACGCGAATGGAGTCTGGCTCGTTGCCTAATTTTTCCTTTGCTCGTGCCACGCATAGCGCCACGCATGCCGGCTCGGTGCAGCCGATAGCAGGAATCACTTCCTGGTGAAGTAAGTCGAGTAGGGCAGTTGTATTCATCTGTTCAGTATAAAATGTGCGCGTAGCCGCAGGCGAGTGTACCATACAATCCAACGGTCTCGGAGCGCGGTTGTTTCTTTCTGTTTGCGTCGTAGATAGTTGAACACATACGTCGTGTCATGGCGTCGCGATGTGATCGATGTGTCATTCACGCGGTAGTTGTAGCCGGTGTAGTCTATTGTGCATGTCTTCGGATGGGTGAGCCATAGGTCAATAGAGAATAGTACATCCTCGTAGTACTGCCCCGTAGCGAAAGCCATCCGATGCTCCTCTATGAGCGTCCGTCGGTAGAGCCGGAAGCAGGCGGATACAAGCCTATAGGACGGGCGTGGATAAACGTGTCGCAGTACACGCCCGGCGTTATCTATCCGCCGAAAACCGCTCTGCACCAACTCTACGCCTTCTGCGTGGCGCAGCAAGGTTTCAAGGTACTCAACATCAATATAATCATCTGCGTCAATGAACGTTATGTACTCGCCTGTAGCATGCTCAAGCCCGGTATTGCGTGCTGCCGACAGTCCACCATTAGGGCGATTAACCAGTCGGAAACGGCTATCTTCTTGCACGAACTGTTGTGCTATAACTGCCGACTCATCAGTCGAACCATCGTTGACGAGTATAGCCTGCCAATCGCTGTAGGTCTGCCGGCGCACCGATTCAAGGCATTGTGCAAGATACGGAGCTACATTGTATATGGGTACTATAACGCTAATCATGTGCTGTCCGAATTAGTTCACTCAGCAACAGCTCGATGTGCGCAGCCTGCGTCTGGCGGGCGAACTGCTCTTTCTCCACTGGCTTGACAGCCTGACGGGTGTATCCATGTTGTTGCCACTCGTGGTACTTGTCTTGTATGAATGCCGACACCTCCTGTGGTGTGCGTGCAGCTACGCCGGCGTTGGTCTGACGGATAACTTGTGCCAGGCACTCTTCGTCCGATGGAGCACACAGCACGGGTTTCTCTACACCCAGTGCTTCGAAGAACTTCGTGGTCATGATGCCATGAGGTCCATCCTTGCCTGCCTGGTGCGAGAAAACCAGCACAATGCTGCTGGCATTCAATATATGCGGCACCTCAGCTGGGCTGACGTAGTCGTTATAAACCATCGTGCAGCGGATATTATACCGCTTGGCATAGGCTTGCACACGTTCCTGTCCCAACGCGTTGGTGTACCATACTACGCGCATCTTCGGCAACTCGGGTAGCAGACTCAACCCTTCAAAGAAGCAGCGTGGGTCTTGTAGTTCCGACTCATAGATGCGCCCTGTATATACGATGTCGAAGGTGGGAATAGGGTGCGGCGCAGGTGCAAAGACCTCGCGGTCAAAACCGTTCCATACAAGTGCCGTGTTGGGGTTGATGGCACGAAGAAAATCCACATGCCATGGCGATACGGTCGTTACCTGCTGGGCACGGCGTATAGCATTGTTGCGGCGGCGTATATAGGTGCGCTTGTACCAACCGCGCCATGGTCTTGTCCACCACTGGCGGTGCGCCAGGTACTGACTATTAGGCGCTTGCTCGTCAAGGTCGCGGATGTCGGTTAGCAACGGAACCCCTAACTCCTCGGCAATCTGCGCCGAAGCACCTAAGGGGAAGGTAGAGAACGTAGTGCAGAACACTGCATCGAAATGCTTGCCTTTGATGCGATTGTTCACTTCATGCGCAAACCTCCGCTCCTTCCAATTGGTGAGTAGCGACCACAACGCTTTCACCGCCCAGTCTGCGCCCTGATTATGATAGAACGGGATAGGGGTGATAGGGTAGTCGTGTGTGAAATCCAGCGGCTGCCACTCTTCGGTGTACACCTCTACCCGCCAGCCTTTAGTTGTCAGATGTTCGCATATGCTCCTCAATCGGGGAGCAAAACTGGGCTTGCCGTAGGGATCAGCAAGCACCAGCAGGCTGTATATGGCTGTGCTATCGGACATCAGTGAGATAGTTCATTGATCAATTGATGATACAGTGCGCGGTGGTACGTATCTGTTTTGATGGAGTCGTTGTGCCATAGCAAACACAGATCGCCGTTGTGCATCCTCACCTTATCGATCAGTTGCTGGCACACATAGGCCGCCTCATCCTGATCGAGTCCCATGTAGCGCTCCTCGCTGAGTGTACGATCCATAATCATCAGCGGATGGAGCACCAGCTCGGTCAGCTGCATCCGTTCGGGATCAATCCATAGCACGGAGCGCGTGGTCTGCAAGCGGAAGCCTGCGCGGTCGGAAAAGCCCATGGTGAAATCATCGGTCACACCAAGCTCTATGAGTTTGCGCATCTGCTCAATCGAGCACCTGAGGTAGTGCGAGCGGTGAATGGCGAGCTCATTGGTGTGCGAGGTGCGGCGCTCTATGCTGCCTGTGCCGTAGTACGAACTATGCCAGCCTATGGTCGCTTTGTTCCACTCTAAGAAACGACGCAACTGACGCGCATCGTGACCGCGGTGGTTATATTGCGGGTAGTCGTAGCCCTTGCCGAACGAGTGCTTCACGAAGTAGATGCTCTCTGCCAGCGGCACGCGTCTGTCCTGATCAACCAGCCAGGGGAAGGTGTAGGCTGGGTCGCTATGTATATCCTTCCACGAACGCAGCACCTGCCGCCACTCGCCGCGCCATATGCCGCCTAACGCACCGCGCACATGGCGGTAGTGGGCAATGGTGTCGATGTCATGGGTGAGGTAGATATGCGCAAAACCCGACGGAGGCAACGGCAATCCGAGAGCCTTCGTCACCAGACGGGCGTACTCGTCCAATGTGGGAACCATGAGACGGTTGCGCTTGCCAAGGATAGAGTAGGCGGCAAGAAACCGACCATGCTCGTCGCGCTTGTCGTTGATGAGTTCCTCGGCACGTGAGATGAAGAAGAACGTGTTATAGATGAGGTCGGTACGCACCACGTTCACCACCTTGTCCGGCGCATCGGCCGGCGACCATTGCTCAACACGAGGCGCGCGCAGATCAGGATCAACGATATCTTTACCCAAGTGTCCATTAGGAACAATCACCAGCTTGTACTTCGCCCACTCACGCTCATCAGCCGTATAACCGACATTCTGCGCCTCGTCAGCACTACCATACAATAACCACGTTTTGATATAATTGATGATCTCTTCCATATGCCCTTTCACCTTTCAATTTTCACCTTTCACCTCGTCCAGATCTTCGCTCAATATCTCCCATTCATACATCCGCTGTTCGAGGCTACGTTTCAGCCTGTTGTACTTCTCGAAGTTATCCGGCGATTGTCCTTCTACATCGGCGAGTATCTGCTCTATGTCGAGTATCTGTTGCTCCAACTCGCTTATGTCATGCTCTGCTTGCGCCACGGCTTTCTGCGCCTTCCTCAGCTCCGCCGCCTTGGCTTTCTGCGCCGCATAGGCGGTTGCACCCGAACTGACTTGGCTTTCATCTTTGAGCGTCAGCGGTCTTTGTTCTTTTAGCGAAGCGGTCTTTTGACTAAGCGCCAGGTCAATCGCCTTGTCTGCATCTTGGATACGTGCCGCGCGCTTATATTGCAGCCAGTCGTAGATCCCGCCCAGGTGTTCGCGCACCTTGCATCCGCCGAACTCATAGACCTTGCTCACGATGCCATCGAGGAAATCGCGGTCGTGGCTCACCAATATAACGGTACCATCGAATGCTTGCAATGCCTCCTTGAGCACATCCTTGCTGCGCATATCCAGGTGGTTCGTCGGCTCGTCCAATATGAGCAGGTTGACCGGCTCTAACAACAGACGAATCATCGCCAATCGGCTGCGCTCACCGCCGGAGAGCACCCTGACGCGTTTGTCTATCGCCTCGCCGCCGAACATGAATGCACCCAATATATCCTTTATGCGTGTGCGTATATCGCCCACCGCCACGCGGTCGATGGTATCGAAGACGGTCAGTTCGCCGTCCAGTAGCGACGCTTGGTTCTGTGCAAAGTAACCGATCTTGACGTTATGACCGATCTTGAGTGTGCCCGTGTAGTCGGTCAGCTCGTTCATGATACAACGGACGAGCGTGGTCTTGCCTTCGCCGTTCTTGCCCACGAATGCCACTTTCTCGCCGCGGCGGATGGTGAAGGTCACATGGTCAAAGACTACATGGTTGCCGAAGGCTTTGCGGACATCATCGGCGATAACGGGAAAATCACCACTGCGTGGTGCAGGTGGGAACTTCATCCTCAATCGGCTGTTGTCCTCCAAATCAACTTCGAGACGCTCGAGTTTGTTCAGTTGCTTAATGCGGCTCTGCACCTGCACGCTCTTGGTTGCCTTGTAGCGGAAGCGCTCGATGAAGTCCTCGGTGTCCTTGATCATCTTCTGCTGGTTCTCATAGGCACGCACCTGCTGCTCATGGCGTTCTTGACGCAGAGTGACGAACTGCGAGTAGGGGACATTGTAGTCGTATATCTTACCTAACGAAATCTCAATGGTTCGTGTGGTGACGTTATCAATGAACGCGCGGTCGTGGCTGACGATGATTGCGGCACAAGGTGCTGCTTGCAGCCACTCTTCCAACCACTGGATACTCTCTATATCCAGGTGGTTCGTCGGCTCGTCGAGCAGGAGAAGGTCTGGTTGTTGCAAGAGAATCTTCGCCAGCTCGATACGCATCCTCCATCCGCCGGAGAACTCGTTGCACGGGCGGTCAAAGTCCGTCCGCTCAAAGCCCAAACCGAGCAGCACGCGCTCCATCTGCCCGACCGATTTTGGGTCTTGCTTGTCGCGCACCTGATCAACCTCCTCGCGCAGCGTCGTGCCCTCGTT
>DBXI01000005.1:0-9105 GCA_002309255.1 Bacteroidales bacterium UBA1216 | reverse complement strand
CCCGCACCGTTCTTACCCACCAGCGCAATGCGATCACGTTTATTCACAAGAAACGTCACCCCGGTCAATATGGGCTGGGATAAATACTCCTTTACTATGTTCTCTACACTTAATGCCAATTCTTCAATGCTTTACCTGTATAACTTTGTTCGCATGCCATGATCTGTTCGGGTGTGCCTTCGGCTACGATCCTTCCGCCCTGACTGCCGCCTTCGGGACCGAGGTCAATAATATGGTCGGCTGCCATGATCAGCGTCGGGTTGTGCTCGATGACTACTACCGTATGCCCTTTGCTTATCAGGCGCTCCAGCGCGTTCAGAAGCACGAGTACATCCTGATGGTGCAGACCGGTGGTCGGTTCGTCGAAGATAAACATCATGGGTTTGGCATCCTCCTGTGCGATATATGAGGCGAGTTTCACGCGCTGGCTCTCGCCGCCGGACAGCGTGCTGCTGGACTGACCGAGCTTGACGTAACCGATACCTACGTCCTGTAGTGGTTTGAGCAGTTTGACCACTTTGCGGCATCCGTACTCGCTGAAAAAGTCGATGGCTTCGTCCACGGTCATCTCCAGTATATCGTGGATGTTCTTGCCGCCGAACTGTATCTCCAGCACCTCCTGCTTGTAGCGCTTGCCGTGGCAGTGCTCACACTCAATCACGATATCCGCCATGAACTGCATTTCGATCGTTATCGTTCCTTCGCCCTGACATTCCTCGCATCGTCCGCCCGGGGTGTTAAACGAGAAGTGCGCCGGCGTGAAGCCCATCTGCTTGGAGGCTTGCTGCTCGGCAAAGATGCGGCGGATCTCGTCGAAAGCCTTCATATACGTCACGGGGTTCGACCGCGACGATTTACTCAGCGGGTTCTGGTCAACGAACTCCACATCTTTCAGCAGATGCATACTGCCTTTCAGACTGCCGTAGTCGCCCGTATGCTCGGCTGCGATACCGCCGTAGTGCTTCTTCAGGGCAGGGTAGAGCACCTTGCTCACCAGCGATGATTTGCCACTACCGCTCACGCCTGTTATCACCGTCAGCACCCCCAACGGGAACTTGACGTTCAGGTTCTGCAGGTTGTTCTCGGCTGCACCGATAATCTCTATATAGTTGCTCCACGGTCTGCGTTGCGGCGGAATGACCGACGGGAACTCCTGCAGACGCGGTTTGCCGACGTAGGTGATCTCGCCGCCGTGTGTGCCGGCTTGCGGACCAATCTCTATCATGTAGTCGGCGGCCATCATAATATCCTCGTCGTGCTCCACGACTACGATTGTGTTGCCCAGGTCGCGCAACTCATGTAGCACATGGATCAGGCGCTGCGTGTCGCGGGCGTGCAAGCCGATCGACGGCTCATCCAGCACATACAACGAACCTACCAGACTGCTGCCCAATGATTTTGCGAGGTTGATGCGCTGGCTCTCACCGCCCGAGAGGCTCGACGCCATGCGGTTGAGGCTGAGGTAACTGAGTCCTACATCCTCCATGAACTGCAGCCTGTTGTGTATCTCTATCAGCAGCTCATTCATGCCGGCAAGCTTCGGGTCACCGGCTTGCTGTTTCTGCTCCAGCTCTTTGATCCACACCATCACATCGCTCACGGGCAGTGCGGCTACATCGGTGATCCGCTTGCCACCCACCCATACGTACTCAGCCTCTTTTCTCAATCGCATACCGCGGCAGTCGGGGCAGGTCGTCTTACCCTTGAAGCGAGCCAGCATAACGCGGTACTGGATCTTGGCGTATTGATCTTTCTCCAACATCTGGAAGAAATCATTCAGTCCGCGGAAGTACTCGTTTCCTGTCCAGATGAGTTGCTTCTGTTCCGGCGTCAGCGCGTAGAACGGGGTGTGTATCGGGAAATCGAACTTATCGGCGTTGTAGATGAGTTCATCGCGCCAGGCGCTCATCTTCTGTCCGCGCCAGCAGGCGATGGCATCCTCGTAGATGCTCTTCGACTTGTCGGGCACCACGAGGTCAACGTCTATGCCGATGATGTTCCCAAATCCGTTGCAGGTGGGGCAGGCACCCAATGGGTTATTGAAGTTGAACAGATGCTCCGTCGGCTCCACGAACTGTATGCCGTCCCCCTCAAAGCGTTCGGAGAAATGCGTCATCTGTATGCGCTTGGTTTCATCGGGTTCAAGTTCTACGGGGAGTTCACTGCGTAGCACGCACTCGCCTTTGCCTTCGAAGAACGCTGTCTGTATGGAGTCTGCAAAACGATTCTCGGTGGCTTGCTGTCCGTCCGTGACGATGCGGTCAACCAGCAGGAACACATGCTCCAAATCGCGAAACAAGTCAGGGCTGAGGCTGCTGCTCAGGCGCAGGATATCCGCCGTGCCGTCATTGTGTACATGCAGCAGACGCGAGTAACCTTCGCTTATCCATGATTGAGCTTTAGCCTGCAAGTTATCCGCCTCAACCTGATCTCTGATTTCTGATTTCTGATCTCTGACTGCTGCCAGCAGAAAAACGCGTGTGCCGGTGGGCAGCGAGCGCAGATGGTTGAGCACATCTGCTACGGTGTGCCGCTTGACCTCCTTACCGCTCACGGGCGAGATCGTAGTGCCGGCGCGGGCAAAGAGGAGCTTGAGGTAGTCGTAGATCTCCGTGACGGTGCCAACAGTGGAACGCGGGTTGCGCGAACTGACTTTCTGCTCAATGGCTATGGCGGGAGGGATTCCGTCGATGCTGTCCACGTCGGGTTTCTGCATCCGTCCGAGGAACTGGCGCGTGTAGGCGCTGAGGCTCTCCACGTAGCGGCGCTGGCCTTCGGCATACAATGTGTCAAACGCCAGCGACGATTTGCCGCTGCCGCTCACGCCGGTGATAACAACCATCTTGTTGCGCGGTATATCCACGCTCACGTTCTTCAGGTTGTTCGTCCGTGCACCCTCGATATGTATTACTCCGTCGCCCCTCACTATTCACTATCTCAGGTATTTCTCACTCAACCGCTCAACCAGCTCTTGCGTCTCGGGTTTGCTCAGGTCGCGCAGCTCGGGCGGGAGCTTGGGGATGCGCAGCTTGACGCCGGGCTTCACGAAGTTTGGGTCTTTCACGCGGTCGCGGTTGGCCTCATATACGAACACCCACATTGCTTTTTCGCCGTAGTGCTTCCATGCTACCCAAGCCAGACGGCTGTCCTTGCCTACTGTCTCGGTAGTTATGATCTCGTCAAAGAACCGCTCGTTGTCGTCATAGTACCGCGCCAACTCTGCCGCAGGGGTCGGTTTGTAGTTCGTTGGGAACTTACGGGACTTGATCACTCGCTTTGCCTTGGGCTGCGCAGCCTTTACCGGCTCAGCAGGCTCGCTCACCTCAGCCGTCTCTGCTGGTGCTTCCGGTGCAACCTCTGCAGGTTCATTCTCCTCCGGCACCTCTATCACCAGTGCTTCCGGCTCGGTCGGTTCGCTGCTCACGCGCTGTTCGATGCCGTTGCGCATACCTTCTGCCCAACTCACGATCTGATGCCGCAGAACGAAGTACGCGATCACCAGTAGCATAGCAAATATGCCAATCGTAATCAACCCCGTCAACCAAGCATTGAATGGCTTCTTCTCTTCTCCCTTTGGCTGCTCTTGTGCAGGCTTCTCTTCTATCGGCTGCTCGTGCGGCGCTTCGGACACAACAACCTCCACCACTTCCGTTTGATCCGTGTGATCCGTACTCTCCTGTACCACCGCATCCGTCTGATCCGTGGTTTCTGTACTCTCCTGTACCGACTCCTCCGTACTCATCGCGTCCAACTCGCTCAATATCCCCTTGATCTCCTCGGCTTGTTCACCCAGTTTCTCGATGGGATCGATGGCCTCGTCCTGCTTTTTGCCGCGCTGAGCACCCTCGCTGAACACCACCTTCTTGTACCCCTTGATCGTTATCCGCTCGCCGGTAGCCACGTTCACACTCTCGCGTGCCGGTACATCTTGCAGAGCAAAGGTGCCCAAACCGTTGATGCTCACCTTGCCGTCTTTCTGCAGACCTTGTTGTATACTGTCAAATAGGGCATTGAGGAAGTCGTCTGCCACTTTCTCGCTCACACCCGCTCGTGCACTCACCGCACGACGCAGATTAACTAAAGTTAAATGTTCTGCCATAACTAATAACTCTTAACTCATCACTCATTCACCGCATCTTTTAAGCGCGGATTAGCTTTGAAATTCCACACCTGCTTAGCCGGCACGTGGGTCTTTTGTCCGTTGCGTGGGTTCGTTACTGTGCGTGCTTTTCGCTCGCTAACGCCTAATGTGCCAAAGTGCTGGATCTTCACATCTCCGCCTTCGCGAAGCGTCTCGCTGATCACCTGCACCGTGGCTTGCAGCAACTGCTCGGTTGCCTGCTTGGTCAGCGCCGCTCTCTGCGACACTGATTGTATAATTTCTTTGTTATTCATATTCTAAACGATTTCTCCGTATATCTAAACGATTTCTCCGTATAAGTCAACACCTTCGAATCCAGTGATCTTCACGTTGTAGAATTCTCCCCTTTCAATTTTCACCTTTAACCTTTCACTTTGAATCAGTACTTCGCAATCCACCTCCGGACTATCGGCTTCTGTTCGGCCGATATAGTAGTCGCCTTCCTCTCTGTCGATGATCACGCGCAGCGTCTTACCCACTTTCTCCTCGCTCTTCTCTGCGGCTAACTGTTCCTGAATGAGCATCAGCTCGTCCAGTCTGCGTTCCTTTACTTCAGGCGGCACGTCGTCCTTGTAGTGGTTCGCAGCATACGTCCCTTCCTCCTCGCTATACGCAAAAGCGCCCATTCTATCAAACCGTTGCTTCTTCACCCACGCTTTCAGTGCCTCAAAATCCTCCTTCGTCTCCCCCGGATGCCCCACCATCAGCGTGGTGCGAAGCGTGATCCCCGGCACATCGCGACGTATACGCTCAAGCAACGCGTCCTGCTCCGCAGCGGTTATGTGCCTGCGCATCAGTCCCAACATATGGTCGGTGCAATGCTGCAGCGCGATGTCCATGTACTTGCATATGTTCGCATGCTTCGCCATCACTGGCAACAGATCCATCGGAAAATCCGTAGGGTAGGCGTAGTGTAGTCTGATCCACTCCACACCCTCTACCTCCGCCATTTGATCGATGAGTTTCGCGAGACGGTGCTCTTTGTACAGGTCGAGACCGTAAGAGGAGATATCTTGCGCTATCACATTAAACTCCTTCACTCCTTGGCTGACGAGCCATCGCACCTCATCCAGTATCTCCTCCATCGGCCGCGACGTATGTCTTCCTGTTATCAGCGGTATTGCGCAGTACGAGCAGAATCGGTTGCAGCCCTCGCTTATCTTCACATACGTATAGTGCCCAGGTGTTGTTATCGTCCGCTCATATGCCGCGCATCCGCTCGCCGCTAACCGCTCACCGCTCACCGCTAACCGTTCGATAAGCGCGTCGTAGTCAAACTTCCCGTACCACCCATCAACCTCGGGTATCTCCGCCGGCAGCTCTTTTATATACCGCTGGCTCAGGCAGCCCATAACGTACAGTTGCTTTAACTGCCGCCGTTTCTTGCGCTCCGCCATCTCCAGGATCATGTTGATACTCTCCTCTTTCGCATCGCCGATGAACCCGCAGGTGTTGATGATCGCTATCTCACCCTTCGGTTCAGCCGCATCGTGAACACACGTGTACCCGGCAACCTCCAGCCGCCGCATCACACGCTCTGCATCCACCAGGTTCTTTGAGCAACCGAGGGTGATTATATCTATCTCTGATTTATGCATAAATATGCATCCCAACAAATTAGCCTACAAAGTTACAAAAAAAAAATGACATTTCCAAATATATACACGAAAAAAGTGCAAAAATGTGCACTTTTTGTTATAAACGTGGCGCAGCCACTATGAACAACGCTGTGATAAACGCTGCAGGCCATAAACAACGTAGCCGATGCCACATTGTCAGCATAGTAAATCGTCGTATAATTGAGAATTGCTGACACAAATTCGCTGATTATTGGTACAGGGTGCGATTCTTGTGCAACTTCATCGAGACTAACTCGAGACATCTCCCCGTCATCTACCTGCCGTTTACCTGTCATCTATCTGCCAAGACAATCGCACGAAACTTTATTATGATTGTTCTAAAGTACTTTTTTTAGGTTGTTGTCGGGAGATGGTCCCGTGATGATCCTGTTTCAAACTTCACATCATCTTGCATCATTCAGCGAGTGTTCGTGTGGAAAATGACAGAAAATTGCATAATAAATCAAAATAATTGCAGAATGATTTGCAAATTTCAAAAAAAAGTGTTATCTTTGTTGCCAACTTGTTTCCGGAGAGCAGTTGGCAGAGCAAGCGGAGCAGATTGTGGAGTTGGAGAAACATCTGATCAATTGGAAATAATATATTAACAAACAATAAAACTCAAACAAGTATGAAACACAGACACAGACTTCTATTGCTGCCAATGCTGCTATGCGCAATGTGGGTGACGGCGCAGACGCATCTGGTTGTTCAGCCGCTGACGGGCGGAGAGCAACAGTACGTGGTGGCGCAGATCGGCAAGATCAAGTTCGCTGGTGATGTGATGCAGCTCTATGACCTGACAGGAGAACTGCTTGGCTCAACACCAGTGGCCGAAGTGGGTAAGATTGTCTTTGGCGAGCAAGGAGAGGCTACTGCCCTCGGCGAGGGCAACGGCTTATCGGTACAGGTCTTCCCCAATCCCGCGCAAGAGACTGTAGTAGTTCGCGGCCTAAAAGGCGAGCAGACGATTCGCATCTATAACCTGCAAGGACAACTGATGCAGTCCGCTACTACCGCAAACGGCGAAGCACAACTGCAGGTAGGCAGTTTGCAGAACGGCACCTATCTGCTGCAGGCTGGAGCACAGGTAGTAAAAATTATTAAGGAATAAATTGAAAGTTGAGAATTGAAAGGAGAATGAACATGAAAAAGATTTTTACAATGGCAGTTGCAGCGTTGTTTGCCGTAAGTATGAGCGCACAGATACGGGCAGGGGCAACGGCCTTCGTTGCCTCGGTCGGTCAGTTCGTCTAGTCCAAGATTTATAAGCCCTCATTTACAAACATGCGTCAGTACGGACTGTCCGCAACTGGCGCTTGCATTTGGCTCAATGGAGTCAACTATCTACTCAATCTGATCCCGAGCAATTGGAATATTCACTTACCTCCGCAATCTCCTACCTCGGCTATTTTTCCCACTTCAAGGCCGCCAAACTCATCTGCAACTAATCTCAATGCAAAGATCCCATAAATTTTTGAATTATGCAAATATGTAGTGCAGAAAGTTGCAAATATCTGCTTTTTTCATCTTAATACGCACAAAACGAGCACCGAAGTGCTCGCTTAAATGCCTTGTATTATGTAACCGCTTTACTAAAACTGTCGGTGTCAGCTTCCAATGAGACGTCCATTGGACGACTTGTCTTTTAAAGTCAGTAAGCTCATTTAAAGTCGGTAAGCGGTTGAACATTGCCTCACTTGGCGCAGCAATCGGCCTCGAACTCAATCTCTTGCCCGGGCAGGATAAGGTCGGTGGTGATCCGAACATTGTCGGTTGTAGCCGCCGCTTTGATCTCGCATGTCAGCTCTTCGCCCGGCAGCAGCCCGCGCAGCGACTGCTCGGCGCGTACACCCGCCACCGTGACAAACGCATCGCGGTAGATTGGCGCTATGCCGGTGTTTGTCACTGTGACGCGGCTGTCCTTGCCATTGGTCTCGCAGGCTGTGATGCGGAAGTTGTATCCGGCTGCAATACCTGCCTCCGTCACGCGTCCGGGCGAGAAGTAACTGCCTCGCGGTGCATCGTTGCAGATGACGAACGTCATGTGGTACTTCGCCGCAGACTCCTCCCACGTATGGCCATACATACCTTCCGGATTGAGGAAGTTGTGCTGGTCGTCAGCCGTATAGTAACTGATCTCGCCTCCGCACACGCCTGTGCGCCAATGATCCATACCGCTCCACTGCCAGCACTTCTCGTTCCAGCCGTCGCCGTCGGCGATCTCGTGTTCGCGGTGCATGAAGGTGTCATCGAACAATCCGAAGTCCAGCGCCTGCGTCTCGGCGTGCTTGCACACATCGGAGTACCACTCGTCGCCTACATCAATGCTCGTCAGCCAGGGTATATCCATCACCTCACTCAGATGCACGAACAACTCGCGCTGGTACTCTTTGGTGGGGAAGTTAACGCCGAAGTTTACCTCTGTACCGTAGGTGTGGTACTCGCCCCAGTGGCCGAATCCCACCTCCACAAACGCCACTCTCGGGTCGTTGTTGTAGCGCTCTGCCAGATCGGAGTAGAACTGCTTGACGAACCATTGCAGCTCGCTGTTGCTCCAGTCCGGATACCATGTTGGCCCATCGCCGCCGGGATTGGCGGAGTAGGTCTCATGGTAGTCGGGTAGGGCGCGGATATAATCCGGCACATACGTCCCGCCTTTCTCGCCGATGCAGTTGTTACTGTTCGACGGATAGCACAGCGGGAAACGAACAACCATCTGATGTCCGCGTGCTGCGGCTGCCGACAGCTGCTTGTCCAGATACGACCATTCGTACAGCACTTTGCCCTCGCTCTTGCCCGTCACCAGCTTGCAGGGCTGTATATATGCGAACTCTAGAGCTATACATGCACCGTGTGTAGCTTGCAACTCAGTAGCCACATTGCTCCAGAGCACCAAACCGCTCATCGGTTGCACGTGTGTCACGCTACTTTGCAGCACCACCGGCTTGTAGTCGGCGGTGCTGTTAGTGCATGAACTCAATAGGGTTGCGCCGCATAGGATGATTACAGCGAGCGCACCGAAGAGATCCTTTGTCATTGCCATACGGATTATTCTTGCATCAGCAGCTGCATGACCACTTTGGCGGAGTAGGCGACCGGCGTACCCGGACCGAAGATGGCGGCCACACCTGCTTTGTACAGGAAGTCGTAGTCCTGTGCAGGAATAACGCCACCGGCGGTAACCATGATGTCCGGACGACCGAGCTTCTTCAGTTCGGCAATAACCTGCGGGATCAGGGTCTTATGTCCTGCAGCCAGCGAGCTTACGCCCAGGCAGTGAACATCGTTCTCAACGGCTTGTTTGGCTGCCTCTTCCGGTGTCTGGAACAGCGGTCCCATATC
>DBXI01000056.1 GCA_002309255.1 Bacteroidales bacterium UBA1216 | reverse complement strand
CAACCGTCCTTGTTCTCCGTGGGCGCCTTGCGGTGGGTGGCCAGAAGCATCGTCTGGTCCTTCGCGTGCTGCGATTTCTTGTTGATCTTACTCAGGGCACCACTCACGAACTCGATACCCTTCATCCATTTTACTATTGCCATGTGTTGTCAGCCATCTTTATAGAGACCCCCACTGCATGTTATTTGCGTGGACCCTCAACCTCCGGCCGACGTAGAGGGGATAAATATGTCAAAGAACGCTCGCGTTCGCCAAACCGCGCTACCGGATATCGCCCGGGCGACATAAAGCGCGCGGTTGCCTCCGCTCTCCGAAAAACCGACCACGCGTTGTCGCTTTTTCGGGGTTTCGGCGCTTTTCGGGGAACGCGTTCCCGAAAAACAGTGCAAAGATACAACAAAAAGTTGGGATTTGCAAATTTGGGAGATCGGAGAAGTCAGCAGAATGACTTTTTCTATTTGTCGGGTATTCTTTTGCCGGTTATGAGGTCATATCCAGCGTATTCTGACAGGTCGATGACCTCTGTGATGAACAGCCATTGTCGGCTGTAGATGGCATGTCTGTACTTTCTGCTGTACTTGCGATACTCCATCCATCCGAAGATGAGTGTGTTTAAGCCTTTGCGTCCCATTTGTGCCTGTATCGCTCGGTCAAGGGTCTTTGCTAAAGTGTCTTTCTTTACTCTCTGCATGTGTTTGGTCTCCTTTCTTTGTTGCGTTACTGTCCGGTGGTTGTCAGGTAGTTGTCTCGAGTATGTCTCGATTCAAGTTGCCGAATTAGGGCGGTTTGTAGAATGTGATTGCTGTTTGTGTGGATTTGTTGGTGTCTGTAGGTCGTTTTCGTCGTTCTCCGATGTATGCGATTCGTATGTGCTTCATGAGCTCCGTTTCATCCTTGGCTCGTCGTTGGTACTTGTCGTAGAGTCTTTCGACACGTTTGCGTATGGCTTCTCGTTCGCGCATCGCTGGAGGTCGGCGGGATTGAGTTCGCGCATGAGGTCGAACAGGTCGGACATCTCGCGAAAGGTGGGTGGTGTGTTGAGGGCTAGTTGCATGGTTGCAAGTGTTTGATGATAGTCATTTGATGTTTTGCGGCGTCCGCCTCGGTGTAGATGCCTACCTCTCCGTTGAACTCTGCTGTGACGAGCGTGCCGGTCTTGACGACCTGTAGGAAGTCGTTACTGCCGTTGTAGTTCTTCGGTGGTTGAAGTTTAGGCGGCGAGGGATCTATGTTGTCCTGTATGGCGAAGTATGGGTTTTGGCTGACGTTCTCACCGCGTTGCATCTTGCCTCGGATGCGCGCGTAGATGGATCGCTGCTTGTCGGTGTCGAAGGTCTCCCACATGCGTCTGCACGCCAGCTCTCGGCTGCGGAACTCGTCCTGTGGCGCAAGAAGCGCCCAAATGTGTGGGAAGGTGTCGTTAGAAGAGTTAATATTCATAAAATAAATAATTTATCAAAAAAGAAAGTCCGTCCGTCAGTCCGAGGTCTCGCGTGCGCGCTACACGTGTGTAGTAGTGGGACTAGACGGACTTTTTCTTTTAATTAATTTTCTTTTGGTTCTTTTCTTTTATTAGCTTTTTCTTTTTCATTTTGCTTCTCGCATACTACCGGCATAACAACCGCTAACCTGTTCACCTGCACGAACCGTTCAATGCTGAATGCCCGCCAGGCTTCTTTATCCAGGTCGAAGTAAGCAATCGATTTCCAGTTCGGTTGAGCCAAGCCTGCGTCTATTGCCTCCTGCTGGTGACCTGTTGGGGCTTTGGATGGCGGTATGATGTCGGTGTAGTTCGTTCCTCTTGCGGTGCGGGTTGTGCCGTCCCGTTTGATGAACGTGAACTCGACGACGCCGTGTGCGAGCATCTGACGCATGTAGTGCATCTCCCAGCCGCGCTGCAGTGCCTCGCTCCAACTGCCATCGGATGTCCGGTGGATATGGTGCGCCCAATGCATAACATTGGACTGAATGCGCTGCCGGGCGTTCCCGGCCATCACGCGCTGTTGAATGGATGTTCTCATAACTGCTTGCATAGATCGTTAACTTTACTTTGAATGATAGTTTTGAGTTCTTGATTGGTCTTGTACTCCGTGTGTCGGATGTACAGTCGCAGTGTCACGCCGTAGCCGTTGGCGTAGATCTTCCCGCGGGTGATACGCGCCAGGGTGTAGCAGATCTCTTCGGGGAAGGGATTCCGCTTCTGCCGCACGGCCTGGATGAAGGTGTACAGCCGTCTGCCCGCACGCCGGAGCATGCCGTTTACTTGGTCATTTACTTTGAGTTCGTTCTCGGTCTCAGTAGTCAGTGCTACGATTCTGGTTGTTGTTTTCATTTGTGCAAAAGTTGATGCTTGGCTTTGATTGAACGGCCGTTCGTTGTGCGCACAAGTCTCAAAACTTTCGCGGTTAATAAATATTTGTTCGTTCGCATTCTACTCGGGCTCCCAACGTAACCGTAGGTTTCGTTGGGAAGAGCGGAGGTATCGGTCGCTTTAATGATCGCGTATCGATCAGTCCGTGCGCCCCGATAACAGAACGCGACACCGCCACTCTTTCGAATGACGGTGCAAAGGTACGGCAATTTTTTCTGAATTAAAAGCAATCATTGCTTGTAATATTGCAAAAATTTGTTATCGCGCGAGGAAAAAAAATGCTATAAATCTTTCGTTATAGCGCGTTGTACAGTGTCCGTACTGACCCCTGCATAGTCAGCTGTTGCTGTGATCGGTGCACGCCATTTTTTCAGAAGGATAGCTCGATGTTTCCTCAGCCATCGGTTGAATGTGTGCGGGTTACTGACTAAAACACCGACTGAAACACAGCTAAAACACCGACTGAAATACAGCTAAAACACCGACTGAAATACAGCTAAAACACCGATTTTGAAAAAAATATTGCAGAATAATCACTAAAAAACTTGCATATTTCAAATATTTTTTGTATCTCGCCATACTACAAATCTATTATAACCCAATCAAGGCAAGGATCACTCCCTGCCTTGATTTAGAATAAATTGCAAACGAACGCAGGCAACCCATCGGCTGCCTGCTATTCGAATAGGTCGTTTTAGTCCACCTCTCGCACAAGACGCACGAGTAGGCTACGTTGCGTTTAGTCCTTGATTATCCGCTGTGTAAAGTATGCGTTTTCGCCGTTCACCATCACAAGATGGATGCCGGGTTGCAAGGCGGAGGCGTTCACACGGCGGCCGCTGTGCATTTGCTCTATCTTCATCAGCAGTTTGCCGGACATGCTATAGACGCTCACGCTGAACGTACCTTCCACGCCGGTCACCTCAAACGAATCATGGACGCGGACAGGCGTCACTTTGCCTTCGCTGCCGGCGAGATTAGCGATTTGCGTGCCGACCTTCACGGTGTAGTGGAATACAACCACCTCGCTCTCGCCCTTGCCCTCAACAACAGCCACCGCCGACAGTGTCGTTTCCGCATTGATGACGATAGGCGTACCGTCATACAGAACGCGCGTGTCGGAGCTGAGCGGGTTGCTTCCGTCAAGCGTGTAATAAATCACAGCACCTTCCGTCGGGCAGCTCAGGGTGACCGGTGTACCTCTTTCCACGTCGGACTCCGTGGGCACAGACGCTTCGGGTGCATCAACATGCACAGCAAGATTCAAAACCACCTTAACCGTTGTGCTTGCCGTCAGCTCGCCGTCTTCCATAGTGAACGTAACATAATCTGTTCCCGGCAGGTCGCCGTTGATGGTCACGTCTGCCTCGCCGTCCTCATTGAGGACAACCGCAGCCTGCGTGGTGGAGGCGATGATACCGGACGCACATTGTACCTTCACCGTCTTGCCTGCGGCTGCAGCGACCGGTTCGCCTTTCAGGCGGATGACGCCCGTGCTTTCGTATTCCACTTTCACTTTCTCATCTGCCACAAGCTTCTTCAGCTCTCTTTCTATCGGCAGGACTGCTTCAAACGGCACATCCATCTCGATGCCGGAATAGCTCTGCACCAGTCCGGAGATGTTCAGCGTCACTTCTGTCGCCGTGAACGGATTGGTCGGAATGAATCGCAGCTGGGAAGCAAATGTGGCTCCGTCGGGTGCTTCTTCCTCGTCGGTCAGTTCAATCGTACCGGCTACGGCTGCGCCGTTCTCCGTTACGGTGATCTGATCCGTGTTCAGGTATTCGGGCAGCATGTAGCTGTCGAACTTCACCGCCACGGCCTCCTCGTAGGCATGCGCCCTTTCCACTTGTGGCAGACGGTTGCGGATGATAGGAATGTTCACGTCCAGTTGCGGCGGCGGTACGGGTAGCCAGTCGGTCTGGTTGTTCTCATAGCCATCCTTGCTCACGCGTACCTGCCATAAGCCCTGCGGCACATCCCACTGGTACATACCGTCAGCGCCGGTTATCTGCGGGTTGACCTGATCATAATTCTCTGCATCCCACAGCACAGCCGTGCTCTCGGACGTATTGTCCTTATAGTAGATGACAGCCGTAGCTCCTTTCACGCGATTGGACGGCACTGCCTCATAGACATATCCGGATGGGTCAATCAGCGGTTTTACCGGATCGGGGTATGGATCTTCCTTGGTAAAGTCGTAGTCATCGTCATCATCATCCGTAAAATCGTAGTCCTCGTCATCATCGCCGTCATCACCCGGATCATCTTCCTTACAATTGTGATCATCTTTCATGATTTCCAAGCCCAGATCTTCCAGACGATTAATCACACGTTTACCCTCCGTGTCAACGTTGTCCTTGAAATTCTTGTAATGCCGCTGGAAGTCAAGACTCAGCAACTGGTCAAAGCTGACATTGCCCAGGTAACCGGTCTTGCCCAGATCCTTTGCGAATCCAAACCCGGCGGCAGAATTTTTCCATTTATTTGTTTCCATTAACGTCTTCGCTTTTCCTAACGTCGCCAATGCTTTCGGCCCCAGTACTTTTGCAGCACCGGTTGCCAATCCTTTAGTGAGTCCACCTCCGAGAGCTGTCGTGCCGAGATCCCACAGAGCCTTTCGATACAGGTCATTGATATAAGCTTGATGGTAATCGGACAATCGTTTAATAAGCCTGTTGCCATCATCAGTATGAACCCGCATCATTCTCAGGTAAGCCTCTTTCTCCTGTGCATAGAATCGCGGTTTGCCGGAGGGACATTTCTGCTTCAATAATCTCTGTATGAATTGCTTCTCAAGATCCATGTTTTTTTGGAATCTCTCGCGTCGATTCAGCATTTCCATGTTTTGCTCGGGAGCTTGCAGGTAATCGAGCAACCCTAACACCGCCAGCGTCTTTGATCCGAAGTTAGCAGCTCCGGCAAACGTAATCTTCGGTCTGGCTTTTTTAGCCTCGGCAATCCTTTGGCTGACCGGTGCACCCGGATCGTCCGTCTCGGCGTATGTGATGATTGTTCGCAGGGCGAGGTGCTCATCTGCATCTATGAGGATCATCTCTGCGTCATCTACTCCGTTGATCAGCGAATAAACTATCGTGCCCGCATCGCCGTGATAGATGAGCGGCTCGTTTTCCATGATATATTCCACTGCATCGTCGTAGTCCATTTCCGTCATACTGAATCGTAACGGCTCTTTTCCGCTGACAGTATAATTGAAGTTCAGCGTCTCTTCGTCGTCCGGCAGAATATCTATCTCTCCCTTTGTTTCTGCTGCCTTGACTGCAACTTGGTTCACTTTAGCCTCAGCATTCTCCTTTACCTCGGTCAGCACCGCATCTTCCGCCTCACTTATAGGGACGAAGTCACTTTTAATATATGCGTAGGCGGAGATAGGAATCTTCGATGAAGACGGATAGTTGCTTGAAGCATAGTAACATTGCTTGGTTGCATCATATTCAGCATTCAGGTTGCGCGTTGTGCCGTCAGATGCCAGCACGGCAATCATTACCCTGTCAGACTCGGTTATATCCAAGTCATCAAAAAAGGCAAGGAAGGTGAAATCGGTAGTGTAAGGCACCTTTTCGTGCCACCACTTCTTCAATATATACGTGTAGGATGCCGGACTTACAGTGTTGTTTAAGTAGTTGAATGTTACAGGCTTCTTCCTGTGGTCTAACATAACAACCTTGGATGCTGTTTTCTTGTTGTCGTTGTACAACACGTACTTAACATCCGACTCAATCGCACCAACTCCGGGATTGTTCAATCGCGCTTTGATAGCATGTACGTCTATACCGTTGGAGGGCATACGCAAATCAGCTGACCACCTTCCGTCACTCTTTACTATAGCACTTCCGATTTGCTTGTCATAATCAAATATCTCTATTTTGTTGCCTTTGTAAAGAGTAGGTGCCGAACCACCTACACGCAAAGTAGTAGCATCTGCGAACACAGGCGTCTTCATCGTAAAGCCATTGGCTTGCACCCATACTGTTCCGATAGGTTGAACTGTTTTGGCACCATCCAAAGTGAACTGCACAGAGCCTGTAACTTGGAACTCGCCCAATGCACTGGCTCTCACAATGAATTTAAGCATGCTGAAATTGCCTGCTGGGAAGATGCAATGTCCGTCTTCAATGCGGTAATTGCCGGTGTTCGGATTCTGAATGACAGAGTTCTCCAGCAGGTCGATCTCTTCCGGCAGATCCACTACCAGCTCCACGTTGTCGATTCGATCGACGTATTGCTCCTCCAACTCCACTTGCAAAGAGACGGTAATATACTCTCCGGCATTTACTATATTCTTGTTGGCGATGAAGTAGGTTCCAGCATTGGTGAAACGGAGTTTCTCCTGATCCAGCTCCGGCACATTCGCCACACTGACGGCTGCGATGCGTCCGTTCTGGATATGTACTGCGTTTTTCACGTAGTCTGCGCCCTCAACGAGCCCCATGTCGGTGAGTGTGGATAGCAGCAGAACTCTGCGCAGGAGCATGTTGGAGGTCATGGAGATCAGAGTGTAGTCGCCGGCTGCAAGTCTTGCGAAGTTGAGGCTGCCGGAGCTGTAGATGTTGGAGCGCACAAACCGCCCGTCGGCATCATATAGCACGCCCATTACCGAGTTGCTCACGGCGGAGCTGACCGTTGCCTCCAGAGCGCCCCTCTGGACAAGTGGCAAGGTCACAAAGCCCAAACCGCTGTTTCCAATCTCGCAAGAGGCGCTGACAGGGCTGAAATTATTGCTATGGCTGGATGCTGTTACCATCAGTTCATCGCCGATAGCCACGCCTGAAGGGAAATACAGTCTTCCGTCCTTGATAATGAAGTCTTCTACTGCGGCATCAGTGGTGTTGTTATGCACCTGCCAGGCTATGTCTCTATAGCCGTCGTAGCCTTCGATGATGCTATCCTTCGCGCCTTCGGCAACTGCCTCTGTATAGGTGAGCCAGGTATTGACGATTGCGCCGTTGAACGGCTTCAGCTCAACAGTAGGCAGTGTACCTTCCGATGCAGGCGCATCAAAGTCAATGGTCTTGGGCAGATAGCCGGTCGCGGTCACGGACAACTCTCCCTGCTCGTTTGTTCCTTGTAACTCGTACTTTCCGTCTTCATCTGTCGTAGCGGTAGCGGATTGAAAACTTCCGCCCTGTTGCTGGGTTAGCGAGACGATAGCTGCTTCGATGGCTTCTCCTGTCTCTGTGTCCTTCACTAGACCATGTAACGTTAGCTGCTGTACAGGCTGCAAGGAAAGCGTCAGAACATTATCGCCCTCACCTTCCACGGTGAATTGGATTGCATCGGGAGCAACGTATTGGCGGGCAAGCTCGTCGCGAAGAGTGACTTTGCAGGTTAATGCCGCAGCTTCCGCCACGCCTTTCAGATGCGAGCCGTAGCCTATTGCCTTGTCTGAGCCGTCTTTCCAAATAATAGTCACCTTATCCGTAACATCCGTCTTATCAGGGGTGTTCACTTTCAGGCTCACGTCTTTTTTCTGCAAAAGATTGTCGATAGTCAGAGTAAAGTCTTCTTCACCTACTTTCGCTTCTTCGCTCTGTCCCATCACTTGCCCGTATGCGTTCTTGAGCGTGGCTTGATATGTATCTCCGGGTAACTGGTAGTCAAACAGTATTTCACGCTTGTTGAGCACTTTGCGGCTTTGTGCAGACTGGCTACGGAGGTTCTTGAATTCAACGGTCATATCCTCATAATACCCTTCCGGAACATCTGCGGAAAGCTTTATGGTGATATTTGCCCCGTATGGCAGAATATCCTCGGCGGCTTCTGCCCATCGCTTAACATTTTGGTATGCGTCAATAGATTCAGCAGGCACTTTCAAAGTAAACTTATAATCTTTATCAAAACAGCTACCGGCAGCATTGCCACATGTGGGCGGTGTAGAGGCTTTACAGGTAACCAAACTCAACTGTGAGCAACTTGAGAACGCCTGTAGTCCAATGCTGGTGATGCTATAACCAAATGCTACAGAGGACAAATGGGTGCAACGACAGAAAGCATAATCTCCAATACTTTTGACGCCGTTGCCAATCGTTGCAGAGGTCAAGCCGGTGCAATCACGGAAAGTAGAACTTTCAATGCTGGTAACGCTATTAGGAATCGTTATAGACGTCAATCCTGAGCAATATTCGAAGGCACAACCTCCAATACTGGTCACGCCATCGGGAATAATTATGGATGTCAATGCGCTGCAGCGCTTGAAGGCATAACCTCTAATACCGGTGACGCTGCTGCCAATGGTTACAGAGCTCAAACTGGTGCAATCCTGGAAAGAATATTCACCTATGCTGGTGACACCGTTGCCTATCGTTGCAGAGATCAAGCCGCTGCATCCATCGAAAGCATACTTTCCTATTTTGGTGACATTATCGGGGATATCAATTGAAGTCAAAGCGGTGCAATCCTGGAATGTTTCATCATCAATACTTGTGATGCTGTTTGGAAGGGTTACACTCTTCAGACTGCTGCAGCCATCGAATGCTCCCGTTCCAATGCTTGTGACGCTATTAGGGATTTCAATGGAGGTCAAGCTGGTGCATTTCTCGAAAGCCCTGCGGTCAATACCGGTCACGTTGTTACCTAATGCAACAGAGGTCAAACTGGTGCAACCGGAAAAAGTTTGATAACCAATGCTTGTGACACTATTGAGAATTTCGACTGAGGCCAAATGAATACAATTCTTGAAAGCACTCTGATCAATGCTTGTGACGCTGCCGGGGATTTTAAGTGATGTCAGATTGGAGCAGTAATAGAATGCTTCTGATTTAATATTTGTGACACTGTTGGGAATTTCAACTGAGGTCAAATCGCAATTTTTGAATGCATACAATCCAATAGTTGTGACGCTGTACGTTTTCTCTTTGTATGTAACCGATGACGGAATAATAATCTCACCATTGTACCATGACTCAGAGGAAGAATTAGGAGATGAACCGGGATATGATACCTCTGCAGTCAACGAACTGGATGTAAGATTGTACGTAATACCGCCGATGGTGACCTTTTCGGCGAAAATTGTTCCCGCCCCAGCAATCAGGGCAAGCAAAAGAGTAAAGAGCTTGTGTCTCATATGAGTATGGTTTTTATGATTTTTCAGATTATACGATTATTCAGATTTTCTATTCTTCCGCGTTCGTGTAAGGGCATTTAGCTTTCGTTGTTGGGGCATACTGCGTCCGTTGTCGAGCCGTTTACGTATCCCACTGCACCCTATAATATATTATATATATTATCCCGTGATTTTGATTTACTCTCCCTATATATATACAACGAAAACGTGAGGCTTGTTAGCTTCAATCTGGAATCTTGAGGAATCTGCACTACCTTCTATAACCAAATATCTACAGAACAAGACTCACGCAACGCGTGAGCAAAAAGCCTTGTTCTTGGCATAAAAATCTTAAAAGTGTCCAGTTTTCAAGATTCCAAGTTCTCACCCTATCGGGTTCGATTTCAACGTAGCTGTATGCTTTATTTCGGCGCTCTCTTGCGCCTGCATGTCATTGTTGCCGCAATTTACCTTGCGACAGAGTGGTTATATATTAAGCGGCAGTACCTACCTCATAGAGGTATTCCGGAGCAAAGCCGATTTCGTTTGACCAATCTACCGAGAAAGGATCAAGCTTGAACTGGCGGAAGTAATCCATGTCCTGTAACTTGGTGCATATTCCTTTCTGAGCTAACGGCCAAAAATCTACATACTTAATCGCTCCATCATTAAATGACAGACGCAAGATGTAGTCCCGGATGTAATCGGCGTTGGTTACTTTCAAAAAAGGATTCATAGTTGCCTCCTATCTTATTGTAGCGGCATGATCCGCATCGGTGCCTCCGATTTGCCTAAACGCTCCCAGTTGGCCATTAGTTCGTCCTGGTGCTGATCCAGCCACTCATATACCAAACGCAGCGCACGACGGGGCAACGAACCTGTGATAATGCCATCTTTAATGGTGATGAGGGCTTCGTAGTCCTTGTATCTCACATGGAAATGAGGCAGGTTATGCTCGCTCATATACATATAAATGGAAATTCCATAAATGAACTAATTTCTGGCATAACGGTAGTGTTTTCGATTTTGCATGCAAAGATACAAAAAATTTTTAAATTATGCAAATCTTTCGCGCGAAAGTTGCAAATATCTTCATTTTTCGGCGGAAAGAGACGAAAAAAAAATGAAGATTGCAAATAATTGTGATAGAAATAAAAGAAAATTCAGGAAAAATGCACAAAAATTTGCAAATGTCGATTTTTTTTTGTATATTTGCATGTTTTTTGCCGTCACTACTTGCTGAGGGGAGATATAAGAGTGCGGATTACTTGGATTAACACGGAAGGATGAGTTAAAGAAAGAGTGCGGATTACTCGGATTAACACGGAAGGATGAGTTAAAGAAAGAGTGCGTATTAGGCGGATAGAACGGAAAGAAGATAATAATTATTACAATGGATAAGAATACTTGGATTGGATTTTTGTTGATTGCCGGAATCATTGTGGGCTTTTCGATGCTCAACCGGCCATCGAAGGAGGAGCTGGCGGAGCGTCAGCGCCTGAATGACAGCACCGCGCCGGCGCGGCAGATGGAACACGAAGCTGCACAACTGTCGGCTGCGATCAGTGAAGAAGTCGAAAGTCAAAAGTCGAAAGCCGAAAGCAGCGAAGCCGAGAACTTGCAGGAGCGTCTGCAGGCCACATACGGCGACTTTGCCGTTGCTGCACAAGGCACAGAGGATTTTCAGACCTTGGAGAACGAGCGTGTACGGCTGACGTTCAGCACGCGTGGCGGCCGTCTGTACCGTGCCGAGCTGAAGGACTACAAGGCCTACGGCGATACGGTGAATGACCTGCGTTTGTTCACAGGCGACGAGTCGGGATTAGCATTCACACTGATCACTGCCAACAACCGCATCATCTCCACGCAGAACCTATACTTCGAGCCCATTAAGCGCGACTCGGTGCTGATCATGCGTCTGCACACCGCTGACGAGGATGTCCATCTGGACTTCGTGTACACCCTGCCGCAGGACGAGTACATGTTCGGCTTTGATATAGTGCCGACCAATATGGAGCGCGTGCTGGCGCAGAACGTGAGCACGATAGAGATGCAGTGGCAGCAACTCATCCCGCAGCAGGAGAAAGGCCGCAAGTTCGAGGAGCGCTACGCCCAACTGCAGTACATGGATATGGGCGGCAGCATCGACAACCTGTCCGATCGCAAATCCGACCGCAAGAAGGAAGCCGGCCGCCTGCGCTGGATAGCGTACAAGGACCAGTTCTTCTCGACGGTGCTGATCTCGGAGGACGGGTTCAGCTCGTCGGAGTTAGAGTCCGAGACGCAGGACCAGTACTCGGGTTACGTGAAGAAGTACAACACCACCACGGCGTTGAACTTCGACCTGCGCCAGCCCGTACGCCTGCGTTACTACACCGGCCCGAACCACTACAACACGCTGAAAGCCTATGACAAGGGCGTGGAGAAGAGCGAGCGCCTGAACCTCAAATCCCTCGTGCCGCTGGGCTGGAAGATCGTAGCCTGGGTGAACGTCATCCTGGTTATCCCGATGTTCGATCTGTTCACATCATGGGGGCTGCATATCGGCCTGATCATCCTGCTGATGACCATCGTTATCAAGATCATCATCTTGCCCTTTGTGTTCAAGAGCTATCAATCGACAGCCAAGATGCGTGTGCTCAAACCGCAGATTGACGAGATCAACGCCAAGTTCCCGCCGGAGAAGATGCAGGAGCGTCAGCAAGCCACGATGGCGCTCTACCAGAAAGCCGGCGTCAGTCCTATGTCCGGCTGCCTGCCTATGCTGCTGCAGATGCCTGTTGTGATGGCCATGTTCTGGTTCTTCCCCACCGCCATCGAGCTCCGCGGCAAGTCGTTCCTCTGGGCAGATGACCTGTCAACATACGACTCGATCATCTCCTGGAGCACGCCAATCTGGGGCATCGGCGACCACCTGTCGCTGTTCTGCATTTTATTCACCATCGTCAACGTGGCATATACCTATATCACCATGCAGACGCAAGCCTCGGGCAACGACCCGTCGGCTAAGATGATGAAGTGGATGATGTATCTGATGCCGCTGATGTTCTTCTTCATCTTCAACGACTACGCTGCCGGACTGAGCTACTACTACCTGCTGGCGCTGTTCTTCTCGATCCTGCAGACGATGATCTTCCGCTGGACGACCGATGATGCCGCTCTCTTGAAGCAGATGGAGGAGAATGCGAAGAAGAAAGCCGGTGCAGCCAAACCCAAGTCGGGTCTGATGGCTCGCCTGGAGAAGATGCAACAAGAGCAACTCAAGCAAGCGCGTGAGCAAGCAAAGGCGCAGGCTAAGCGCAGATAATAGACCGCTACGCTCAAAGAGAAAAGACCGCTGCGCTCAAAGAAAAAAGATTTATTACCCATCAGCGCAGAAACATATTAGGCTTTTGTCTTTGAGTGAACATAGTGAACGGTCTTTCGACTAAACAAATGAACGAACAGAAACTCATATTACGATCATTCGGCAGCGGTAGCAGCGGCAACTGCTACTACTTCGGCACCCCCGAACGGGGCGTGCTGATTGATGCCGGCATATCGGCACGCACCATACACAAGTACCTCAAGGAGATGAACCTGGAGTTCAAGAACATCATGGGCGTACTGGTGACACATGATCACGCCGATCATATCCGCTCCGTAGGCACGCTGGGCGAGCGCGTCCACCTGCCTATCTACGCCACCAAGCTCATCCACGAGGGCATTGACCGCAACTACGGCGTGACGCAGAAGTTGCGCTCCGGCAGGCGGTTCTTCACCAAAGGTGAGCCCTGGACGCTGGGCGAGATGACGATTAACACCTTCAGCATATCGCACGACTCAACGGAGTGCGTGGGCTACGTGATCGACTTCATGCACCAGCGGTTCATGATCGCCACCGACTGCGGCGAACCGAACGCCGAGCTGGAGGAGTACCTGCGCACCGCCAACCATATCATCATCGAGGCGAACCACGACGAAGATATGCTCCTCAATGGTCCCTACCCGACCTACTTGAAGCAGCGCATCCTCTCGCCGCGCGGACATCAGTCGAACGTCACCTGCGGCGAACTGCTGGAGCGCAATTACCACTATGGGATGAAGAACATCTTCCTGTGCCACCTCAGTCTGGAGAACAACGACCCGAAGGTGGCATACGACACCGTAGGCGAGCACTTGATGGAGATAGGCGTGGTGCCAGGGCGTGACGTTAACCTCTGCGTATTTGAACGCACTACCCCCAGCGCGGTATTTGAACTCAAGATGTAACGAATCAGCCAATCTTGGCTGATAAAAAGATAAAAAGCTATGGCACGTTTAGTAATTATTCCTACCTATAACGAGAAGGAGAACATCGAGGCGATCATCAATGCGGTGTTTGCCCTGCCAGTGGATTTTCATGTACTGGTGATCGACGACGGCTCGCCCGACGGCACTGCCGCTATCGTCAAGCGGATGATAGGCGAGCAGAAGACGGATCGTCTATTCATCGTGGAGCGCCAAGGCAAACTTGGTCTCGGCACGGCTTACATAGCCGGTTTCAAGTGGGCTATTGAGCATAAGTACGACTACATCTTCGAGATGGATGCCGACTTCTCGCACAACCCTAATGATTTGGTCAAGCTGTACGAGCAGTTGTCGGATGGCGGTGCGGATGTGGCTATCGGCAGCCGGTACATCACCGGCGTCAACGTAGTTAACTGGCCGATGGGACGCGTGCTGATGTCGTACTTCGCGTCGAAGTATGTGCGCACCGTGCTCGGCATCGATGTGCGTGACACCACAGCCGGCTTCGTCGGCTACCGCCGCCAGGTGCTCGAGACCATCGAGCTGGACAAGATTCGTTTCAAGGGTTACGCTTTCCAGATTGAGATGAAGTTCACCGCTATTAAGTGCGGCTTCACGGTCAAGGAGGTGCCGATCATCTTCGTCAACCGCGTACTGGGCACCAGCAAGATGTCCGGCGGCATCTTCTCCGAAGCGCTGTTAGGTGTGATACGGCTGAAATTGTCATCGTGGGTGAGGAAGTACCCGAAGAAAGTTTAGAGTTTAGAGTTGAGAGTTGAGAGTTGAAAGGTTCATAGTATTGGTGCTGTCTGCGGGACTACTATTCGCCTGCGGCAGGAAGCCAGCGGAGCAAGCTTCTGAGGCGACTGAGGTCGCAGCGGAAGTGCATGAGCCGCAGTATATCTATGGCATCCTGGCAGACAACTACCGCATCGACACTTGTCATGTGCAAGCGGGTGAGACCCTGTCGGGCATCCTGCATCGTCACGGACTGAGTGCCGCGCAGTGGAGCGCCATGCAGTCCTTCCTCAATCAGCACCGCGAACTGACATCCATCCGCGAGGGCGGACAATACTACACCTTCCGCAATGACACCGCGCTCTGCTACTACGCCTACCGTCTCAACCGCCGCGAGACGATCATCGCATCGCTCATGGACAGCTTCTACCTCTGGCGCGATACACTGCCCCTGGTGATCGAACGCCGCAAAGCCGAACTGACCATCAGCTCGTCGCTCTGGCAAGCAATACAGGATGAGCATCTGCCCATTGAACTGGCGCTCGAGCTCTCGGAGATCTACGCCTGGACGGTTAACTTCTTCGCTCTGCAGCCCGGTGACAGCATCCGCGTGCTGTACGACGAGCAGTTCGTGGAAGGTAAGCGCATCGGCATCGGGCGCATCTACGCCGCCCACTTCTTCCACGGCAAGCGCTGGCTGCCCGCCTACTACGCCGATCAAGAGAGCCTGCATCCATACATGGCAGACAGCACACAGGTCATCAAGATCCACGACTACTACGACGAACAGGGCAACAGCCTCAGGAAGACCTTCCTCAAAGCGCCGCTGAACTACAAACGCATATCATCCACCTTCACGTACGCGCGCAAACATCCTGTATATCACGTCGTGCGCCCGCACACGGGTGTGGATTACGCAGCACCAATGGGTACGCCTGTTGTTGCGCTGGGCGATGGTGTGGTCACCTTCCGCGCCTACAAGGGCGGCGGTGGTAACACGATACGCATCCGCCACAACAGCACCTACGAGACCGGCTACCTCCATCTATCGCGCTATGCCAAAGGATTGCAGGTCGGGCAGTACGTCAAGCAAGGCGATGTAATCGGCTATGTGGGCTCAACAGGCGCCAGCACCGGACCACACCTCGATTTCCGCGTGTGGAAGAACGGTTCACCCGTCAACCCGCTCACGCTCGAGTCACCCTCCGCAGAGCCCGTACCTGCAGCCCTGCGCCAGGCTTACGATAGCCTCGCGGTTAAATACAATGAAATATTATTATATGAGACCGCTTCGCTGAAAGAATAAAGACCGCAGGCTTTGCCTGCTCAAAGAAAAAAGCCTGATTACATTAGGCATACAAGGCATAATAGGCTTTTATCTTTTGTCTTTTAGAGAACGCAGTGAACGGTCTTTCGACTAAAATTATAACACAATGCTATTCTACGAACTAAAAGTCAATTACAGCCGCCAGACCGGCGAGGACAACCCGGGTAAAGTAAAGGAGACCTATCTGGTGGAAGGCTTCACATGCGCCGATGTAGAGGAGCGCGTGATGGAAGTGATCAAGCCCTTCGTGTTCCAAGGTGACTGCGAAGTGCCCAGCTGCAAAAAGGTACAGTACTACGACCTGATCCCCTCACCCGACGGCGAGTACTGGTACAAGGCACGCGTGGAGCTCATCACCGTTGAGAACGACAAGGAGACACGCAAACCCCAGAGCATTCTCGTGCAGGCTGACAACATGCTCGAAGCCTTGCAGACGCTGAAGAAGCACCTCGCTTCACTCGACTGCGAAGTAATAGGACTCGCCAAATCACCCGTGGTGGATGTCATCCGCGCAATAGAATAGACCGCTTCGCTCAAAGAAAAAAGACCGTTTCACTGAAAGAACAAAGACTGATTAGGCTTTTATCTTTCGACTTTTATCTTTCGACTAAAATGAACAAAATCATCCTCACAGGCGACCGCCCTACCGGCAAACTCCATATAGGTCACTACGTAGGCTCGCTGCGTCGTCGTGTTGAACTGCAGAACACCGGCGAGTTCGACAAGATATACATCATGATCGCCGATGCCCAGGCGCTGACTGACAACGCAGACAACCCGGGCAAGATCCGCGAGAACATCCTGAACGTTGCACTCGACTATCTGGCAGCCGGATTGGATCCCGATAAGGTGACCATCTTCATCCAGAGCGGCGTGCCGCAACTCGCCGAGTTGGCGTTCTACTACATGAACCTCGTCTCTGTGAGCCGCGTGCAACGCAACCCGACCGTGAAGACGGAGATCAAGATGCGCAACTTTGAGGCCAATGTACCCCTCGGGTTCTTCTGCTATCCTGTATCGCAGGCAGCTGATATCACCCTCTTTCACGGCACCGTTGTGCCTGTCGGCGAAGACCAGAAACCCATGATTGAGCTCACCAACGAGCTTGTCCGCCGCTTCAACAGCACCTATGGCGAGGTCTTCGACGAGGCGCAAATCTTGCTTCCCGACAACGCTGTCTGCATGCGTCTGCCGGGCACCGACGGCAAGGCCAAGATGAGCAAGAGCCTCGGCAACTGCATCTATCTGAGCGATAGCGCCGAGGAGGTCGAGAAGAAAGTCAAATCGATGTACACCGACCCCACCCACCTCAAGGTCTCTGATCCCGGTCACCTCGAGGGCAACGCCGTGTTCACCTATCTCGATGCGTTCTGCCGTAACGAGCATTTCCAGAAGTACTGGCCGGAGTATAATAACCTCCAGGAGCTCAAGGACCACTACACCCGTGGAGGTCTGGGCGACATGAAGTGCAAGATGTTCCTGCTGAAGATCATGCAGGAGTTCTTGGAGCCTATCCGCCAGCGTCGTGCCGAGTGGGAGCAGCGTCTGCCCGAGGTGCGCGAGATCCTTCGCCGCGGCACAGAGGAAGCCCGTCAGGCCGGTGAGCAGACGATGGCCGAGGTGCGCAAAGCAATGCGGATAGACTACTTCGATGGCGAACTAACCCTGTAACCCATATGCAAACAGAGCATGCTATCAAACTGGTGAAGGACAGCTTTCAGCAACAGTTGTCCGCCGCACTTCATCTGCGTCGTGTGACGGCTCCGCTGTTCGTAGAGAGCGGTCACGGCTTGAATGACGACCTGACGGGTGTGGAGAAACCCGTGTCGTTCTATGTGCCCGCCTTGGATCGTCATTGTGAGATCGTTCATTCGCTCGCTAAATGGAAGCGGATGAAGCTATGGCGCATCAATACCGAGCCAGGCAACGGTATCTATACGGACATGAACGCTATCCGCACCTTTGAGCAGCCCGATGATATCCACAGTCTGTACGTCGATCAGTGGGACTGGGAGAAAGTGCTGACGGCCGCCGACCGCAACCGCGACTACCTGCACGACACCGTCCGCATGATCTACACCGTGCTGCGGAACGTGGAGTACGTGGTGTGCGAGCGTTGTCCGGAACTCAAGCCCTATCTGCCGGAACAAATCCGGTTCATCAGCTCGGAGGAGCTGCTGCAGCGCTATCCGACCCTCTCGCCGAAGGAGCGCGAGAACGCCATATGCAAGGAGTACGGTGCGGTGTTCATCGAAGGGATCGGTGCTCCGCTGTCGGACGGTGAGCCGCATGACAGCCGTGCCGCCGACTACGATGACTGGACGCTGAACGGCGATATACTCATCTGGTACCCGCTGCTCGGCAAGTCGATTGAGCTCTCCTCGATGGGCATCCGTGTTGACGCCAAGGCGCTACAACACCAGTTGCAGCAAGCCGGACGCACCGAGTGGAGCACGCTCGACTACCATAAGGCTGTACTCAACAACACTCTCCCCCTCACCATAGGCGGAGGTATAGGTCAGTCGCGCCTGTGCATGGTGCTACTGCACAAACACCATATCGGCGAGGTGCAGGTGAGCGAGTGGAGCGACGACGAACTGGTGAAATGCAGCCGTAATGGCATAACACTATTACAATAACAACTTTATTAAATAAATTATACAATATCATGGAAGTAAAAGAGATGAGGCAAGCCTTCCTGGAGGCATATGACAAGGAATGTACCGCGGTGTATTTCTCACCCGGTCGAGTTAATCTGATAGGCGAGCACACTGACTACAACGGTGGCAGTGTCTTCCCCTGCGCCCTTTCGTTCGGCACCTATCTGCTGCTGGCTCCTAACGGCACGCAGGCAATGCGATTCAAATCGCTGAATATGCCCGAGGTGGTAGAGGTTCCGCTGGACAAGCTGACCGAACCGCTACCCGGCAAGAGCTGGGTGAACTACCCGATGGGCTGCATGGCTTGGTACGTTCGTCAGGGTCACAAGTTCGACCAGGGACTGGATATTCTGATATGGGGTAACGTGCCTGCAGGTGCAGGCCTTAGCAGTAGTGCTGCGCTGGAGGTGGTGGCTGCATTTGCGGCCAACGACTACCTCGGTCTCAAATACAACCACACCGACTTTGCCAAGATCGGGCAGCTTGCCGAGCATGAGTTTGCCGGAGTGAACTGCGGCATCATGGACCAGTTTGCCTCGTCGTGGGGCAAGAAGGACCACGCCATCCACCTGAACTGTGACACTTTGGAATTTGAGCACGTGCCCGTTAAGTTAGACGGCATCAAAGTGGTGATAGCAAACACGCACTCTCCGCATCACCTCGACTCGGGTGCTTACAACGACCGCGTAGCGCAGTGCCAGCTCGCGCTGGAGCAGTTGCGTAAGGTTCGTCCCGAACTGAAGAACCTCGCCGAGCTCACGGAGGCGGAGTTCAAGCAGATAGAGAGCGCTATCACCGACCCGATAGCCCACAAGCGTGCGCGTCACGTGGTAGGCGAGGTACAGCGTACAGCCGATGCGGTCAAGGCGCTTAAAGCCGGCGATATAGTTAAGTTCGGCCAACTGATGAACGCTTCGCACGTCAGCCTGCGCGACGACTACGAGGTGACCGGTCTACAACTGGACACGATGGCCGAAGAGGCGTGGAAAGTGCCAGGCGTACTGGGCAGCCGCATGACAGGCGGAGGCTTTGGCGGATGCACCGTGTCGCTGGTGAAGGATGAGGCGATCGAGCTGTTCAAGAAGCAGGTAGGCGAGAACTACGAGCGGATCACGGGCATCAAGCCGGAATTCTATGTGGCAGAGATCTCAGATGGAGCAAGAAGATTAGAATAATATGGTCAACGAGAATACATTCAATACTATCATCCCTGTTGTTCATGGCGGGAAAAAGAGACAGCTGCGTGTGGGGCTTTATACGCTCAGGAGCAGTTCGGGTTTGATGGCGCAGATCACGAACTACGGTGCGAAGATCGTTTCGCTGATCGTGCCGAATAAGGAAGGCAAGAAAGCCGACGTAGTGTTGGGCTTCAACACTCTGGACGAGTGGCGGACGAAAGAGACGTACTTCAACGCCGTGATCGGTCGTGTGGCTAACCGCATCAAGGACGGTCAGTTCACGCTGGACGGCAAGGCGTACCAGTTGCCGCAGAACAACGGAAGGAACTGCCTGCACGGCGGTATCCACGGCTTCAACGAGAATATCTGGGAGGTAATAGGCCAGACGGCTTACTCCGTCACACTCCGTTACCGCTCGCAGGACGGCGAGGAGGGTTTTCCCGGCACGATGGATGTGACGGTTACCTACGCCCTGACGCGTGACAACGCGCTCAGCATCACCTACGAGGCAACGACCGACGCTCCGACCTTGGTCGGGTTCACCAACCACGCTTACTTCAACCTCGCGGGCGAGAATAGTGGACGTGTGGATGATCATGTGCTACAGGTGCTTGCGGACGAATATACGCCTTTTGACGAGACAACCTGCCCGACAGGCGAGGTGATGCCGGTAGATGGCACACCGATGGATTTTCGGGAGCCAGTACGCATCGGTGATCGCATCAATGATCCGTTCTTCGCACCGGGCAGAGGTATTGACAACAACTGGATTCTTCGTCCCGCCACCGATGAGGAGCGTGCACAGAACAAGAAAGATCCGTCGCTACGTAAGGTTGCCGTGCTCAGCGCTGACGGCAGAACGATGGAGGTGCGCACCACGGCACCCGCATTGCAGGTTTATACCGGCAACTACGTGGAGCAGAACATAGGCAAGGGCGGCAAGCAGTACGACATCCAGCACGCCGTTTGCATGGAAGCACAGAACTGCCCTGACGCCATCAACCACGACAATTTCCCCTCGCCCATACTGCGTCCGGGACAACTTTACCGACAAGTAACTGAATATAGATTTATATGAGAAGACTAACTGAACAAGAGATTGAGCAACTGAAGTCACAACACTGTCGGGCTCATGACTGGAGTCTGATAGAGGTAGCCGAACCCTTTCATGCTGAGTACATCGAGGAGGTGACCTTCTCCGGCAAGGTTCGCATAGGCCGATTGGAGAAGGAGTATACGCTGCCGGGCGGCTTGGCCGTTCACAGCGGTCTGTATCGCGCCACGGTGCATAACTGCGAGTTTGGCGACAATGTGCATATCTATAATGTACACAACTACATGGCTAACTACCGTGTAGGTGACGATACGTGCATCGAGAACGTCAACTCGATTGTTGTGGATGGTACATCCACCTTCGGCAATGGCGTGCGTGTGCCCGTAATGAACGAAGGCGGCGGACGTGAGATACCTATCTTCGACCACCTGTCGGCGCACCTGGCGTACTTCCTGACCCTCTACCGCCATCGTCCGCAGATGATCGAGCGGCTGACAGAGATGATTGACGCTTACGCCGAGACGCAACGCTCCGACATGGGCTACATCGGCAAGAACGTGCGCATCATCAACTGCGGCAGCCTGAAGAACGTCCGCATCGGCGACTGCGCCCAAGTGACCGGCGCATCGGTGCTCAAGAACGGTTCACTGAACTCCAACGAGCAAGCACCCATCAAGATCGGTTCGGGCGTGAAGTGCAACGACTTCATCATCTGCTCGGGTGTATCGATTACCGACAGTACACTGGTCAGCAAGTGCTTCATCGGTCAGGGCTGCGAGATGGGTAAGCACTACTCTGCACTGGAGTCACTGTTCTTCAGTAACTGCCAAGGCTTCCACGGCGAGGCTACGGCTATCTTCGCAGGTCCTTATACCGTGACGCACCACAAGAGTACGCTGCTGATAGCGGGTATGTTTTCGTTCCTGAACGCGGGTTCTGGCAGCAACCAATCGAACCACATGTACAAACTAGGTCCGATCCACCAAGGGGTAGCAGAGCGCGGCGCGAAGACGACGTCGGACTCGTACCTGCTGTGGCCGGCTAAGGTAGGCGCATTCACGCTGGTGATGGGTCGTCACACCAAGCACTCGGACACATCGGCACTACCGTTCTCGTACCTGATAGAGAACGCCACGGAGAGCTACATCGTGCCGGCAGTCAACCTGCGTTCGGTAGGTACGATCCGCGACGCGCAAAAGTGGCCGAAGCGTGACAACCGCAAAGACCCAAACAAACTCGACTTGATCAACTACAACCTGCTGTCACCGTACACGATCCAGAAGATGTACCACGGACAAGAGGTGCTGCGCGATATCATGCACCTGTCGGGCGAAGGCACGGAGGTGTATAGCTACCAGAACTGCAAGATCCGCAACTCGTCGCTACGCAAGGGCATAGAGCTGTACAATATAGGCATCAAGAAGTTCCTCGGCAACTCGCTTATCTCACGCCTGAGCAAGACCGAATGGCACAACTTGGACGATCTACGTCGTGCACTCCGTCCGGACTCTCAGGTAGGGTTGGGTGAATGGGTTGACTGCTCTGGCCTGCTGGCACCCAAGTCGGAGATCAGCCGTCTGCTGGATGATATTCAGAGCGGCAGTCTGACATCGCTTGAAGAAGCGCAGCAACGTCATGTGGAGATGTACACCAACTACTACTCCTACGAATGGACGTGGGCAGCCGATAAACTCGAACAAGTATGGGGCAAGAAGGTGGACGAGGTGGAGGTAGCCGATATCGTCCGCACCATCGAGGCATGGAAAGAGGCGGTAGTAGGCTTGGATAAGCTCGTTTATGAGGATGCGAAGAAAGAGTTCAGTATGAACGCCCGCACGGGCTTTGGTGCCGACGGCAATGACGAACAGTCCATCCGCGACTTTGAGAACGTGCGTGGCAAGTTTGAGAGCAACTCGTTTGTGCTCGCCGTGCTGGAACACATACGCAAGAAATCCGAACTTGGTGACTCAATGCTCGCCAGAGTTAAGAGCATATAAATCCCGATAATGTATTATCGGAAAACTTACAACAAAGCGGTTCATGGAAGTGAGCCGCTTTGTTCATTTAATCGAAGTGCATGACGCGTGCCGGTGATACGCGTGTGGCGATGGATGTCGGAGCCAGCAAGGTGAGCAGACAGACAGAGAGGATCAGCAGGTTCAGTGCAATCAATCCTATCCACGGGAAGGTGACGGGTACGTATGGCACATAGTACGTGGCTGGATCGAGCGGGATGAGATGCAGGTAGTACTGCACGGTTGCCAGTAGCAGACCGAGCATATTCCCCCACAGCATTCCTTTGCCGATAAGGATAGTAGCCTCGTGCATAAAGATCCGGCGGATAAAGCGGTTGTTGGCACCTAAGGCTTTCAGAATGCCGATCATAGGAATTGCATCCAGGATAAGGATGATCAGTCCAGATACAATGTTAAAGCCCGACACGGCCAGCATCAGGATGATGATCACCCACACGTTCATATCCAGCAGGTCAAGCCAGTAGAACACCGCGGGGTGCATCTGTATCACGCTCTGCGGATAATAAGCACTGCCGTCTTTGTCCAGACGGTTGGCTACAGCAAAATAGACCTGATCATACACCTCGTCCAGGTGCGCAAGATCATTCAGCCGCAGCTCGATGCCCGACACCTGCGTCGGCTCCCAACCGTTGAGTTGCGTCACGGTGGATTGCGGACATAGAACGAAGAGCTTGTCGTAATCGGCAAAGGAGGAGTTGTATATACCCGTGACGTTGAACTTGCGCACCTTGAGTGCATCCCCCACAAAGTAACATAGCACAGACTCGCCTACCGACAAGCCCAATAGACGCGCGTTCTCCTGCGAGAGCAGTATATCATTCGGTTCAACGGGCAGCACGCCTTCCACAAGGTTCGCGCAGAAGAACTGCCACGCCGCAACTATCCGCTCACCGCTCTCCGCTGTCCGCTCACCGTTATTCACCGGCAATCCTTTGAGCACGATTCCTTGGAAGTTATCCTGCGTCTTGAGCATCCCCGGTTTGGTGGCAAAGGTGTTGACGGATTGCACGTGCGGCATCTTCCCAAGACGGGTGAGCAAGCTGTCGGGCGCATAGACGGGTTGGTATTCGTACGTATTGTTGTTATCGAAGCTGGTGATCTGAATATGTGCACCGAAACCCGCCACTTTTTCCGTAACGGTCTGCTTGAAGCCAATGACCACGCACACGGTGATCAGCATCACAGCCACGCCTATCGTTATACCTGCCAACGCCACACGCACGGCAGGTCTTGCGGTGCGATGTGCTGACGAGGAGTAATATAGTCGCCGAGCTATTTGCCATTCAGTGTTCATTGGCACGATTTTTGCTTATTGTTAATTGTATGTTTCGGTACGCGTACATATTGTTTATATTGCTCCTTGCGCATGTAGGGCTCAGTGCTTTTGCTCAGGATGTTCAGCCAGTGCCTCGTCGTACGGCAGAGGAGCGAGCTATGAAGCAGACCGAGATGCTGGTGCGCGATCTGGAGATAAGTGATACCACCTTGCGTGACACAATCTACCGCATTCATCTCCGTTACGCACGCTCGCGCCAAGAGTCATTCACGCGCACCGAGGCAGTAGAGCGGATGAACCGTCTGCTTAGTGAACTGAAGTTGATCCTCACACCACAGCAGTTCGAGCGGTTGATGTCTATACCTCGCCAGCAGGGCGCTCGTGTGCATCGCGCGGAAAGAGACAGCCTCGACCAAGACGCCACGTCGCCCACGCCATAACACTCCCAACCACTAATCCCGCCAGTATATCCAGCGGATAGTGCACTCCCAGATACATTCGGCTATAGCAGTTCAGCAGCACCCACAGCAGCATCGGTAGGGTGATATACAGGTGCGCCCGCCACGATTTGCCCTGCGTGAAGATCGCCGAGCATAGTGTGGCGCAGGCCATCGTGTTCGCCGCATGGTTGCTGCAGAAGCCATACGCCCCGCCGCAGTAGCCGTTTACAATGTGCACCAATGCACCTATCTGAGCATCATGCGTCGGTCGCGGACGAGCCACCAATGGTTTGATCACCTGCGCGCAGATCAGATCAGCACCACCTACAGCCACAGCAATTAGCGCCAATGCTACAGCTATAGCCATGGGCTGCTTGCGGAACTGGACAATCACACACACAATCAGCAGCGCATACAGCGGCAGCCATGTTACGCTCTGGCTGACCTGCCACATCAGCACATCAGCCCACTCAGCGTGCGCGCCGTTGATAGCCAAGAGCAAAGACTTGTCAATATGTATCAGTTGGTCAAACATAATTGATCATCGCGCAGGCCACTACAGCGGATGTTTCTGTACGTAGTCGCGCCTCGCCCAGGCTGACGGGTATGAACCCATGCTCAATCGCCAGACGCACCTCTTCATCGCTGAATCCACCTTCCGGTCCAATCAGTACGATGGTGGACTCTGCATGTGACCGGCGCAACTCATCACGCAGGTTTTTCTTGTCCCCCCACGGCGATGAGTGCGCTATATACTTGCGCTGCTCGGTTGCATTGCGGATACAATCCTCAACAGAAGTGAGTTCGTTGAGCTGCGGCAGGTAGGCTGACAGACTCTGCTTGGCGGCAGAGAGGATGATCTTCTGCAGGCGGTCTGTGCGGACGATCTTGCGCTCGGAGTAGTGGCAAAGCAACGGCGTGATTGTATCCACGCCTATCTCTGTGCATTTCTCGGTGAGCCATTCAACGCGCTCGATGTTCTTCGTAGGTGCTACAGCTATGTGCACCTCACCGCGATGATGCTTGGTCTGCTGCTCCACGCTGCTGATCTCCGCCTCGCAGTGCTTGGGGTGCGGATTGGTGATCACTGCCGTATACATGTTTCCACGCCCATCGGCTATGTGTATCGTGTCACCTGCGCCATAACGCAGCACGCGCACTGCGTGCGCGCTCTGATCATCGTCCAGCACTATCGTCTGACCAATAGTTGCGGTAGGTGGAATATTTGTTGCGTAAAACAGATACATTACAGATTCGCTTCTTTGAGTCGCTCAGCGTTTTCGGCTACGGTCAGTGCGTCAATGACGCCTTGTATGTCGCCATCCATGAACGCCGCGAGGTTATACACGGTGTAACCTATGCGGTGATCGGTGATCCGTCCTTGCGGGTAGTTGTAGGTGCGGATCTTGGCGCTACGGTCGCCGGTGGAGACCATCGTCTTGCGTCGGGAAGCGATGTCGTCGATGTACTTCTGGTGCTCCTTGTCATAGATCTGCGTACGCAGGCGCGCGAGCGCGCGTTCCTTGTTCTTAGGCTGGTCGCGCGTCTCGGTACATTCGATCAGTATCTCCTGCACCTCACCGGTGTTGGGGTTCTTCCACATATAGCGCAGCCGTACGCCGGACTCCACCTTGTTCACGTTCTGTCCGCCGGCTCCGCCCGAACGGAAGGTCTCCCACTTGATCTCGCCCTCGTTGATATG
>DBXI01000059.1 GCA_002309255.1 Bacteroidales bacterium UBA1216 | reverse complement strand
ATCTTGATCTTCATCGGCGAGTACTCGTATATTGGCACGTCGCGCGACAAAGCTGCCGCTATCGCCACACCCTGCGCATGCACTATCTTGATCATCGTCTGCGGATTCTTATCCACGAACTGCGTCTCGATAGCCAGACATGTCGGCTTATGCTTGTCGATCAACTGCTGGATGAAGAAGAACTCCTGCTGCAACCGCGCGTACTGGTCATCCAACTTGTGCACATCCAGCGTGCTGAACTCCCGTATCTCAGCCTTCTGCCCCACCGTGTGCAGGATAGCATAACCCATATACAGCGTCCCCGGGTCTATCCCGAGAATACAATGTTCGTTTACCAGTCTATCTTGCACAATGTATCAATTTTCAAATCTTCAAATCTCAAATCTATTTCCCTCTCATCCTCAGCGACCCCGACAATATGACCAGCACCGCCCCTGCCACCAGCGTATAATCCGCCCATGGCTCTATCTCTTGCGTGGACAGCACAGCGCCCACCGCCACCACAATCAATCCTACTATCAGAAGTATTCGTCCCGTTGTCATATTAGGCTTTCATCTTTGAGCAGCCAAACTTGGCTGCGGTCTTTTGTCTTTGAGCAGCGCAGCTGCGGTCTATTTAACAATATACACATCCTCATTCGGTGCATGCATCTTGTACTGCTCCCGCGCGTAGCGCTCCAGACTGTCGGGGTGGGCGAGTACCTGCAACTCGTGCTCATAGGTCGATATGTTCTTCCGACTCTCGTCGATCTGATGCTGCAGGTGCCGCGCCTGACGCTTGCGTTGGAGCTGCTTTACGATGCTCTGGTCGCCTACGAACAGGAAGAACAGCCCGAAGATCAGCGTGGTGATCGTATATTTGTTCACCACCCACTTGTCTATCCACGGATGTTCCTGCAGGTACGAATGTATGTCCGAAAGCTTGATCATGATGCCTTTTTACCAAATTCGCTACAAAGGTACGAAAATTTTTTGACATTTGCAAATCTTTTAACATAAAAATAGTATTTGTTCAGCAAATAGGTATTTTTCTTGCATAATTATTTGCATTTCTCATTTTTTTTTCGGTTTCTATTTTCGCGACAATCTCGCAACCATCGTTTCCCGCCACCGACACCAGAGAAATCCCTGTATTTATCGAGGTTGTATTAGGCTATTAACACGTGATTAACACGTGATTAACGCGTGATTCAACTCACTTGCACCTAAGCGGTGACTGCCATCCGGGGTATTGCCCCACTTTTCAGGGCAAAAAGTGAAGGGGGAAAGGAAGGTAAAAATTGAAAGGTGAAACTTTCTATTTGCATCGCAAATATGATTTTTCTCCCAAGAAATTTGCATTTGTCAATTTTTTTTCGTATCTTTGCGGCAAATTCATGAATAGTATATAGGATAAAAATGCGTAAACTATGGCAGACGACAAAAAGATTATCTTCTCGATGGTNNCAAGACCATCCAGCAGAACCAGAAACGTATTCTGAACAATATTTACCTCAGTTTCTTCTATGGCGCAAAGATCGGCATCATCGGTCTGAACGGCGCGGGTAAATCCACGCTGATGAAGATCATTGCCGGTATCGACAAGAACTACCAGGGCGAGGTCGTTTTCTCGCCGGGATATACAGTCGGCTACCTGGAGCAGGATCCGCAACTTGACCCGACAAAAACCGTTCGTGAGTGCGTGCAGGAAGGCGTGCAGCCCATCATGGATATGCTGCGTGAGTTCGATGAGATCAATATGGCATTTGCCGAGCCTAATGCAGATTTCGACAAGCTCTTAGCGCGTCAGGCGGAACTGCAGGACAAGCTGGACGCGGCTGATGCATGGAACATCGACCAGCGCCTGGACAGGGCGATGGATGCCCTGCGCTGTCCGGCGGATGATGCGAATGTTCAGACACTTTCAGGCGGCGAACGCCGTCGAGTGGCGCTCTGCCGCCTGCTTCTGCAACAACCCGACGTGCTGCTACTCGACGAGCCGACAAACCACTTGGATGCAGAAAGTATAGACTGGCTGGAGCAACACCTGCATCAGTACCCGGGAACAGTGATCTGTATCACCCACGACCGTTACTTCCTGGATAATGTGGCAGGATGGATACTGGAGCTTGACCGTGGCGAAGGTATCCCTTGGAAGGGCAACTATTCGTCTTGGCTGGAGCAGAAGACCACACGTATGGCGCAGGAGGAGAAGCAAGCCTCGAAGCGCCGCAAGACCCTGGAGCGCGAGTTAGAGTGGGTGAGAATGGCACCGAAAGCCCGTCAAGCCAAGTCGAAAGCTCGTCTGGGGGCATATGACAAGATGATGAACGAGGAGCAGAAAGAGCGTGAGGAGAAGCTGGAGATCTTCATACCCAATGGTCCACGTCTGGGCAACAAGGTCATCAACGCCGAGGGCGTATCCAAAGCCTTTGGCGATAAGCTGCTGATGGAGGATCTGAACTTCATGCTGCCACCTAACGGCATCGTGGGTATAATCGGCCCCAACGGCGCAGGTAAGACAACCCTGTTCCGCATGATCATGGGCATGGAGAAGCCAGACAAAGGCACGTTCAGCGTAGGCGAGACCGTCAAGGTCGGCTACGTGGATCAGGTGCACTCGAACATAGACCCGAACAAAACCGTTTACGAAACGATCGCCAACGGCACGGAGTTCATCCGCGTGGGCGGACGCGAAGTCAACGCGCGTGCATACCTGAGTCGGTTTAATTTCACCGGTGCCGATCAGGAGAAGAAGTGCGGCGTGCTGTCCGGCGGTGAGCGCAATCGTCTGCATCTGGCGCTGACGCTCAAGAGCGAAGCCAACGTGCTGCTGCTCGATGAGCCGACCAACGATATTGATGTCAACACTCTGCGCGCACTCGAGGAAGGCTTGGAGAACTTCGCGGGCTGCGCCGTTGTCATCAGCCACGACCGCTGGTTCCTCGACCGTATATGCACGCACATCCTTGCCTTTGAAGGTGACAGCAAGGTGTTCTGGTTCGAAGGCGACTACTCCGACTACGAAGCCAACAAGAAGATGCGCTTGGGCGAAGATGCGCTCACGCCGAAACGAATACACTATAAAAAGTTAGTTTAGAGATTATTGTTTATAGTTAAAAGGAGACAATAGAATCATATGCTTGCATTAGTTACAGGAGCGTCGTCTGGCATAGGGTTGCAGTACGCAACCGCCCTTGCACGCGATTACCACACCGATCTGCTGCTGGTCAGCAATCAGGAACAGGAACAGATAGAGGTAGCCAAACAGTTGGCAGCGACTTATGGCGTTAAGACCACGCCGCTATATATGGATCTAAGTCGTCAGGATGCAGCCGAGCAGCTGCATCAGTACTGCGCTGATCATCAGCTGCAGGTGGATATACTGATCAACAACGCGGGGGTGTTCTTCTTCAATCCGCTGACGGAAACGAGCATGAAGCGCTTTGAGCTGATGCTGATGCTGCACGTGGTGACCGTAGCCAAGCTGACGCGTCTGTTTGCCGAGGATATGATCAAGCGCGAGCTGACCGATGAAGAGCAACAGACGCGTGTGCTGGGCAAACCACGGCGGAAAGGGTACATACTGAATATGTCATCGATGTCCGCATGGATGGCGTATCCGGGCATACAGACCTACAACTCGACCAAGGCGTTCATCTACAACTTCTCCAAATCGATTTGGTACGAACTGTATCCGCAGGGCGTGAACATAACAGTGATGACCCCAGGTGCGGTGGATACAGCCTTGTTCGGATTGGCGCCTAACCTACGCAAACTGGCAGTGAACCTGACGGTTAGTATCCCGCCGGAGAAGCTGGTGAAGCGTGCGCTGAAACGCATGTTCCAAGGCAAGAAAGCCGACATGCCGGGCGTGATCAACCACCTGTCAACACCTATTCTCAAACACACGCCCGATTGGCTCGTCAGATTGACGTATAACTGGGTATCCAAGTTCCAGAAATAGAATATCTAGAATACCCAGAAAATCCAGAATAACCAGAACATGAAGACCAAGAAAGAAAACATAGCCGAATATATCCTCTACTTGTGGCAGTTAGAGGATTACCTGCGTGCTTTCCCCGAGCAGGCGGAGAGCAGTGAAGAGCTGTCGGACATTTTCCGGATGATGCATGCCGATGATGTGATGGACGGCGGACATATCCAGCTGGCGCAGATCGCACTGAAGGAGCTGGAGATGCTCAGCGACGATATCCTGACGCAGGAAGCAACGTACCGCGCGGCGATGATCCGCCTGACGCCAGCGCTGAACATGCTCAAGGCGCGCACCGACCGTCCGACGATGTCGAACATCGAGGCATGTCTGCTGCTGCTCTACCAGATCATGATGCTGCGTCTGCAGAAACGCCCCATCAGCGCCGAGACGCAAGAGGTGCAGCAGCAAGCCACCAGCATCCTGCAGTATTTGAGTAAGACCTACTACAAGCAAGGTGAGCTCGAAGCTGAGGAGGAAGAAGTTGACAGTTGATAGTTGATATTTCTAAGGATGACGACGAGAGAGCGATATGAGCGATGCTTGGCGTGGTTTGAGGCGAATATGCCTCAGGCTGGGTCAGAGTTGAACTTCGCCAACCCATTTCAGTTGCTGGTGGCCGTGATGCTATCCGCGCAGTGCACCGACAAACGCGTGAATATAGTCACGCCGGCTCTGTTTGCCGCATACCCTACGCCTAATGACATGGCGCAGGCATCCGAGGCAGAGATCTTTAGTTATATCCGCTCGGTGAGTTACCCCAATGCCAAGGCACAACACCTGAAAGCCACCGCCGAGCGCCTCGTGAACGTCTATCACGGTCAGGTGCCCGACAATATCGATGATCTGCAGACCCTGCCCGGAGTAGGGCGGAAGACGGCTAACGTGGTGTGCGCCGTGATCTGGCAACAACCGACGATGGCGGTGGATACGCATATCTTCCGCATAGCGGAACGCATAGGACTGACCACAAAAAGTAAGTCTCCTCTGCAAACAGAGAAGACTTTGACTCGATATATTCCCGAACAGCTTATTCCGAAAGCCCATCACTGGCTTTTGCTGCACGGGCGTTATATCTGTCAGGCTCGCAAACCTAAATGCACTGAGTGCGGTTTACAGTCCTGCTGCCGTTATTGGAAGCTTATTTGTACATGAAACGTTTGATGCTACGTTTGGGCGTTTTCTCGAACTCCTTGTCCACCAGCTCGATAGCGGACACCTTGCTATAGTGAGGCATCACAGCATTGAGTGCCTGCAGGTTCTGTTCCATGAGTTGCTCAAGCGTCTGACCTTCAGCCAGCAACTTCTTGCCTTCAGCAGTGGTGTCCGGGTAGACGAGAGCCACGAGCTTGCGGTCGCGATCAACAACAACGGACTCCACTACGCAGGGAAGTGAGTTCAGTTTGTCCTCGATCTCCTCGGGGTAGATATTCTGCCCTGACGGACCTAAGATCATGTTCTTGCTACGACCCTTGATGAAGATGTTGCCTTCCTCGTCGAGTATGCCGAGGTCACCGGTACGCATCCAGCCATCCTCTGTGAAGACAGCCTTGGTGGCTTCCTCGTTGCGGTAGTAGCCTTTCATGACGTTCACGCCCTTAACCTGTATCTCACCCGTCACACGAAGCGGATCTTCGCTGTCAATACGTACGCGACACTGCTCCAAGCCCTTACCGCAACTGTGGAACTTGTACTTCCACCAATCTTCATACGAGATCAACGGTGCACACTCAGTCATACCATAACCGACGCAGTAGCAGAACTTGATATCTTTGAGCACTTGTTCTACTTCTCCGTTAAGCGCCGCACCACCGATGATTAGGAAGCGTAGCTTACCGCCAAATGCCTGCATGAGGCTCTCCTTGACCTTGTTACGGATGATAAGACGGATACCCGGCGTGTGCCACAGGATCTTCATAATCGGTTTGTTGATAACAGGCAGCACCTTCTTCTTGATAATCTTCTCGATGACCAGAGGTACTGTGAGAATCATAAACGGATGCACCTCGGCGAACGCCTTCATGAGCGCCGACGGGGTAGGTGCACCGGTCAGGAAGTAGGTCTCGGCGCCGTCGCAGCACTGGTAGAGGAACTCAAACATCAGTCCGAACATATGTGCTATAGGCAGCATGGAGAGCTCTGCATCCCCAGGAAGGTGCGGGATGCGATGCGCAGCAAAGTCCACATTGCCGGACAGGTTCAGGTTGGTGAGCATAACACCCTTAGGCGCCGATGTTGTGCCGGATGTATAGTTGATGATCGCCAGATCGTTCATGTTGTCCGTCGGGTAGGCATCCACCACGTCTACCGGCACGCCGTTGGGGAATTTCTTGCTCAGTGCATCGTTGACCGACTCAAAGGCCTTCTTCAATTTGTCGTTAGCCACGAAATCCAGCGAGTGCTCGTCCATGAACACCACAGCCTTCAGATTAGGCATATTGGCGGCATTGATCTTCTTACGAACATTAGGGCCGACATATAGCAGCACTGCGTCGGAGTGATTGACCAACCCCTCGATGCCCTCGCCGGTGAAGTCAGGCAGTATGCTGACCACTACGGCCTTGTACGATACTACAGCCAAAAACGTTGCAGCCCAGTTGGCGCAGTTACGACCGCACATTGCAATCTTGTCGCCGGGCTTAACACCCATCAGTTCGAAGGTCAAGTGAAGACGCTCAATCTCACGAGCCAGATCGGAGTAGTTGTAGCGGTTAGCACCGTCAAAATCAGCCAACGCGAGATTGTTCCAACGACGATGCATCGTCCCCTGAAGGAACTCCAAGTAGTGGCGTGTCTCTAATTCTTTTTCCATTCTTTCTATTTTGTTTAATTTTATGCTCAATTTGGTACGATTATTGCTTTTTTCACTCTAAAGCGATACAAAGATACAAAAAAATAGTGGAACGCTTGTTCGAAAATGAAATAATTTAACAAAAAATGCAAAAAAAGTCATAAATATTTGCAAAATTGAAAAATTTTTATTAACTTTGCGCCCGAAATGTCTTTTTTAGGTATAAATATTGGTAACTTATCAAATTGTAAGAAATGATAAAGCGTAAAATTGCACTGGACATTCCTCCTATTTGGGAGATCAACCCTATATGGGCAACCCTGACGTTTGAGCAGCGGTTGTATGTTGAATCGCATCTTAGCCTGGTGATGTATCGCAAGAACGAGATTATCTACCGCGAGGGTGACACGCCTGACGGAGTGCTGCTGCTGGTTAGCGGCAAAGTGCGCATCTATATCGAGGCCTTGGGTAATCGTCCGCAGATTATCCGTCTGCACAAGCCCGGAGACTTCTTCGGCTATCGCTCTACTATAGCTGGCGACACGCATACGACCTGCGCGAGCGCGCTGGAGGAGTGCGTGTTCTATAGTGTTGATACCGAGGCATTCCACGACCTGATGCTGCGTAATAATAATTTCTGCTACCGCCTGCTGGAGGATATGGCGCACGACCTGGCGATGAGTGATATGCGGCAGGTTAACCTGACGCAAAAGCATCTGCGCGGACGTCTGGCAGAGGCTATTCATTCGCTGATAGAGCACTACGGCTATGCAGAGGACGGTCACACGCTGGCTGCCCATGTCACGCGAGAGGATCTGGCTAACATGAGCAACATGACCACAGCCAACGCCATCCGCACACTGTCGCAATTCGCCCAGGAAGGGCTGATAAGCCTGGAGGGGAAAGACATATACGTAATTAATGAAAAAGAACTGATCAATATCAGTACACAAGGCTAATGGATATATCTGTTATAATACCCTTGTACAATGAGGCAGAGTCTCTTCCGTCGTTGTATGAATGGATAGCACGGGTGATGAAGGAGAACAAGTTCACGTACGAGATTATCTTCGTCAACGACGGTTCGACCGACAACTCGTGGCAAGTGATTCAGGAGTTGAAAGGTGAAAGTTTAAAGTTGAAAAGAGACAATGCTACCGTGCATGGCATCTATTTCCGTCGAAACTACGGCAAGAGTGCCGCGTTGTACTGCGGCTTCAAGGCAGCGGAAGGCGAGGTGGTGATCACCATGGATGCCGACCTGCAGGATTCGCCCGACGAGATCCCCGAGCTCTACCGGATGATCACCGAGCAGGGCTATGACCTGGTGAGCGGCTGGAAACAGAAACGCTACGACAATGCGCTGACGAAGAACCTGCCGTCAAAGCTCTTCAACGCTACAGCGCGACGCGTGACAGGCATACAGCTGCATGACATGAACTGCGGACTGAAGGCCTATAGGCGCGATGTGGTGAAGAACATTGAGGTGTTCAGCGAGATGCATCGCTACATCCCGTATCTGGCCAAGAACGCCGGATTCACCAAGATAGGCGAGAAGGTTGTTCAGCACCGCAAGAGGGAGTTCGGCGTGTCGAAGTTCGGCATGAATAGGTTCGTGAACGGCTATCTGGATCTGATGACCATCTGGTTCCTGAACAAGTTCGGCAAGCAGCCCATGCACTTCTTCGGCCTAGTGGGCAGCTTGATGTTCCTTATTGGCGCTATAGCCATCTGCGTGGTGGTGGGGATGAAGATACATGCGCTGTGCACTATAGGCACATCGATGCTGCTGGGGGTTAACCCGTACTTCCATGTCAGCATACTGATGATGATTCTGGGCTGCATGCTCTTTCTGGCGGGCTTCCTGGGAGAACTGATCATTCGTAACTCGCAGAGCAGAAACGATTACCTGATCCGCGAGCAGATATAAGAAACGCACAAATCACAAAACGATATGAAACGAGTTCTGACAAACATAATCCTCTTCCTGGCTATGAGCCTGCCGCTGCACGCATATACGGTGGTGATTGATGCGGGGCACGGCGGCGATGACCCGGGGGCTATCGGGCGTTCTTCGCGGGAGAAGACGCTGAACCTGAACGTAGCACTGCAACTGGGTAGTATGATCAAGGAGGCTTACCCAGAGGTGGATGTGATCTACACGCGCCAAACAGATGTGTTCATCCCGCTGCGTACGCGCGCCGACATAGCCAACAAGAACAAGGCCGACCTGTTCATCTCCATCCATACCAACGCCTCGGAAAGCCGCACCGCATCGGGCGCAGAGACATTCATCCTGGGTACGGACCGCATGGAAGACAACATGGACATAGCCATGCGAGAGAATGCGGTAATCAAGCTTGAGTCCGATTACCAAAGCTCGTACGAGGGCTTTGACCCGAACAGCATTGACTCCTATATCATGTTCGACCTGCTGCAATCCGACTACATGAATCAATCGTTGCAGTTCGCTACGCTGGTGCAACGGCAGTTCGTGGACAGCCTCAAGCGCGGCGACAGAGGCGTGCGTCAGGCGGCGTTCCTCGTACTGCTACGTACGGCTTGCCCCTCAGTGCTCGTGGAGATGGGATTCATCAGCAACCGCGACGAGGAGCTTTTCCTGGCCAGCGACGCGGGAAAGGTGGGAATAGCTCGATCGATCTTCCGCGCCTTTGCACAGTTCTACCGCCCGGGCAAGAACGTGCCGGTGCTCGCTTCCGACAGCGTGAAGGTGCCAACCACGAAAGAGCAACTCAGTACGCTCAGCAAGGATGTGAAGGAGACCATCACCTACAAAGTGCAGATATTCAGCACCAAATCTCAACTCAAGAAAAACGACCCGACATTCAAGGGACTCAAGAACTGCACCTTCAAGAAAGACGGCGTATGGTACAAGTACATGTACGGCAATTGCAAGACTTACGCCGAGGCCAAGAAACTACAGGCATCCGTTAAGCAGAAATTCCCCGACTGCGTAGTGGTGGCCTTCCGCGGCGATGAGCAGATACCCGTCAAGCAAGCAATTGAACTACAGAAGTAATAAATAAAGCAGCTTTGTTTGGCTGCTACAATACAAAACACATGAAGATATCAAGAGAGGTTAGAGTAGGGTTGCTGGCAGCATTGTGCCTGTTCCTGCTGTACTTTGGGTTTAAGTTCCTGAAAGGAGTGAACATATTCAATCCCAGTCACGCCTATAGCGGACGGTTCGTGGAGATGAGGGGCTTGGTTGAACAAGCGCCAGTGTATGTGCGCGGCTACAAAGTGGGACAGGTGGAGACCATCCGCTACGACTTCACGCAGGACACCGCATTCACTATCGTCGTATCGCTGAACAAGGACATCCGCGTCGTGGACGGCAGTAGTCTGCGACTTATTCCTGATGGTCTGCTTGGCGGGACTGCTGTTGAGGTGCTGATACCCTCCGGCGCTGATCTGGCAGATATACCTGCCCACAGCGAGCTCCCCACGAGTGTTCAGCCCACGATGATCGACGAACTTCGTGGCACCATACTGGCATCCGTTGACAGTGCGCTGTACTCCGTCCGCCAACTGGTGGATAACGTCAACGGACAGCTGGAGGGCGATCGCCTGAATACCATCCTCGCCAACGCCGACGCGATGGTAGCATCGCTCAAAGCATCGTCCTATAAACTCGATAACATCCTCAAGAACGACCTGCCGGTTATTGTGAGTCAGGTGGATAGCGTACTTACTGACTTGAAGAAACTGTCGACGAATGCATCGGAGGCGGATATAGCCGCCCTCGTCGCACGCGCAGACTCCGCCATAGCCAACGTCAACACCCTCATCACAACGGCGAACAGTACGGATGGTACAGTAGGTATGTTGCTGCATGACAACAGTCTGTACAACAACGTCAACGGCACTATACAGACGGCTGACAGCCTGATGCAAGAGATACGCGAGCAGCCGAACTCGATCATCTGGGGAAAGAAGAAGAAAAAGAAGTAGTTTAGAGTTTAGAGGAGAATAGGTGGTAATCTCAGGTAAGGACATAGCCGCACAGATGCAATCATCCATGCTGCAGCAGGTGGATGCCATGGCTGCCAAGTATGGGCGCACGCCTCATCTGGTCATCATTCAGGTGGGCGATGATCCGGCATCGACGGTGTATGTGCGCAACAAGATGCGTGCCGCAGAGCGTTGTCATATACGTACGCAGCACATCCTGCTGCCTGCAGGTATCAGCGAGCAGGAGCTCTGCCGATTGACCGACAAGCACAACACCGATCAGGATGTAGATGCTATTCTGGTACAACTGCCGTTGCCGGCGCATATAAGTGAGCAGAAGGTCATACGCACCATCCTTCCGGAGAAGGATGCCGATGGCTTCCACCCCGACAACATCAGCCTCCTGCTCCGTCAGCCTGCGCAGCCCGATCATGCAGCTACGATCAACGCGCCTGTGCCCGATTATGGCTGCCCTATAGCATGCACGGCCAAGGGCGTGATGGCGCTACTGGCATCCACAGGAGTTAACCTGAGCGGCAAGCACGCCGTGATGGTCGGCGAGACCGATGTTATAAGCGAACCGATGGCCAAGCTGCTGAAGGACAAGCAGTGCACGGTAACCATTGTGCGCTCCGATGCATACGATCTGCAGGCTGCGTGCCGCGTGGCGGATATTTTGATTGTAGGCGCTGACAAACCCGGACTGATCACGCGCGATTGCATACGCCCGGGAGCAATAGTCTTTGACGCCGGACTCAACCGTCTGCCTGACGGCAGTCTTACAGGAGATGTCGATTTTGAGGCATGCAAGGATGTAGCCTCGTTCATCACCCCCGTACCAGGCGGAGTAGGCGTGATGATCGTTGCGATGCTCATGCACAATACGATTGAATGTTATAATAGAAGAATAAATGGCTAATACAAAAGAAATCGTAATCACCCCCAAGGACAAACTTCTGGCGCTGGATTGGCAAGAGATCTGGCTGTACAGGGATATGTTCCTCTTGTTCGTTGATCGCAACTTCCGCACGGCCTACAAGCAGACCGTCCTTGGTCCATTGTGGTTCATCATCACGCCGGTGCTGTCCGTGATCGTGTATGTGGCGGTGTTCGGCGGGATTGCAAATATTCCTACCGATGGGATCCCGCCTATCCTGTTCTACCTGTTGGGTATATCCGTCTGGGGGTACTTCTCCAGCTGTCTGAGCGCAACATCCAACTCGTTCGTAACCAATGCAGCTATCTTCGGTAAAGTGTACTTCCCACGCATCATCATGCCGCTGGTGGCAGTGACGACCAACCTGCTCACGTTCGCTATCCAACTGGCTATCTTCACTGCCTTCTACATCTACTATGTAGCCACCGGCACCGAGCTCGTCATCCATTGGCAGGTGGTGCTCTTCCCGCTGTTCATCGTGTTGCTGGCACTCATGTCCGTGGGGTTTGGTATGATCTTCTCATCACTCACCACCAAGTACCGCGACCTGCAGATCATGCTCGCCAAGATCATCTCGCTGTGGGTATATATCACGCCCGTGATCTATCCGCTCAGCATGGTCACTAATGAGAAACTGCACATGGCTATGTCACTTAACCCCGTTACACCCGTGATGGAGGCCATCAAGTACTCGCTGCTAGGACAAGGACAGTTCTCGTGGCTGTGGCTCGCATACAGCGCCGCGTTCACATTCGTATTATTAATCTTTGGCCTTATGTTGTTCAATAAGGTACAAAAAAGTTTCATGGATACAGTATGACACAAGAATATTGGACAACAGAAATTTCGCCAAGCTCGCACGCCAAAGGTTTGGGTCTGCGTGAGTTGTGGCAGAAGAAGTACCTGATCTGGCTCTTCATCAAGCGCGACATAACTGTGCAGTTCAAGCAGACCATCTTCGGCATGGGGTGGTACTTCATCTCGCCGCTGTTCTCGATGTTCATGTATATCGTGGTGTTCGGCCGTATCGCCGGGATCCCGACTGACGATATCCCGCAGCCTGTGTTCTACCTGAGCGGTATATGCCTCTGGGAGTACTTCTCCGAGTGTCTGACTGCCGTGTCCGGCACGTTCCAGACCAATGCCGGATTGTTCGGTAAGGTCTATTTCCCGCGTCTGGCTTCGCCGGTGTCTGTAGTGATGTCCAAGCTCTTCCGCTTCTCGCTGCAGATAGGTACGTTCGTGATCGTGTACCTGATGTTCGTGTTCAAGGGCGTTAACCTGTGCCCGAACTGGTACCTGTTGCTCTTCCCTGTGCTGATCTTGATGATCCAGGGTTTGGCACTCGGACTGGGACTGATCGTATCCTCGCTCACCACCAAGTACCGCGATCTGACGAACTTCTTCGGCGTATTCGTTTCGCTGTGGATGTATGCAACGCCTATCGTCTATCCGCTCAGCTATGTCACCAACCCCACGCTGCACAAGATCATGCTTGTCAACCCGATGACCGCTATCATCGAATCCTTCAAGTTCGGTGCTTACGGCGCAGGTGAGTTCAGCTGGCAGGCGCTCGGCTACAGCGCAGCTATCATCGCCGTACTGCTACTGATAGGTATCATGATGTTCAACCGCAAGCAGAAATCATTCATCGACACCATCTAAGGAAATTGAAAGGTGAAAACTGAAAGGTAAATATGCTTAAAGCAATCATCATATCAGCTATCCTGTTAGGTGTAGGCATCCTGGGTATGTGCGCGCGAATAATACTAAAGAAGAACGGCACCTTCCATTCGCAAGACGTAGGACAAAACAAGGCCATGCACGAGCGCGGGGTAGGATGCACGCGATCGCAGGACAGACAAGCACAACGAGGTAACCCGCTGCGACTCAATGTCAATGATCTATAACAAAGCCGTGTCGTCATCACGAAAATATTAAATTTTAAAACAATGAATAAAGTTCAAATTGCAATCAATGTAATCTTAGTAGCAGCTGTAGCTGCGCTGTTTGTAATCATCTTTGCCGTTAAGCCGACCGCCAAGCCGGAGGTTGCTGTAGCACCTGCGGCACAGGAGGGCGCACTGCCCGTAGCGTTCGTTAACCTCGACTCGATCCTGCAAGGTTACACCTTTGCACTCGAAGCACAGGACAAGCTCATGACCCGTCAGGAGAACGCTCGTCTGGAGCTCAACCAGAAGGCACGCACCCTGCAGAACGAGATGGCCGACTTCCAGCGCAAACTGGAGAACAACGCCTTCCTGAGCCGTCAGCGCGCAGAGAGCGAGCAGCAGCGCATACTGAAGAAACAACAGGATCTGGAGGAACGCGAAGCACAACTCACGCAGGAGATCATGCTCGAGAATCAGCAGCTGCAGGCGCAACTCGCCGACACTATCCTCAGCTTCCTCAAGGAACTTAACGCAGAGGGACGCTATCAGATGATCTTCTCCAATAACGCCAAGGACAATATCCTCCTTTCTGCTGAGGGGTACGACATCACTGCTGAGGTCGTTTCGGCGCTCAACGCACGCTATATGCCGGCCAAGAAGAAGTAACATTCGGAAACCAATCTTGGCTATTCTTATCCCCGATAGCATGCGTAAGTATCTATTATTGTTAGTATTGCTGATCCCTGCCACGCTCACGCAGGCGCAAGTGATGCCCGAGGCACTGGAATATACGGAGGTGTACGACTTCCTCGACGAGTTGGCTACCGATGGTATCATCGACCTCACGGAGGCCGTGCGCCCATATAACCGAAAGCAGATAGCTACGATGCTGTGCACCGCGCAACTCAAGGACAGTCTGCTATCGCGGCGGCAGAAGGATGATCTGCTGTTCTACCTGCAGGATTATGCGCTCGAACTGGACACACTGCCCGTCTATCACTCCTATGGACACAGGCACGTCACGCAGTGGATAACGTCGGTGTCCAACCTCTCGCTGGCCGATCCTTCGCTGCATATCCTGACCAAGAACAAGATCTTCAAGATGCGCTTACGACCCATCCTGGGAATGAATCTGTATGCGTCGAAGAAAGGTGCTATCACCCATCGTTGGTACGGAGCGGAGATACAGATGGATATAGCCGGACACCTGAGCATCTGGGGGGCGCTGCGCGACAACTCATGGAACGGATCGCTGTTGAGCAAGACCTATTTCCCTTCGTCGTACGACAGGCTCTACGGTGCGCGGCTCACGCAGCCGACGTTCCTGCACAACCTGCCCGGCGTGCAGTACAAGGAGGCTAACTACGGTGGCGATTTCTCAGACTCGCGCGGCGGCGTAGCGCTTTACACCTGGTGGGGACGCATAGCCGTGGAGCGCGAACGGCTGCAGTGGGGTGATGCACAGCTCAGCTCAACCATCCTGTCGGCGCACAACCCCGCAGTTCCGATGCTCACACTGCAGCTAACGCCGTGCAAGTGGTTCCAGTTCGATTACTTCCACGCATGGCTCGTGAGCAACGTGCTCGACTCAACGTACTACTACAACGAGCGATACGAGGAGGATGTGACGCGCCGCCACTACCGACCGATGAACAAGTTCATGGCGGCTAACCTGTTCACCTTCAAGCCCATCAAGTACATCCACTTCTCCATCGGTAACTCGATCATCTACTCCGAGCGCAACGTGCAGGCGGCGTACTTCATACCCATCGCGTTCTTCAAGTCGCTCGACCACCTGCTCACCAAGGGCATCAACTCCGAGAATCAGAACTCGCAGGTGTTTGCGTCCGTCACTATCCGACCTACCGATCACCTGCGACTGTACGGCACGTTCTTCCTCGATGAGTTCAAGGCGGCACGCGTCAGTCCTAAGAACAAGGAGAACAACCCCTTCTCCTACCTCGTCGGTTTCCAGTGGAGCGGATGGCCGGTGAACGGACTGAGCCTGAAGGGTGAGTTCATGCGCTCGTATATAGCTACCTATACGCATTCCATCAGCGTGCTCGACTACACCTCGAACACCTACAACATGGGGCACTACATGGGCGATAACGCGCAATCGATCTATGTCGGCTTATCTTATCGTCCCACGCGCAGCCTAAGGCTCACGCTCGATTACACGCAGGACACCAAGTACCGCAAGTACGACTACATCCGCCGTTACATAGCTGGCACGCGTGTCGAGAACCCGATCATCGCGCAGAAACCATTCAGCGAGAAGATCTGGCGCAACGATGAGCTCAAGTTCCGCGCCATATATGAGGTGTTCAATAACTGTTACGCGCACGTGGACATTATATATAATCACGCGCGCGCGTATAGCCCCACCTCGCCACGCATCATCGGCGAGGATCGTGGATGGAACGCTGATGGCACCAGCATGGAGCTTGCTGGCGAAGAGCTGAAGACGTATTACCTCAATAAGTTCACACCAGCGTTCATGCAGGGCAAGAACATAACAGCAGTCATGGGACTGAGCTTCGGCTTCTAACCCATAACCCGTAACCCATAACCAAGTAAAATGAATAATCTCACTCAACGCACTCTCTCCGGAGCTGTATATGTGGCAGTGGTCGTGGCAGCCATCTTGGTTCATCCGCTGGCTTTTGCGGTCATCTTTGCCGTTGTCAGTACGCTCGCCGTGCGCGAGTTCCACGCCATAACAGGCGACCCGCGTTATACACGTCTCTTCGGCATGGTGCTTAACCTGCTGCTGTTCGGCGGAGTAGGCGTGTGGCAGTTCGCCGATAGGCTGATCGCTACCAACAATGTGTACGAGACCTCGCTCTCGCAGATCATCTTGTTCTGTTATGCTCTCGTGCTGCTCATTGCATTCGTCTATGAGCTTACGCAGTACGCCTCAGCTTCACCGGCAGCCCACTGGGGGCATCTGCTCGAGGCACAGGCGATGATCGCTCTGCCGTTTGCCACGATGCTCATAGTGCTCGCATATAGCCGGTGGCTGCTGCTCGCGTTGTTCGTGCTGCTGTGGGTGAACGACACCGGTGCTTACTGCGTCGGTTCGCTTACCGCCAAATGTAAGAACGGCAACCATAAGATGTCACCGCACGTCAGCCCGAAGAAGAGCTGGGAAGGACTCATCGGTGGCGCAGCGTTCGTGCTGCTCGTAGCCTGGCTGCTCGCTCGCTGCGGATGGTTCGACTGCATCGACGGATGGCAGTATAGCCTCAATCCGCAGGCTAAGTACTGGGTTGCATTGGGATTCGGATTGTTAGCCACCACAGCTGGCACACTTGGTGATCTGATGGAGAGTCTCTTGAAGCGATCCTATGGCATCAAGGACTCTGGACGTTTCTTGCCCGGTCATGGCGGCGTGCTCGACCGATTCGACAGCCTCCTGCTCGCAACACCCGTCATGGCTATCTTCCTGACAATTGTACGGATGTTCATCTAAATCACAAATAACAAATCACAAATGACAAATAGTATTATTGATGATCAAGAGCGCGAGTTACTGGATTATATTATCCGCACTGTGCCGGCTGATGAGCTCTACGGACTGACAGAGGACGATATCCTCTATGTATTGGACGTGATGGACGATTACCTGGTTAAGGTTGGTCTTGCTGAGGAGAACCCCGACGAGGAGGACATCGAGTACAAGGACGGCTATGTCGATGAGACGGAGCAGCTACAGTACATCCTCGAGCAAGCCAAATTGGACAACGTACCCGTCACATCCGTGCAGGTGCAACTCATCCAGGACGCTGAGTATCAGTACGGTGTAGAGAACGGCTTCTATAGCGAGGAGGATGAAGCATAACGTACTCTATATACTGAGTAAGTTACCGCTACGCGTGCATCACTTCTTCGCGGATTGGCTGATCTATCCGCTGGTGTATCATGTGATGCACTACCGCCAAAGGATTGTGGATAAGAATATCCGCAACGCCTTTCCCGATTGGTCGGATCAGCAGCGTAAGGCGCTACGCAAACGCTTCTATCACCAGTTCGCCGACCTGATTGTGGAGACGATCTATGGCTACGGGATGAACGATCACGTGATGCGCGAACACATGCAGTACATCAACGAGGACGCCCTCACAAACGCCTGCCTCACGCAGGGGGGAGCCATCACGATGCTCGCGCATCTGGGCACATGGGAGTGGTTGGCGGATTACGGACGGCGCCATCAGCACCAGGGTATACAGGAGTGCAACGTCTATCGCCGACTCAAGAGCCCCTTCTTCGACCGACTGATGCTCGATATCCGCAGTAAGCGTGGCGGGGAGTGCATAGAGAAGAACCTGCTCCTCAGGCGCATGCTGCAGATCCGCGACACCGACCTCAAACCGATGTACGGCATGCTCTCCGACCAGAAACCCTCACCCCGCAACGCACATGTCTGGACTACCTTCCTCAACCAGGATACAGCCTTTCTCAACGGCAGCGAGGTGCTCAGTCAAAAGTTCGGATACCCGTGTTTCTACGGCTACGTCCAATCACCCAAAAGAGGCTATTACACAATGACTTTCATGCCCATGAGCCCCGAACATATCACCGAGGAATATGCGCGTCTGCTGGAGCAGAACATCCTCGAACAACCACACCTTTGGCTTTGGACACACAACCGCTGGAAACATAAAAGACCGCAGGTAACACATGCTTAAAGAGCAAAGACCGCTACAAAACACCCCACGCGAGCATAGATCTTGGGGGATTCTGCTGCGCTCAATGAATAAAGATTAATTAGGAACGATACATACTATTCTTTTTTCTTTTGTCTTTGAGTGCGAAGCACGGTCTTTCGACTAATATGAAATGTAGTGTAGTTATATTGAACTGGAACGGTGCTGACGTGATGCGTCAGTTCTTGCCGTCGGTGCTGGCGCACACAACTCAGCCGGAAACGGAGGTCGTGGTGGTCGATAACGGCTCAACCGACGCATCCATCGATTATCTGCATAGCATGGAGCATACGCCCGAAGCACGCGCGGCTCACCTGCGCATCATCGCTTTTCCGGATAACTACGGCTTTGCGTCGGGCTATAACCGCGCCATAGCCGCGATGGATAGTGAGATAGTTGTGTTGCTCAACTCCGATGTGATGGTCACCGATGGGTGGCTTACGCCAATTCTCACCTATATGCAGCAACATCCTAACGTAGCAGCTGCACAACCTAAAGTACTGGCGTATAAGTCCTTACTCGCCCATCAGCAAGACGCCACGCAGCCCGTCACCTTCGAGCATGCTGGTGCTGCTGGAGGATATATCGATGCACTCGGTTACCCCTTCTGCCGCGGACGGATGATGAGCTATGTAGCGCCCGACAATGGACAATACGACGCCATAGCACCTGCTTTCTGGGTCAGCGGTGCAGCGTTCTTCATCCGTACCAAGCTCTATAACGAAATTGGCGGGTTGGATGACAAGTTCTTCGCTCACATGGAGGAGATCGACCTCTGCTGGCGACTCAACAGCCGCGGATACGATCTTGTATGCGTACCCCAGAGCATAGTCTATCACCTCGGCGGAGGAGCACTCGCATATGATAATCCACGTAAGACCTACCTTAACTTCCGAAACAACCTGCTTATGCTCTACAAGAATCTCCCGCAGCCACAACTACGCAGAGTGATGATCAGTCGGTTCGTCCTTGACTACATTGCAGCATTTCAAGCACTTGTAACCTTCAAACCCAAACATTTCACCGCAATTATCCGCGCTAGAATTGATTATTTGCGTATGAGACGGAATTTTGCCCAATCCAGACAAACCAATCTCCATCTCGCCACCCATCCGTATCCGGACACCATTGCCCGCCGTTCGATCATCTTCGACTACTACCTCCGCCATCTCTGTGAGTAAAATAATTATGGTAATATTGGTTATATTTGACAAATAAAATTTTTGGACATCTTTGGTCTTTTTTGACTAAAGCAAAATTGTTTGATATTTGTCGACTACTCTTGATCCCCGTTTCTCTAGTTTGAAATTTTTTCCCACTTCAAAAGAGTAGGGTAGAACACCCCACATTCTCTCCGAAAACTACCGTTTTTTGCATCCTCAAAATCACAAAACAAAAATTTTATATTGTGAATTTCACAATTCAAATCGATATGGTATTCACTCATGAATAAGTAACTTCACCAACCTGTACATCACAACACAAAACCCATCACCAACACCCAAAACCACCTGTGATTTTGTTCCACAATAGACTTATCTCAATGCGTAATTAGATGAAAATCAATTCTACGCACGATTACTTAAAGTACTGAATAAAGGCAATCTGCCCGATTGCCAAAATCTGGCCATATTGGCCTATGCTCATTTCTTATTATGATTGGCAAACATGTTGATTGTGTGTAACATCTGCGATTTACTTAATGCAAAGCCTATATTATATAAGTCTTTTGTTTTGTGTGTTTTGTGGATTGTCTGCACTCTTCGTTTGTGTCCTTCTTTTGTTTTGTGTTGTGAAAAAATGCTCGTGTGAATTTTTCTGCCCAAAAATTTGCAAATGTGAAAAAGTTTTCGTAACTTTGCATCGGATTTCGGAGTAACGGCGTGCTCCAAAATGACCAAAATATGTCCAACTTTAGCGAGAATTGAATAAAATGGAAGAACGTGAACGATTGGCCAAAATAATCGAATCTGAGAATCTCACCGCAAAGCAGTTCGCTGAACAGATCGGTGTGTCGGCCGGCACAATATCGAATATCTTAGGCGGCAGGAACAAACCCGGAGTGGAGATCTACGTGCGTATTCTCAATCGTTTCCGCACCATCAGCTCCGATTGGCTGCTTCTGGGCACCGGAAGCATGTATCGTCCAAACGGCGGCTTGACGCAAGCCACGCTTTTTGGAGATATGCGTCCGCTCGAGCCCGAACAAACGGCAGACAGTAGCACGCTACCATCTCCCGCAATCAATATGCTTGTTCAGGCAAGAGCGCCGCAAGTGCAACATCTGCTGCAACCATCGCAGCGCCAGATTGCGCGCATCATTGTCTATTACACCGACGGCACATACGAGGAACGATAGATACCAACGAGATCATACTGTGCAACTTCATCGAGACACTCTCGAGCCATTTACCTGTCATATACCTGCCATTCCTAGACAATACTCGAGACATTGTCGAGACTAATTCGAGCCATTCTCCTGTCATTTTGCTTACTTTTTCAAGCTAATATGCATAAGTTCTACTTGTGTAGTCTAATTTATGTTATGTAAAATAATGCAAATAAAAGAGTGCAGAAATTAGTATGAACACTTTCCTATTTGTATGTACACTTTCCTATTTGCATGACAATTTGACATACGGGGGGAAGATGAGAGGAATGCGGCACAATTTTTGTATTGAAAATATTGCGCGCGTAACGGCACGCTTATTTGCGTGTGCAGTGATCAAGGATTTTCAAATAATGTTTTACAGAATATAAGACAAAAATATATGGCAAGTGATTTTGATGATTTGATGCTGAGTCTGTCGTTTGAAGGCGACAATGGCGAGGAGCAGCTCGTTCCGCTGGTGGATGGTCAGGACGGCAGCGCAAATGCGAATGAGTTGAAGGACGGCGATGTGGTGTCCGTACTGCCGCTGAAGAACATGGTTCTGTTTCCTGACGTATTGCTGCCGGTGACATTGTCGCGCCCCAAATCGATGAAGCTGGCAGAGCATGCGTATAAGTCAGAAGAGATCATCGGCGTGTTCACGCAGACGGATGCCAATGTGGATGAGCCCCAAGCCGAACATCTGCATCCCTGGGGAACGGCGGCACGTGTACTGCGTATCTTTGAGGTGCCCGACGGTAGTATGATGGCTATCCTGGAGGCGACGCAACGCATTGTGATGGAGGAATATGTGGCACTACGTCCGCAACGGCGCGTGAGAATCAAACCTATCCCCGAATCGATGCCCGGCAAGCGCGACAAGAACTTCCAGGCACTGGCTACGAACATCAAGGAGCAGGCACTTTTCATCATTGATCATGCTGCCAACCTCCCCCCCGAAGCCAAACTGATGCTCAAGAACATTAACACGCCCGATGTGCTGATCAACTATATCTGCGTCAACTTCAAGTTCCCTCTGGAGGACAAGCTGCAACTGCTGCATACGGATGACCTACTCTACCGCGGCGAGACGCTGCTGCAGCTGCTGGTGAAGGAGGCAGAGATGCAGCGTACGCGTGCGGCAATCCAGGAGAAAGCCGAGGAGAAGATGAACAAGGAGCACCGTGAGTACTTCCTGCATCATCAGTTGGAGGCAATCCAGAAGGAGCTGGGCGAGACCGACAACGAGCGGCTGAAAGCGCTGCGCGAACGTGCGGAGAAGAAGAACTGGCCTGAGCACGCAAAGACCGCCTTTGACGAGACGATGAAGAAGGTGGAGCGCGAGTCGTCACACTCGTCGGATTATCAGCTGGACGTAACCTATCTGGAGACGATGCTCGACCTGCCGTGGAACGAATACACGGAGGACAACTACGACATACCCAAAGCCAAGAAAGTGCTGGACGAGGATCACTACGGCATGGAGAAGGTGAAGGAGCGCATCATTGAGTACCTGGCTGTACTCAAACAGACGCAGATAGCCAACACCAAGGATACGAAAGCCCCTATCCTATGCCTGTACGGTCCTCCGGGCGTGGGGAAGACCAGTCTGGGCAAGAGCATAGCTACCGCACTGGGCAGGAAGTACGCGCGTGTATCGCTCGGCGGACTGCACGACGAGGCGGAGATACGCGGACACCGACGCACCTACATCGGTGCGATGCCAGGACGGATCATCAGTAACATAAAGAAGGTGCAGAGCAGCAACCCGGTATTCGTTCTGGATGAGATAGACAAGATAGGCGCGGACTACAAGGGCGACCCGACAAGTGCGCTGCTGGAGGTGCTTGATCCGGAGCAGAACAGCACGTTTCACGACAATTACCTGGATGTGGATTACGACCTGAGCAAGGTGCTGTTCGTGGCTACCGCCAACTCCCTGGAGTCGATTCCTCGTCCCCTACTCGACCGCATGGAGCTCATAGAGATGACCGGCTACCTGCAAGAGGAGAAAGAGGAGATAGCCAAGCGTCACCTGATGCCCAAGTGCCTGAACAACAACGGACTGAAAGCCACCGATCTGAAGATAAGCAAGAAGATCATGGGCGAAATCATCGACCACTACACCCGTGAGTCGGGAGTACGCAACCTGGAGCGCCAGATAGCCACGATCTGCCGCAAGGTGGTGACGAAGATCGCGCTGGAGGAAGAGTATAACAAGTCGCTCACCTTGGAAGATGTAGAGACCTACCTGGGCAAGCCGAAGTTCAACCGCGACATGTGGGAGAACAACAACTACTACGGCGTAGTAACCGGCTTAGCTTGGACGAGCGTAGGCGGTGAGATACTATTCATCGAGACCTCGCTGAGCAAGGCCAAATCCCCCACTCTGACCCTGACGGGAAACTTAGGCGATGTGATGAAGGAGAGCGCTACGATAGCCTTAGGCTACATCAAGGCGCACGCTGAACAGCTCGGTATAGCGCAGAAAGACATAGAGACGCACAGCGTTCATCTGCATGTGCCGGAAGGTGCGATACCCAAGGATGGTCCATCCGCCGGCATAACGATGACCACAGCCATGGTGAGCGCGTTCACCAAACGCAAGGTGCGTCCGCGTATAGCCATGACAGGCGAGATGACCCTGCGAGGCAAGGTGCTCCCCATTGGCGGAGTGAAGGAGAAGATACTGGCTGCCAAGCGATCGGGCATAACGGATATCATCCTCTGCGAGGACAACCGCAAAGATGTTGAGGAGATACCGGAGATGTATGTGACCGGGCTGACGTTCCATTACGTGAAGGATATAGACGAAGTGCTGCAGTTCGCCCTGCTAAAGAAGTAATATGTCCGAACGCATACGCATACAACAATCCGCAGAGGGGATATACAAGGACAGGGGCAGTAAGTTCCTGGCCTTTGCTGAACCTATACAGGACGAGGATGAGGCAAAGAAGCGCATCGCCTGGTACAAGAAGAAGTACCACGATGCGCGTCACGTTTGTTACGCGTACCGCCTGGGCGAAAACTTGTGGCGGACGAAGGACGACGGCGAACCGCACGGTACAGCAGGGCTGCCTATCCTTCGCAGCATAGACGCACGGAATCTGGACCAGGTGCTGGTGGTGGTCGTGCGCTACTTCGGAGGCACACTACTCGGCACAGGAGGACTGATGGTCGCATATCGTGAGGCCGCTTGCGCCGCATTGGACAAAGCAATTGAATAGCAGCCAAGATTGGCTGCTAAAAAGGCATAGAAGCATGGATAAATTTAGAAAGATACGAGCGTATCGAACGGAGTGGTTGCAGATGATATTCGATTGGATCACTATCTTGCCGTTCTTGCGGCGTATAGCCCGAAAGACGACCAGCGGGATAGAGCTGAGCTATCTGGGTGAACGCAAACGGATAGAACAGGATATTTGTCATGGGGCGTTCTTCATGACCAACCACCGTGACATATGCATGGATGCAGCTTGGCTGAGCGAGCGGCTGCGGATGAAGTACTGCATCCGTCCGTACATAGGCATAGGCAACAACCTGTTCGGCAAGTGGTGGATCGAGCCGCTGGTGCGAACGCTACGCTGCTTTGTGGTGATCCGTAACGTCCCGCCGCGCGAGCAACTGGTGCAATCGCAGATGCTGTCGGAGTATATTCAGATGCTGCGCCGCAAGGGCAAGTCAATTTGGCTGGCACAACGCCAGGGACGCGCCAAGGACGGCAACGACGTGACGCAAACCGCCGTGCTGAAGATGCTCACGCTGGGCAGCGAGGATTTCTTTGAGGCGGTCAAGCAGCTGAACTTCTGCCCCGTATCAATCAACTACGAGTACGACCCCTGCGATTACCTCAAAGCGCGCGAGATGCAGCTGGTAAGGGATAATCCGCAGTGGAAGAAGAGCCGCAAGGACGACCTGATCAGCATGCAGGTAGGCATCCAGGGACAGAAAGGACGCGTTGTCTATCGACTCACGCCGAGCATCAATCCCGAGATAGACGAGTTGCTCAGCCGACAGCCGGAGGTGAAAGAACTGCCGCGCAATGAGCAGATACAGCTTGTATGCAACATGATAGACAAGCATATCCACCAAGCTTACGAGCTCTATGAACGCGGCGAGGAGTTCGAGCGGTACTTGCAGCAGCAGCTCGCTAAGATCCATCTGCCTAACAAAGATGAGCAGTTCCTGATGGACAAACTGCACGAGATGTACGAGGCTCCTGTGATAAATCACAGGAAAAGTTTAGAGTTTAGTGTTTAGAGTTTAGTGTTGTTGAAAGTTTAAAGTTGAAAGACATGAGAAGAGCACTATTTGCAGGGACATTCAATCCGTTTACAATCGGGCACGCAGATATAGTCAAGCGTGGCTTGGAGATCTTCGACGAGGTAGTGATCGCCATAGGCGAGAATCAGGACAAGCCTTCGGCTGACATAAGCGAGCGCGTGGAGGCTATCCGTACAATCTATAAAGACGATGCGCGTGTACGCGTAGCGGTCTATCACTCGCTGACCGTTGACTTCGCCCGCGAGATAGACGCCTGCGCGTTGCTGCGAGGCGTACGGTCAATGACCGACTTTGAGTATGAGCGCCAGCTGGCAGACGCTAACCGTGCACTATCTGGCATAGAAACCGTGGCGCTGTTCACACGACCCGAACTGAGTCACGTCAGCTCGTCATTGGTGCGAGACTTAAAGAAGCATGGAGCAGACGTTTTCGCATTTGTTGCACATTAAATAGAAAGGAAAATGAAACGTATAATTTATATATTTGTCGGGTTGCTGAGTATTGCTTCTGTTTATGCTCAGAGCAAGTCGGCGCGTGCCGAACAATCCGTTGCAGTGTTCAATGATGTGCTTCGCCAATTGGACATCAGCTATGTGGATACCCTACCCTACGAGAAGATGACCGAGACAGCCATCAATCAGATGCTACGGCAGGTCGATCCCTACACGGTGTATTACCCCAAGGACAAGGACAAAGAGCTGAAGATGATGACCACCGGCAAGTACGGCGGTATAGGCTCTATCGTGCAGCAGCGCGAGGAGAAATCGGACAGCACAAAAGCCGGCAAGAAGGACAAGAAGAAAGCCGCGAAGTACGTGATCATCTCCGAGCCGTACGAAGGCAAGCCGGCGCAAAAAGCCGGACTGATGGCAGGCGACCGTATCCTGGAGATCGACGGCAAGAAGATGGCAGACAAGGCTGTAGCAGAGGTGAGCGACATGTTGCGTGGCACGCCGCACTCCACGCTGACGATCAAGGTGCAGCGCTACGGTGTAAGCGAGCCGCTGACCTTCACCCTGGAGCGCGAAGAGATCAAGCTGCCTGCCGTGAGTTACTACAGCATAGTGGGCGATAAGGTGGCATATATAGCCTTCAACGAGTTCACGGAGAACTCCGCCAACGATGTGCATAAGGCGCTGGACGAGCTGGTGGCACAAGGTGCTACGGCACTGGTATTTGACTTGCGCGACAACGGCGGCGGCATCATTGACGAAGCTGTTAAGATAGCCAACCTGTTCGTTGGTAAAGGGCAGACGATCGTTTCCACCCGCGGCCGCAACAAGCAGGCGGAGCGCACCTACTCCACCACGCAGGATGCCGCCTATCCCGATATGCCTGTCGTGCTGCTGGTGAACAAAAACAGCGCCTCCGCCTCGGAGATCGTTGCTGGCAGTCTGCAAGACCTCAAACGCGCCACGCTGATCGGCGAACGCACATTCGGCAAGGGATTGGTGCAGAGCGTACGACAGATAGCCTACGACGGCTACATCAAGCTCACCACAGCCAAGTACTACCTACCCTCCGGACGATGCATACAGGCCATCGATTACAGCAAGCACCAGGGCAAGGTGGAGAAAGATACAACAGGTGGCATCCTGCCCGACATTGTAATGACGGACACCACACGCAAGGTGGACATCAGTTACACGCTATATACCAAGCAGTTGTTCTTCGATTATGCCACACGCTACCGGCTGAGTCACGACTCGATAGCACCGACTAAAGAGTTCGCGGTGACGGATGCGGATATCGAGGATTTCTGCGTGTTCCTGGACGAGGAAGGTTTCCGTTACGAGACCGAGACCAGCAAGTACTTCGATGATATGTTGGAGATGGCGCAGCACGAGGACCTCGATTCAGTTACCATTGCCGCCCTGAAAGCCTTTGAGCCGCAGTTGCAGCCCTCGTTCCGCGAGGCTATTGCCCGCCATAAGGCCGAGGTGAGCGAGATGCTGGAGGCAGAGATCATCGAGCGCTATTACTACCAGCATGGCCGCACGGAGTATATGCTAAAGCATGATAAGGAGTTACAGCGCGCACTTGAAGTGTTAGGTAAGCAATGAAGCATGGCTATCTGTTCATACTATTATGCGCTGGAATGGTGCTCATAGGCTGCGCGAATCGCGGCACAGGGCCTCAAGGCGGGCCAAAGGATAGTATACCGCCTACACTGCTGAAGGAGACCCCCGTGAACGGCACATGTAACTTCACCGGCAAGCAGATCGTACTGCAGTTCGATGAGTACGTTCAGCTCGACAACGTGGCGGATAACGTGCTGATCTCGCCGCCGCAACAGCAGCCACCGGTGGTGAAAGCCATTGGTAAGAAGGTGACGGTCACCTTTGAGGAACCCTTCCGCGACAGCACAACCTATACAATCGATTTCGGTCGCGCTATATGCGACAACAACGAGAAAGTGCCTCTCGGCAACTACTCATTCTCCTTCTCCACCGGCGAGCATATCGATACGCTGGCTATGTTCGGCCGCGTGATCAATGCCGTCGACCTCAACCCTGTGCAAGGCGTGGTGGTGGGTGTGCACGAGTGCATGCACGACAGCGCATTTGCCTCCTATCCGTTCACACGCATAGCCAAGACCGACAGCGTCGGACACTTCGGCGTGCTGAACATGCGCGGCGGTAACTACCGCATCTACGCCCTGCGCGATGTGAGCAAGGATTACTTGTACCAGCCATCCGAGGCGCTGGCATTCACCGATGAGGTGTTCTCGCCGGCATTGGCGTACGACAGCATCGTTACCCACGAACCCGATTCTGTTACCGGCGAGGTGCTGCCCGATGATACCTTATGGTATCATGTGCCGGATACGATCGTGCTGCGTCTGTTCACGGAGAACAAGCAGCGCCACTACTTCGTCCGCGCCCTGCGCGACAAGGAGCAACACTACTTCACCCTGCTCTTCTCCGCGCCGCAGGACAGCCTGCCTACGATTGTCGCCCTGCCGCCGGACAGCACGCAGTTGGACTCTACATGGGTGGACTTTACGCAGTACATGCTCTGCCAGGCTAACAAGACCAAGGATACACTCATCTACTGGCTCACGGACTCTGCGGCGATACGGATGGATAGTCTGCGTTTTCTGATGACCTACAAGATGACCGACTCGCTCTACCAGCTGGTGGATACCACCGATACGGTGCAGGCTATCTACCGCCATCCGCGGCTGTCAGCGAAAGCCCTGGAGGCCAAGCAGCGCAAGGAGGCCAACCGAAAGGTGGAGATCAAGAGCAACGCGTCCGGTAAGTTCGATATCTACCGCTCAATCGAATGGTTCGCCACCACACCGCTCAAGGATTATACCTTGGATAGCATCCATCTTCTGGAGAAGATCGACACTACCTTAAAGTCCGTGGCGTTTTCCATGGAGCCGATGGACTCAGTGGGTCTGCGCTTCATGCTGCGCGCCGATCTGCAACCCGAGCACAGCTATACGCTGCGCATCGACTCCGGCGCGATGCACGATGTGTACGGCATATCGAACAATGCGTTCAAGGCGGACTATAAGCTGCGCTCGCTGGAGGAGTACTCCACCCTGACCATTCGACTCGAGCCCTACGATGCACGTATACGCGTGCAGGTACTCAACGAGAAGGATCAAGTGCTGCGCGAACTGCCCGCCAGTGAGCAAGGCACGCAGTTCAAGTACCTGGAAGCCAAGAGCTTCTACATCAGGCTGTATGTCGATGCGGATGGTAATAAAGAATGGACAACCGGCGACTGGTCGCTCAAACGCCAACCAGAGCCGGTGTACTATTATCCCAAGAAGTTAACCTTACGCTCTAACTGGGATTTTGAAGAGACAGTTGACTATCTCGCCAAGCCTCTGCTGGAGCAGAAACCCAAGGCACTCATCAAGACCGATACTGGCAAGAAGAAGTGAACGTATATACCCACCGTTGTCTGAAAGCATTCAGACTAAACCATAGCCTCTACGTTCCACACAAATGCCCGAACGCCGACCTCCTGATTGCGGAGGTCGAGTTTTTTTATGGACTCCAGTAGTTCGGGCACTTTTTCATCATCCACTACGGTGATCACGCACGAGTTCATCTCTGGCCAGGCGTGCGTACCGCGACGCGGTTCGCCACCGTTGGTACCACGGCCCTGCACCTGCTCAAAGAACGTAAAGCCCTGGATGCCCAACACATCCAACATATATTCCACACGACCTGTATTGGCCTGGTTAAACACTATCATTACAGATTTCATAAGAATTCAGTTTTCAGTATTCAGTTTTCAGATTTCTTTACTTTGATATCCATGAAGATGAATTTCTTGCG